>JAAETM010000389.1 GCA_024228395.1 bacterium | reverse complement strand
TTTGGTCGACCGGTCCCTTCCGGTTCATGCGCGTGGAGACGACAGGGCCTCCCAAGTTCCTGGGGATTCCTCTGTCTGCATGCCCTGCTCTCGGACCCGGGTGGGATCGTACACCCGGCCTTCACGGTGTACTGATGTCGCCTTCCACGCGTTGCACGGTGTCGGCTCCCACAAAAAACTCATTTCGAGGCTCTATCACACGGTCTACAGACTCGCTGTCTACGCTTCGCAGGCCGGGTTACCCCGGACCCACGCAAGACTCGCTTCCGGATGGGGGCCAGCCTTTCCGGGCGGGATTGACACCCGCAAGATTCCAAAGGAGGTTTAGAATGTCCTGCCTCTGTTGTCTAGTTGATTACATAGTCAGGTCATCTTTACTCCTCCACCAAGCTTTCTTGGCGCACGCAATGGTGAGGTCCACTTGGAACAACAGGTATCGTTCCACGTGGAGGCCCCGGGTCAAGCGGAGGTCCAACCCGCGGCGCGCAGCAGGTCCAACACATGAGCGTATTCCGCCACGAGGCCCTGCACCAAGCCATCGGGCTTCGCGCCCGGCAGTATATTCCAGGTGTAGGTTTCGATTTCCACGTGGAGCTCGGGTGTCCTCCAAGACCCCGGGTCGGCTAGCAATTCGCTCAGGATGGCGTCCGCATGCACTTGGGTGGTGCCCAATCCAGCGAACTCGGGCAGGTTGACAGGCACGTGGAAGTGACAACGCCACTCTTCACAAGCGTTCCACAATGCTTGGGATTCGTCGCTTGCGAGTGTGTCCTTCAAATCGGATAGATCCCCAGCGGTTTGCAACCCGGTCGGGTGGAGTCCCGTGACCTGATGCAAGAAGCGCGGTTCATCCAAGGCGATCAATGCGTCCACGGCGGAACGGTTGTTCGCAGGATTCTCCACGCGCAACGCATTGGAGTATTGCAGTTTGCCCATGCAGCCCACGACCCGCGCAAGGGAAACCGCATCACCTGGGGACTCGAACTCCACGGCACTATGGCAGGCATCCAGGCAGGTGCCCAAGTGTCTTTCCACCAAATTCGTGGCGGCCCGCCCTGTGAATTCATGCTGTTCCATCAGCAGGGCTTCCGCCCGGGTCGCGACCAGGGCCAAGTGTTCTACTAGAGCTCGAGAGTTCCCCGCGATGGCCCAAGGCTCGGCTTCCACGGAGAGCACGACGGGCGGCGCTCCCCGTACATGGTCCACCACCAAATCGACAACAGCCTGGGCCAAACCTCGAGCATGATCGTGACGCTCGGGAGTGCTTTGCACCTGGGACACGTGGGCACCCGGATGGGTACTGATCGAAATATGGCGCGAGGTCCCATGGCCGTCGCCAATCAAAAATGCGGCCACCCTGGCAACGGCTCGGGTGTATCGCCTGCGTTCGGGCATCGTCCACATCGGGCGGTAGACGTCCTCTTTCAAACCATCCCGCTGAAAGTCACCGTAGGGAAACGCGTTAAAGGTGAAAGGATCCAGGCCCTGTTCGCGCAGCCATCCGGCGAAGGCGTGCAGATCTTCGCGCCCACCCTCCGCCGCCAGGTGCAATGCAACCTTCGCAGGAAGATAAATCCCTATCCCAAACGCACCTGGGATAGCCAGCTCTCGCTTCACCGCCAGCGTGAAACGTTGCAACCCCTCGCGGATCTCCGCCAGGGATTCCCCCGCATGCAGGTTGGTGCAATACGCCAAGCGCACCACAGCCGTGCCATGGTCAGGATGGGTAAAACGCATGGCGCCGGCCCGCTGGATCTAGGCCTGGGGAACGGGCAGCCCTTCCTCCACAAGCAGCACCGGAATGCCATCGCGCACCGGATAGACGATGGAGCCGTCTTCGCGCACGAGCCCGGCCTCCAGGGCCTGGTCCACATCTGTGCCGCCCTTGTTCTTGAAACCACCGGCTGCGATGGCCCCGTTGACCTTCTCCAAAACATCATCGCCCGCCTCGGCGAGGGGCTGGCGGGAGTCGGGACAGGCGAGCAGGGAGAGAAGCTCGGGATCGATGCTGGGCATGGGATCGGCGCCGGAGCGCTCTGGGAAAGCTGGGATTGAACCGGTTGGTCCGTGGGACGATTCCATACTATCACGGTGTGGCCCGGTTCTAGATATTCCCCCGGGAGGAACGCGGCGCCCCATTCCCAGATACCCATGAAAGCCCCCCCCATCCTCACATTTCTTACGTGCTGGCTTGTTCTGGGCCCCGCCCAAGCCATGCAGGCAGAGGTCAAGCCCGCCCCCGCACCCAAGGTGTCCTTTTCGGAACCTTCCCTGGGCAAGGTTTGGGCGTCCGTGGGCCCCGATACCGAACCCGCTCCGCTGCCGGTGAAGGCACCAGCCTTAGATTCCGCCCCATTTGGCTCCGAGGTCCTCCAGGCCTGGTCGGCCGCCCTCAGCCAGGTCCAGGCTTCCCAAGCACCCCTGCAAGCGCGTCTCGAAGCCCACCTTAGCTTGTGCCTGATCGCCAAGGCCCAAGGCCGCGACCAGGACGCATGGTTCCACCTGCAAAAGCTCGGCGATGGACCCCAGCAGGTGGCCCGCGCCCTTCCGTACCTGTGGCCCGGGGTACCTTTTGACACGCCCATCGGCAAGGGCTCGCGCCTGACACTTCCAGCCGGAGCTCTCTTGAAACCCGCCTTCCCCCTGCTGCCCTCCGATAGGCACCAAGGCGAGGAAGGCCCACCTCGAATGACCTGGACCGGGGGCCTGACCGTACAGGGCAAAGCCATGGACCTGCGCTTCACCCTGCAGCCCGAGGGCATCGAGCTGGACCTTTGGAACCGCGCTTCAAAGCCCCTGTCGATCAAAGTCATCCTTCCCAGCCCACGCAATTTTGAGTGCTCGTACACCTACTCGGACTGGGAAAAGACCCTGGATGCGCACTTGGGCATCGCGATCGAGCTGCCCGCAGGACGTGAGAACTCTTGGACCCTGTTCTCCAGGCTGAAGCCCGCCTTTGAAGCCTGGCCCGCCTCCCCCAAAGCAGGCGCGGGTTGGTTCAAGGACCGCAGCATGCGGCTTCTCCTGGCCCGCGATGAACCGCCGACCCCGGCGCTCAAAACCCTAGCCAAAGTCTTACGCGACCTGCTTGGCATCCCCGTCGACTTTGGCACCCAAGCGCAGGAGCTGCCCCCACGCTGCGTCATGGTGGATTTGGGTCCTGACTCCACCACGGCGGAAGGCAAGGAATCGAGTCCCCTGCCCGCCCGCCAGGCCCGAATGCGCCGTCTGCTGTCCAGCGTGGAGCTTTTCCTGCTGCCTTGACAAGCCTGGGGCCTTATGTTGGTCCCCATGAATCTCTACCAGCAGAACCGCAAGCGCTTCGGGGTCCTCATGACCCTGGACGAATGCGTCGCGATCATCCCCACGAACACGGTCAAGATGCGCAACCACGATTGCGACTTCCGATTCAGGCCTGACTCCGACTTTTGGTACCTGACCGGTTTTGCCGAACCGGGTTGCGTGCTGGTGCTCATCCCCGGCGAGGACGATGACGAGATCGGCAGGAGCGTGCTGTTCCTACGCGAGTCCAACAAGGAAATGGAGACCTGGAATGGCAAGCGCTTGGGTCTGGACGCCGCGCCCGAAACCCTCGGTGTGGATGAGGTCTTCAACATCGACGACCTGTGGACCAAGTTGCCTGAGCTGCTGGTCGGGCACCCGCGCATCCTGTATCGCTTGGGCATGAATGATGACATGGACCTCAAGTTCAACCATATGGTCAAGGCCCTGCGTAGCCGTGCCCGCAAGGGTATCGAGCCGCCCGTGGAGATCGTCGACGGACACCACTCCCTACACGAAATGCGCCTGCATAAGTCGGAGCAGGAAGCGGAGCTTATGCGCAAGGCGGCCTCCATTACAACCGAGGCCTTTAGGGTTGCGATGGCGGCAACACGCGGGGGCATGCACGAGTACGAAATCGATGCGCTGCTCGATTACACCTTCCGTAGGAACGGTGCCAACGGTCCGGCCTATTCCTCCATCGTGGCCGGTGGCTCGAACGCTTGCATCCTGCACTATGTGGAAAACGATCAACCGCTCAAGAATGGAGATTTGGTGCTGATCGACGCCGGCGCTGAGTACAAATGTTACGCCAGTGACGTGACGCGCACCTTCCCCGTGTCAGGGACATTCACCGATCCCCAACGCGCCATCTACGAGGTCGTGCTGCGAGCGCAGAAAGCTGCGATGGACGTGGTCAA
>JAAETM010000388.1 GCA_024228395.1 bacterium | reverse complement strand
TCGCTCCCTGACAGGACTTTCCGAATTTTGCCTTCCTCGACAATGCCACCGCATTGCCTGCGGGGTCAAAATCCACAAAGCCCTGCCAGGAACCGAGTTGCTGTGCCTGGGGCACGTCTTCATGAAATATCCGGGCTAGCACTTGGGACCTTCACCGGCAGCAGTCGGGTCGCGATCGGATCGCATTGCAGGGTTCGGCGCCACGACGCCATATCGAAAAACCCGAACATCGCCGAACATCTCGACCTTTCCACCCCCTGCAACCAGCCCGGCCCCATCGGGGCATGCATATACGAGCGGAGCGTACCGAAGGAAGGCCCCGATTCCATGGCCATTCTCCGCCCCGAATGTGTAGTGGGGCCAGAACTCGAAGTCGACGAGTCCCATTGCCTTCATGTCCAGGAAACCTGGCGGTTGTACGTCCCCACAGAGCTCGGCACACGAAACAGATGAAGTGAGCAGGATCGCACCGGCACTGACCCCAACAAGGGGACCACCGGTCCTACCGTATTCTTGAAGCGCCGGTAACGCTCCACGCTCCCGCAGCCAACCGAGGAAGGAAAAAGTGTTGCCGCCCGAAAGGTGAATCGCATCACAGTCCATTAGCGAGGACAGTGCGGCGTCAAGGTCGCAGGTGTCAGAGTCCAGATACGCGCAGAGGTCAACACCGAGGTTCTCATAGTGCGCCCGCTTGCGCTCGAAAAACACACGCCCCGGGTCTGGGCTTGAAGCCACGTAACCCATGCGGGGTGTGTTGGCGCCGATCACCTGGGCTACGCGACGCGTCAAGGAAACACTCGATTCCGCATCATCGTTGCTATAGAAAACTAGGGACTGCGTCATGCTGGATTTGGCCACCTTGCGAAGTTGTCGTCGAGCGGCCGTTCGTAGCGCCGTCCGTATGCAGTGGCTGCTGGGGCTGTTGATCATGGTAGCACCAAGAGCCGCCCGCGCGAGCACCAACTCACCCACCCAAACTGCCGGGCCACGGCGCCCTGCTCACCGCCATCACCGACCCTTTCGCTATTCACTAGGTCAGCCCCAGTCCCACGCAGTGGAATCGGAACGACCCTATGAGTCACTCCGAAAGGGATCCGGGCGATACAACCTAGCCCCCAAAATCGAAACCGCGGTGGCTATTCCGCCTCGCCCCCCCTCGAAACGGACCCTTCGGAACTCCTTCCACTTCCACCCCTGAGTGCTTGCCAATACGATCGGGAAATGCCCGCAGGGCAGGCGCCATGGGGCAGGCACTTACCAGCACCCCCTCGCCATCTGTGCACCCCCCTGTCGCCCCGGTACAGGAGGAGCCCCGGTGACCGGCAAGAGGACCCCTTCCAATCACGAATCCTCAACTCCGGCATGGCCATGGTGTTGGGGATTGGTGCCTGAAAGGTCATACACATCCGCAAAATGGTCGGGATCCTGCGCGGCTCTGGCGGGTTCTTGGCCCCACGCGGCCATCTACCCCCCCGGGAGGCCTCACAGGGATCTGTCCAATGGCGACGGAGTGGCCCCGATCCAATTCGTGGGCAAGGTCCGTCGGAACCGGGGAGTGGGGTGCTATTCGGGCGCCCATCACGCTACCCTGACCCCTGCGCCGTGACCCGCAATACTCGCCGGGTTCTTTTTCTCAGCGCGCGCCCGACCTTTCACCAACCCGGAAATCCAACCGGTTTTCCACCCCATGCCATGGCCCTCGACCTCTTCGGTGCTTTCACCGGCCTCTTCACCATCGTCCGGGATGGTCAACATGCCCTGCGCTTCACGCTCGGCCGCGCACGCGCCGTGGTGGGACCTGGCATCCACTTCAAGGTTCCGCTGCTGCAGACCTTTGAGGTCGCGGACACCAAGCACACGACCTTGGATCTGACCCCACAGGTCATCCAACTCAACGACAACCTGGTGTACGAGGTCGACTGCAAGGTGGTTTATCAGATCGTCAACCTGCGCAAGGCGATCGTCGAAGTCGACGAGCTCGTGGCCGGTTTGCAGAACCGGGTGGTGATTGCGGTGCAGGAGGTCGTATCGGACCAGGATCGAAAATCGGTCACCGACGTGGAAGCGATGTGCGCCGATATCCGCACCAAGCTGCGAGATGTGGAAGACCAATGGGGCGTGCGAATATTGCAGTTCGGCTTCTCCAACCTTTCCCCATCACCCACCTCACTCGAGATCACCCAACTCGAAATGCTGGCGATCGAAAAGGAAACGCTCTACCAACGCCTGCGCCAAACCGGCCTCACCGAAGAGGCCAGCGTGGCGTTGATCTCCGGCGCCGTGGTCTCCGTGCACCCCGATAACCCGCTCGAAGAATTGCGCGCGCCGATCGCTCCGACCGCATCCCCCACCCCGGAAGAAGCCGAGGAAACCGAGGAATAGTGCACCCCACCCCGCGCACAGGAACCTATTCCCGGAGTGCCTTCCAGGAACAGGAAGAAGAAACGCCCGAGCCCAAGCCCGGGTGGCGCCGCTTCTTTTCCGTGCTCATCGAAAAGATGGGCGACGATCTTTTTGTCATCCTGGCCGCTACCATCGGTGCGGTCGTGCGCGCCGCCGGCGTACAGGTGCAATCGGGTCACAAGGGCCTGTTGTTCCACTTCGGCCGCGCCACAAAAGTATTGGACCACGGCTTCCGCCCCCTGATCCCCTACTTCCAATCGGTCGCTATCGTGCCCACCCGCTCACGCACCATGGACCTGCCCAGCCAACGCGTGGTCAACCAGGACGGTCTGGTTTACTTCGCCGACGCCAACCTGGTTTACCACGTGCAAGACGTGCGTCGCGCCGTGGTGGAGATCGACAACCTGGAAGAGGGCATGATGCAAATGCTCACCTTGGGAGTGCAAGAGGTCCTGCGCGCCACCAACCGCCACACCATCGCCGACACCGGCGCCCTGGCCCTGGCCCTGGAACAAACCCTTGCCGTCCGCCTCGAACCCTGGGGCGTGTGCGTGGACAAGGCCGGCTTCCCCACCCTGAGTCCCTCCGCCAAGAGCCTGCGCATCACCCAACTGGACGAACGCGTGGCGGAACGCCAAGCGCGCTACCAGGCCTTCCGCCAAAACCTCCCCTCGCCGCTAGCTTCCGCCCTGGTGGGCACCCGCCGCTTCCCGCGCTCCAAAACCAATCGCCTCATCCGCATGGCGATCAAGCGCGCCGCCGCGCACAAGCAGGCCCGGGAACAAATCCTCTTCATTCAAAAACTGGAGCGGGAAGACTGACTCGCACTGCGTCGGCATGACTCCCCCATGCCCCGCTGCACGCAAGACGCGGGAGCGCGTTTCAGTGGGCGGCGTACTCTTCCTCGATGTCGCCCGATCTTTCGTTCACGCTGCGCCAGCGTGTGAGAATCGGGGATAGGCGGGCTCCGCCTTCGGCGGTCATGGCAGCGCCGGAGGCGGTGTCGCCTTCGCTGGAGACGGAGTCGCTGGTGGCTTTGGAAGCGGCTAGGGAGCGGGCTTCGGTTAGCAGGGTTTGCGCCTTGGTTTTGTCGCCGGCGAGCCATGCGACGCGGCCTCCGAACCAGCGG
>JAAETM010000387.1 GCA_024228395.1 bacterium | reverse complement strand
GCGCCGGTGTTGATCGAGATGTAACCGCCGGCCGCGATGATGCGGTCGAAGGCGTCTCGGTCCACGACCAGGTCGCGCGAAACCGGGAAGGCATCGGCCCGGAAGGGCTCGATGGTGATGTGATCCCCGTCCTTGAACTTGCGCATGTGAAGTTGGCAAGTCGTGGTCAGGACCTCGGGTCCGTGGGGCTGGCCGTTGAGGACCAAGCTACACATTCCACAGATTCCTTCGCGGCAGTCGTGGTCGAAAGCGACCGGGTCCTTGCCGTTGTTGAGAAGGTCTTCGTTGAGCTCATCCAGCATCTCCAGGAAGGACATGTCGGGGTCAGCTTTTGTCTTATAGGTCTCGAAGCGTCCCTTGTCGTTGGGTCCTGCTTGCCGCCAGATATCAAGTGTTAGGTTCATTGTCTCGTTGGGGTTGGGGGGCAGCGGGGTTACTTGTAACTACGCGTGGTCAGTTTCACGTTTTCGAATTTGAGGTCTTCCTTGTGGAGCTTAGAATCGGTCCCAACACCTTGGAACTCCCAGGCTGCCACGTAGCAGAAATCCTTGTCGTTACGCTTGGCTTCGTTCTCTTCCGTTTGGTGTTCCTCACGGAAGTGACCACCGCAAGATTCTTCGCGGTGCAGAGCGTCGGCGACCATGACCTCGGAGAATTCCATGAAGTCCGCAACGCGGCCCGCATGTTCGAGGCTTTGGTTGAGTTCGGCACCGGTGCCGGGCACTTTGAGCTCGTTCCAGAACTTTTCGCGCAGGGCGCGAATTTTGACCAGGCCTTCCTCAAGGCCTTCCTTGTGGCGACCCATTCCGCAGTGATCCCAGCAGATGAGACCGAGTTCGCGGTGCAGGTCGAAAGCGCTGCGGTTGCCGCCAACATTCAGCAGGCGTTCCGTGCTCTTACGAGCTTCCTCTTCGGCCGCGCCAAACGCGGGGTGGTCGGTGGTGACCGGGTCCATGGCGCGCCCAGCCAGGTGCGAGGCGATGGTTGCGGGTACAACAAAGTAGCCGTCGGCCAAGCCTTGCATCAGCGCGCTGGCGCCAAGTCTGTTGGCTCCGTGGTCGGAGAAGTTGGCTTCTCCAAGCACGAACAAGCCGGGGATGGTGCTCTCGAGGTTGTAGTCCACCCATAGGCCGCCCATGGTGTAGTGCACCGCGGGGAAGATGCGCATCGGCATTTTGTACGGATCCTCTGCCGTGATGCGTTCATACATCTGGAACAGGTTTCCGTAGCGCGCCTCGATGGTGTCTCGACCGTCGCGCTTGATGGCGTCGGCAAAGTCCAGGAAGACCGCTTGGCCCGTGGCGCCAACGCCCTGGCCTGCATCGCAAACCTGCTTGGCGTTGCGGCTGGCCACGTCGCGCGGAACCAGGTTGCCAAAACTCGGGTACTTGCGCTCCAGGTAGTAATCGCGCTCGTTATCCGGGATTTGAGAGGCGTGGCGCTTGTCGCCCTTTTCACTTGGAACCCAAACGCGACCATCGTTGCGCAGGGATTCACTCATGAGGGTGAGCTTGGATTGGTGGTCGCCGGAAACCGGGATGCAGGTCGGGTGGATCTGCGTGTAACACGGGTTGGCGAAGAAAGCGCCTTGCTTGTGGGCGCGCCAGGCG
>JAAETM010000386.1 GCA_024228395.1 bacterium | reverse complement strand
CATACGCACCACCACTTCAGCGCCCTCAACGGGTTTGCCGTCTTGCGTTACGAGGACCGACCATTCCATCAAAGGGAGCGTGCGTTCTTGGCCTGTTGAACCTGCCGCAAGTGCTGCCCCTGTGGAATTTCCGTTACCCATCGCGCTGTAATCTTCATCAGTGCCTTCCGATGACTTGCTGGAGGTCGCAGAGCCCTTCGAACCCGAGACCCCATCGGTAGGGGCCTGCAACACAACCTGCCCTTCCCCATCAATACTCGCATCTGCGTCCGACGCAGGGACCGACAGGAGGGACTCCACCCAAAGCCCGGTGGCGATCAAGCACGCCGCAACAGCCGCGTAGCTGGCAATTTGAGCGAGAGTGAACCCGGTTGCTTTTGCGACCGCTGGCTTCTCCCACTTCAACATGGGTGTCGCGATCAACATCCAGTCCTTGCGGTTTCCGTAGTCCGCGTCGAGTTGGCTGCGCAGGCTATCATGCGCACGATGAATCTGAGAGCGCACCGTGGCCGGTTTGCGATCGAGTTTGGTGGCGATTTCGCGGGCGGAAAGATCCTCGTAGTAGGTCAGGATCATCACACTGCGATAGGGCTCCTGTAGGGACATGACCGCGCCCAAAATCTGTTGGTGGAGGCGCAGACGCTCTTCGCTGACCGCAACAGAGGTGTCCTCTTCCGAACGTGATGCCGTGTGTTCGCAGTGCGTGCGCGTGGCGTTGCGGCGGTGGGAGTCGCGTACCAGATTCTTGGCCACACGGGTCAACCAACCTTTGATAGCCCCCGCTTCCTGCGGCGGGCGGCGCATGGCGCGCACCCAGGTTTCTTGTACCAGGTCCTGGACCTGGTTCTCGTCGGACACCAAACCGCGCAGGATAGAACGCACGAAGGGCTCGTGCTCAAGCAGGGTCTCAATACCGATGGTGGTGGCGGGGTTGGAAGGCATGGCGATTGTGGCTCTTGAAGAAGCGAAAGTTCGGGGGTTGCCTTCCTAGACGCAGCGATCTCCAAAGCGTTGCGGGGATTCTCAGCCGCACCCCGCTTTCATCCGCGGCCCTGCTTCCACATGCGCAGGGCGGCCAGGTAACCGATCAGCGGGAACAGGACGAAGGTCAGGCCGATCATCCAGGGCAGGGGCAGTTCGCGGTCGGAGACCATCATGGCTAGGGCCCAGCAGATGCCGGAGCCTAGGCCGAGGCCGAGCACTCCGCGGCGCCACAGGAAGCAGCGTTTGGCGGTATTGGAGTCCGTGGGCATGGATTGAATGTAGCTTCTGGAGGCCCGCAGGCAAGGTTTTGCCCTGACAGTTGCGGCACCCTCCAGTCAATTCCTGACGGTTGAGGGTCTGACGCCGTATCTGCCCATGACGCCGTATCTGCCCTAAGCGATCAACTGTCCACCGTCTACCCGAAGGACCTGGCCCGTCATATGACCAGCAAGGCTAGAGCACAGGAACAAGGCCACACCGGCCACGTCCTCCGGAGTTCCGGATTTGCAAAGCACGGTTTCGGCGATGGCGGTCGCGCGGACTTTTTCGGGCAGGTTGAGCGTCATGGCCGTGTCGATCAGGCCCGGTGCAACGGCATTCACTCGCACGCCGTCGCGGCCCAACTCTCGGGCACCGGACTTGGCGAGTCCAATCAATCCCGCCTTGCTGGCAGCGTAGTTCGATTGTCCACGTTTGCCGCGTTGGCCGTTGATCGATGTGATCATCACCACGCTAGCGCGCTTTGAAGCTCGCAGGTGCGGGGACGCGGCGCGTAGCAACAGGAAAGCCGCGTCCAAGTTGACGCGCATGACTGAACTCCAGTCATCGTCCTCGAGCTTCCAGAGCACGTTGTCCCGGGTGATGCCCGCAGCATGAATCAAGAAGTCCACGCCGCCGTGCTCATCGATCACAGACTGCACGAGCGCATCGACCTGACCACGGTTGGTCACATCACACGCCACGCAACCATTCGCATCTGAGAGGTCCACGCCAACAACGTTGACGCCCTCGGCCGTGAGGGTTTCCGCAATGGCCTTGCCAATTCCACCAGCTGCACCGGTGACGACCGCAACCGCCCCTTTCACACCCAGATCTAGCACTATGCGTTGCTCCAATTGGGCTTGCGCTTTTCCAGGAAGGCGGTGATGCCTTCGTTCGCGTCCTTGGTCGCCATCAGGGTTTCCAGGTAGGACTTTTCCAGCTCGGCCACGTCCTTGTCGAAGCGGCGGTTGAAGTCGTGGCGCGCTGCCAAGGTGGCCAAACGCAGGGAGGATGCGGAACGCGGCAACAGGTGCTCGCGGACCCAACCCAGGGCAGCCGCTTCCGGATCGTCGGTGAGTTCGTCGACCAACTGCATGGCCAGGGCCTCGTCCGCTTTGACCGTGCGGCCGGTGATCAAGAGATCATCCGCCCCACCGCGTCCGATGCGGTCCGCCAGGATCGCCGAACCGACCGGCGCGAACACGCCCAACATGATTTCGGGCTGGCCGAAGCTGGCTCCAGGGTGGGCGAAGATGCGCTGGCAAAAAGCCACGACCTCCAAACCTCCCCCCAAACAACAACCGCGCACGGCTGTCACAACGGGCACTCCCGATGCGGTGATCGTGCGGAACAGTTTGTGGAAACCGGCCAACATACAGGCAACCTGATCGGCCTGGTGCTCTTCCACACTGGCGCCAAAGCTGAAGTGTTTGCCTTCAGCCGTAAGCACGACAGCTTTGAGGTCTTTGGCCTTGGCAGCCTCCTTAAAAATTTGGGCCAACTCTGCCGTCATGGCGGCATCAACGACGTTGCCCTTGGGGGAATCGAGGGATACCCGCCAAATGGCGCCATCATCCAACAGGGTCGTGGTAACTTTTTCGGTGGTCAAGTTCATGGTGAATTTGCGAATTACTCTTCGCTGTCATCCAGATTAAGTTCGAGCTGCACAAAGGGTCCGCCCACGAAGCCGTGGCTGCGGAAGAGAGAAAGGGTCGGCACGTTGGTGCGAGCCGCCATAGTACGCAGTGAGGTAACGCCCAAGGTGCCAAAGCACTCGCGTGCTTGCTTCAGAAGAGCGGAGCCTCGCCCCTTGCGCCTGGAACTTGGATGGACCTCAATGGAAACGACCCACCCAAACTCGGGAGATCCGAATTCAAAGGCTCGCACTTCGCCGAAAAGAAAACCTTCCACGCCAAAAATGCCCTCGACCACCAAGGCCACACAGGATGAGTCCTTTAGGTAGTGGGCAAATACTTCGCGCCAATACATAACCTTCTGTTCACCGCTCACAAGACCATCCAACTCCACCACGGCGGGAAGGTCGGACAGTTTTGTGGGGCGAACTTTGAAGGCGGAGTCCGGCGTCATGATTTAACCGTGGCCTTGCCAGCAGCTTGGGCGTCGGCGAGCAGCTCATCCACAAGCTCCGTGCCCCACTTGGCGCCTTCGGCGATGCGCTTGCGCAAGAGCAGGAAGTCCGCTTCGCGACAGGCGCGGCCACCTTCATTGAAGGCGCGGAAGCCGGTGCGGGCTTCGGTCATCATGTTCAAGCCGAGCCAGGCGCGGTTGGTCTCCTTGTTGGCGTCCCAGTGGGCGAGCTTGTGCTTGCGCACGCTCGAAATGGTCTTGCTCAAACAACCGGGGAAGGTGTTGGACAGCTTGCCAACCAGTTCATCGACGGCTTCGTCGAGCTTGCTGAGGTCGACGGTACCGCTCTTCAGTTTGGCCTTGCCAGCCTCGCGTGCTTCGCCGGTCAGGAACTCCCCGAACACCACGTTTCCGAATGCGTCGCGCTCGCGGGTCGATTCGATCATGGGGTTGATCACGAACTTGCCGTCGATCTTGAGGCTCGGAACCAAGCGGGTGACGAGGCCCAAGTTCGTGGCCTTGTGGGCGCTCCAATGGTCGCACAGGGTGCAACTTTCCATGGCCGCTTCTATGCCGATGAACAGGGGTAAGAAGTCGGTGCTGCCACCGTCGGGGGCGGAACCGTGGCGCGGACCGGCTTGACCGAAGAGGGCCAAATCGTGGGCGACCGTGAAGTCACAGGCCATGCCGATCTCCTGGCCGCCACCGATGCGCATGCCGTTCACGCGGCAGATGACGGGCTTGTCGCACATCAGAATGGCGCTGACCATGTCGTTGAAGAGGCGCATGTACGCGCTGTACTCCTCGGGGCGACCGGCATAGTACTCGGCGTACTCCGCGGTATTGCCACCGGTGCAGAAGGCGCGATCGCCAGCACCCGTGAAGACCACCGCCACGCAGGCACGGTCTTGACTGGCGCGACGCATGCCCAAAATGACTCCCTTCACCATGTCGGTGGTATAGGAATTGAGCTGCCCCGGATTGTTCAAGGTGATCCAAACCGTGTGCAGTTCGGGCTCTTGAGCGAGGGGCTTCTTTTCGTACAGAATGCCCTCAAACTCCTGATGAGGGACGAGATCGTGGTTCTTGAATTCCATGGTATTAGGCTTTGGGGGTTAGGATCACGCGGCGTGAAACCTGGTGGGCGTGGACCGCCTCGAAGGTTTCGTTGATAGTATCTAGGGAGCGACGTTCGACAAAAGGTTCAAGCTTGATCTTGCCCTTGAGAACCATTTCAATGATAGCGGGGTAGTACTCGGGCAAACAGCCCCAGTTTCCGCGGGCGGTGGCGTCGAAAGCCATGAGATTGGATAGCCGCAGTTCCAGTTTCTTGGGGGTATAACCCACCACACCAAGGAAGCTGCCCTTACCGATCAAACCAAAGGCCGTTGCCTGGCCGATCGGGTTGCCGGATGTTTCGAAGATACGCCAGCGCCAGGTGTTGATGCCGTGCTCTTTGGCGAAGTCTTTCACGCCCTTTTTCAAGGCGCGGAAGTCGTTGTCCTTGGCGGAGAGACGCAGGTGCGCGCCGCAGTCGGCCAGGGCCTCCAGCTTGTTCGAATCCACGTCGATAGCGACCACATGGGCCCCCATGGCGGCGGCCAATTGCACGCCGAATCCGCCCACGCCACCAGCACCCACGAACACTGCCAGATCGCCAGGTTTTAGGTCGCTGCGCAGCAGTGCCTGGTAGGGGGTCGAAACCGCGTCGGCGATGACGGAAAGGCCAGCCAGATCCATGCCGGCGGGGTTGATCTCGGAGTCGCTCAGGTCGGGCACGGGGCAAAGGCCCACGGCAGGAACGATCACGTGGGTGGCAAAACCACCATGCACGTCGTTGCCGGGGAATACCTGGGTCGGGCAAATCGAGCCTTGACCATCCTCACAGGCCGCACAATCCCCGCAGGGGATCACGGCTGGGATGACCACGGCCTGGCCCACCCAATCGCCAGCGCCTTCGCCGGCTTCGATCACATTTCCACTGATCTCATGGCCCAGGGTCAGGGGCAATTCATGGCGGGTCGGAACCCCGTCATATACGAAGCCCAGGTCGGTGTGACACACGCCACAGCCGACCACTTTGACCAAAACCTCGCCAGGACCGGGGGATTGCTCCCTCTCGGCGAGCACCATAGGAGCGCCCTTTTCCTGAAACATCCACGACTTGATTTTCATGGGGACTAGTGTCCCGATCGATTCAGTTATAACAAGACCTCTTCGCCTGTTTATTGACCCAAGTGGGGCTTGCTGGGGCCTAGAAGGCCGATGCGGGGATGGAAAGTGGGGACTGCCTGGGTTCCGTGTGGTTCTTGATTCGCTGAAGCACCTACCGCTCCCGTTAGGGAGCGTCGTGGGCCCCATAGGTGATGTGGCATGGGCCTTAGCGTGGGCTCTTCGGCCAAAATGCAGCCTAATAGGGGACTACCTGCTAGTTTGCCGGAATTCCCCGCGGGCCATCAATACGGAACCCAGGCAGTTCCCTCGAAACACACGTGCAAACCATGCAATACACCGAGCAAACCGGTCCATCCGCCCAGGGCCAATTTGACCTGGGCTGGGCATGCTTCAAGGGAGGCGCCACTTTCACCGGCTGCTTGATTCTGCACTTCTCATCGCGGTTTCTCCAGTTCGAAGTGGCTTGGGCAGCCCTCTTGGTTGGCGCCTGCATGCTCGGGGCCGCCCAACTGTTGTATATGTACTCCACCCGATCGCTCAGTGCCCGGGGATGGGGATCCGCAATCCTCGGGATCTTGCTCTGCTTTCCATTCGTAACTGCGCTCTCCGCCTACAAAACAGATTCCGCCGAAGACCGGGGGGATTTCCTGGTTCAGGAAATCAACCGGTACACAGAACGGCATGGGATTCCACCGGCGGCCCTTTCAGACCTCTGTCCAGACTTCATGGAGCACGTCCCCACGCCCCGACTGTTCCTATTCGGAAACAGGCCTTACCGCTACGACCCCACCACCCCCACCACACTTTCGTTCATCGGATATGGGGACCTGATGCACACCCGCAAGAAAAACGGACGCTGGATTGTGCGCGACTGATCCGAGGTCTCACCCATTGTCGCATGGGCGGGTCGAACTTGGTTCGTGTGAGACGGGCGCTGGAGCCGCGGCTGGGGATCCCCTTTCTCCTAGCGGCCGTCTTGCACGTGATGTGCTAGACGGAAGGCCAACTCTAGGGCCTGTTGATAATTGAGGCGCGGGTCGCAGGTGGTTTGGTAGCGGGTTTGCAGCGTGCTCTCTATGGGCCCAGCGGTACCCCCGATGCACTCGGTCACGTCAGCGGGGGTGACCTCAACGTGCAGGCCGCCGAGGTAGGAGCCAGTGGATTCGTGCACGGCCAGGGTGCGTTCGAATTCCTGGGCTATAGCCTCGAAGGGACGTGTTTTGAAGCCGCTGCTCGTCGTGCTGGTATTGCCATGCATGGGGTCACAAACCCAGAGCACGGGATGCCCCTTCATGGCGTCGATCCAAGCGGGCAAGTGATCGGAAACGCGATCTGCACCCAAGCGAGTGATGAAGGTCAGGCGACCCGCTTCGTCATTCGGGTTCAGGGCGCGGGCCAGGTCGACGACTTCGCCGCGCGTGGCAGTGGGACCGAGTTTGACCGCGATGGGATTTCGGATGCCCCGGAAGAACTCCACGTGGGCGCCATCCAGATCACGGGTACGGTCACCGATCCATGGGAAGTGGGTGGAAAGGTCGTAGCAACCAGTCCGTCCAGGAACAGGGCGGGACAAGGACTGCTCGAAGTCCAAATGCAGGCCCTCGTGACTGGAGAAGACCACAGCCTGATTGGGATCCTTGGAGGTCACTCCCCCAAGCGAATGCACCATGCTCAACCCATCGGCCAGGTTCTGTGTCATGCGTTGGTATTCTGCGCGACGCTCCGGCGTCAACCCAGCGGCGGTCAGGAAGGGCAGGTCCCAACGGTCCAACTCGCGCAGATCCGTAAAACCACCCTCCGCGAGCGCACGCACGAAGTTGAGGGTCAGCGCCGAGTGGTAATAACACTCGAGCATATGATCGGGTTTCGGTTCACGCGCTTCCGCGGTGAACTCCACGCGATTCACCAGGTCACCGAAATAGCTGGGCAAGGTTTGTTTCCGACCGCCCACATCTCGGGTTTCCGTCGCGCTCGAACGCGGCTTGGCGTATTGGCCGGCAAAACGTCCCACGCGCACGACCGGGCAGCGCAATCCATGGGTCAACACCAGAGACATTTGCAGCAGGATCTTGAGCCGTTGAGCCACGGGCTCCGACTGGCAATCGGCGATGCGTTCCGCACAATCGCCACCTTGCAAGAGGAAGCGTTTTCCCTGCTGGGCCTCCGCCAACAGCTTGCGCAGGCGTTCGATCTCGAAAGATGTCACCAGGGGGGGCAGCTCCGACAGGGCGCGCTTGGCCCTTTCCAAGCCTTCGCCGTCCGCGTAGCGGGGCTGCTGACCGCAAAGTTTTTCACGCCAGGAGTCGGGGTTCCAAGTGGCCTGGCTTTGCGCAGCGGATTTCATGGGGCAGATTCTAGCGGGAGTCGCCGACTCTGGCGACCGCCGGATCTCGATCCCCGTTTGGAGAATCCCCCATCCCACCCCATGGGCTCAAATTCGCGCTCCAGGCCCTGATCACGGTCATGGGGCGCCCACTGGGCCGGGCGCAGGGAAATGCCCGCGCCCGATCCACAACCCAACCATATGACCCATCACTCGCTCGTCTGCACCTGGGGAGTGTCCAGGATGTAGCGACCGATACCCTTGAATCCCTGGAACCCTGCACGGCGCGTCCACTTGGCGGGGTGATTTTTCATGGACTGGGTGTTCTCCTCCACGATTATCGACTTACCCGTGGCGGGCAGGACCATGAGGGCCCAAGGTTGCACCGAATTGTCGAAGTTCTCATCTTCTCCAAATCCCGTCGACGTCGTTTGATAAGTGATCAAGTCGATGCGAACTGTGACCACATCCGCCTCTTCGAGGATTTCCACGATCCGATACCCGTTGCATTGTTCACGGTCGCCCCCAAACAGCATCAGGGCCTGCACGCGCTTGAAGTCCAACTGCGGAATCATGGGCCATCCCTGCGCGGCACGGTTCACTCGCGACCCCTTGTGCGCCAACCAAACCTTGTCAAAGTCCTCCTGGTTGCGAATCAGCTTGTAGGTGGGTTTCACCACATCGCTTTCCCTGCCCGTCAGGGTGACCAGTGCGCTTTTCTGGGCCTCCACACGGTTCTTGACT
This sequence comes from bacterium, assembly GCA_024228395.1. Classification (GTDB taxonomy): domain Bacteria; phylum Planctomycetota; class UBA1135; order UBA1135; genus NORP259. Next base: position 16,808 of record JAAETM010000386.1, on the reverse strand, counting down.
ACCGCAGGATCTGCAACCCGCGACAAGGTTTGCTGGGCAGCGAGGCGAGATGCGCCCATTAATGTTGCGAGGAAGAGGACTAAGCCACCGGCAAAAAAAGCACGACTGTTCATTGAAATGGACTCCTGGTCTGGAACCGTGCCCGAGAAGTTCGGTCACTGGGTGTCAACTTACGCCTGCACTCGCGAAGCCTGTGCAACCGAAATGTAACAGCGGGGGGGCAGCGCAGCATTCTGCGGGCCCGTGATCCAGCTGGGCTAATTCAGAATCACGTTCTCGGCGGCGATGACCATGTAAAAACGTCCCACATCGACCCTGAACTCCTCTCCGTCCTCAAAGGTAAAATTGAAGTGGCCTTCCATGGTTCCCCAATCCGTACGCAGGGGGTAGTAGCTGGTGTACTCAAAAGTTTCGCCCGGCGCAATCCTGGGTTGCTTGCCCACCACGCCCTCACCTCGCACCTCCTCCCGTTTGGATTTCGCGTCGATGATCAGCCAAGCGCGCCTGCGCAGTTGCACATTGCGATGCCCATCGTTGGTGATGCGAATGCGGTAGACAAAGATGAAACGCCCACGCTCGGGATCGGATTCCGAAGGAAGGTATTGGGCCGCGGCTTCCACGCGCATGCCACGGGTCACGGTATTTGAGTTATTGGTATCGGTCACGGTTCGTTCTAGGGAGCTCGCCCATTGATAGTCCAATGGTAACCCAAAGCGCGGTGGGACGCGAGTTTCGATTGTTGCAAGGGGCTTGGCTGCGTACCATGGCCGTTGCCCATGCTTCGAAAACACCTATTGCCTATCCTGTTGGGTCTGACCGCGTGCGGATCCCTTTTGAGACCCGATGGGGCGCGGAAGGAATTGTCCCCGGATGGACCGACGCGCCTGCGCCACTTTCTGGACGAGGTTCATGCAACCAACACCGATCGCGGACGCGTCGCGGCGGCATTGGCTGGCGCCGATATCGAGGTGGAGGTCTGGGACTCGCTGGATCCGGAGCAGGTGGATCGTGTTCTAGGTTGGCTCCTGGATTGCAAGGAGCGCCTGGACGATGATTTTCAATCCACACGCACCACCCAGGATTATCAACTGAAGAAGGCCGCCGCTCGGCAGTGGATTCGTTGGGCCCTGGCCGATCAAGAGTGGAACGCGCACCGCATCCTGCTCTCCGACGCGGAAGGCATGCACCGCCTTCCTGCACGTTTCTTGTGGCACACCATGCAGCCAGAGTCCTTGCGGGAATGGCAACGCTATCTGGAGTTGCTCGAACAACTTCCGGTGTACCTGGGACAACTTGAGGCCAGCCTGCGCGCTTGCGCCGATCAGCAGGCATTGCCTTCGAAACTCGTACTGCGCCGCGCGCGAACGGCATGCCTGAATTGGCTGGCCGGCCGACCCTTCGTCGCCCTCTCCAGTTCCACTAGCCCCTGGGCTTCCGAAGCGAATTCGGCCCTCGAACAATGCGCTGCCATCTCAACCGAGGATCGAAACAAACTGAAGGATGCCATCGATCGCGCATTGGTTCAAAAGGTCGGACCCGCGTACCAGAAGCTGGCGGCCTGCCTGGATGAATTGCGTGGTTTGGCCCCAGCGGAGGCGGGTGCATGGGCGCGCAAGGATGGCAAGGCTTGGTATGGCTATCAGATCTCTCGCATTGCCGGAGAAAGGACAACCCCCGACGAACTGCATGGGCTCGGGTTGAGTGAGGTGGCTCACCTGCGCACTCGCGTCAGCGAAGCTCTGCAAACCATCGGACTGCAGGTAAGCGTCGAAGAATACCTCCAACAATTGCGAGAAAACCCGGCCCCAGCCCAGGGCGCTGACAAACTTTGGAAACTGGATACCGAAACCAGTCTGGAGGTGGCTTATCAACGCTGTCTGCCTCTCTTCCCCGCTGGTGACCTGACCGAACTCACCATGAGGTCTGGGACCAACCTGGCGACCGCGCAGCTGATCCCCCTGCAATACGTACCTGGCGAGCCCGCTCGGATCGACCTGCACACCCAGGCATGGGCAGGCGCTCCCAGATCTATGATTCCCGCCTGGACTTTCGCACAGGGGGTTCCCGGTGCACACCTCCGCCACCGGGTTACCACCACACAAACAACGGTCCCCCTATTGTTGCGCAAGATGGACCTGCCCTCGATCGAGGCGGGTTGGAATCTGTATGCCACGCGCCTAGCAGGAGAGTTTCAAATGTACTCTGCCCCCCAGGACATGGTCGGACAGATCCTGTTGGAACTCTGGCACGCGGCCTGCTTGGTTGCGGATACCGGATTGCACAACGAGCAGTGGTCCGTTGAAGATGCTGAGGCCTACCTGCAAGACAACAGCTGCATACGCCGCTCGCTCTGCGTGCAAACCGTGCGCGACAGCATTGAGCGCCCGGGCCAACTCTGTGCCGCAACGATTGGATTGCTGCAGATCGCCGACCTGCGGGAACAGACCCAAGCCCGCATGGGTCCTGTCTTCAATCCGAATGCCTTTCACCGTTTTTTGCTCTCACGCAGCCTCTACCCCATCAAGCAAATCCGAGAGGCCGTTTCGATCTGGTCCCTGGAGCAACTCTGATCACCATGCCTAGTGAGTACCTGAACGACCTACTTCGCCAATCCACTGAACTCCGTGGGCAAGCCCACAGCCTCGCAGGAGATTTGACCGAGGGGCAACTGCAATGGAGCCCAGGCAATGGGACATGGAGCATGGCGCAGTGCCTTCAGCATTTGGTCGAAACGGCGGGGCTGTACTACCCCAGGATCGATCGGTTGATCGAAAAGGCAGCGCGCAAGAAACCCTATAAGGGTGAGGCGTTTGAGCCCACTTGGTTGGGTGGTGGTTTCGCCAAGTATGTGGGTCCTGAGGGTGAAGCCAGGATGAAAGCCCCGAAGAAGTTCAAGCCGTCAGCGGTGCCGGAGCCGGGGGGCCTTGTGCGCTTCTTGGCTGAGCAGGAAGGTCTTGAGCAACGCATGCGAGCGTCCGTGGATTTCAATTTGCGCAAATGGAAGATCCGCTCGCCAGCGTTCATCTTGATGCGCTTCACCATGGGCGACGCGTATGCCCTGTTGATTTCCCATGGGCAGAGGCATGTCAAGCAGGCGCGGGCAGTGCGGGATCTGCCCGGGTTCCCGGTGTAGTGATTGTTGCGAGGCCTGATCGGTTGGATGGAAGCCTAACATGCGGTACGCACGCTCCCAGCCCTACAAGAAAAATGACCAAGCCTGGGTCGAGCAGAAGAACGGATCAATTGTGCGCCGAATGGTCGGATACGGGCGTTTGGAGGGACTGGTGGGTGCGGAGTCCCTCGCACGCCTCTACAGCAGATCAAGGCTCTTTGTGAATTCCTTCCAACCATCTTTCAAGCTCATTTCTAAAGAACGAATTGGAGCGCGTGTCCGCAAGAAGTACGAAACGCCCACAACGCCTTGCGCCCGATTGCTTACCTGTGAGAGCATCGATGAATACCAGAAAGACCGGTTGCGCGCAGTACTTGCGACGCTTGACCCACTTCAGCTGCTCGACGAAATCCGAACGATGCAGGCTCATCTAGCGGAGCTTGCTGCAGGGGCGAAGGGCTTTGCGCCGCCAAACCGGAACCCGAATATTGATCGGTTTCTTGCATCACTCGAGTCCGCCTGGAAGGACGGTGAGATTCGCCCCACACACCAGGGAAAACCACGCGAGCAGCGGAGTTGGAGGACGCGCAAGGACCCCTTTGAAACCGTTTGGCCAGAACTCATCGTATGGTTAGGATTAGAGCCAAATCTAACGGCCATGGAGATCCTTCAGCGGCTCAGGGCGCAATACCCAGGCGACTACAGTCTGGGGCAGCTCCGGACACTCCAGCGTCGAGTCAAGCAGTGGCGGCCCCATGCTGCCCGTCAACTAGTCTTCGTGGATCAGGCGCGCCTCGGTGCACCAATAGAGGATCGATCTTCTTAGGAGTCAGGGGCGAGTCATCAACCTTAGCCGCTCGCGGTTTCGTAGGATGGGCACGCTACGCCCTAATGAGACCGACTCTCAAGTAGTCGCCCCCCGCGGGGGGCGGCCCACCGGATGTGGGCCGGGTCGAGCCCATGCCCCTGGTGCCAAGACCACAGCAACAGCCCTGAACCGGGTAGGATTCCGATGCGGCAGCCTGGTAACATTTCAGCTTGAGGCAACACGATGGGGCAATGTAGTTGACCCTGAGCATTCAAGGAGATAGATCGGAGGGCGACGAACTTGCAGATTCCGGGTCTGCCTGAAGCCGCACACCGGACGCCCTCACCTCTCGAGGGCGAAGTTTGCCAAAAGAATTTGGATGCGTGGAAGCCCTGTGATGGCACCCCCGAGCCGTGCATGGTCAGAAACCAAAACCAACACCCAAGTGAATCACATTCAAATCAAACCCCATTGCCACAAGCAGGGGCTGGATTTCCTGCGCGCCGTTTCTACAACCCCATAAGACCGCGCAAAGTGTTCGTTGAAACCGGCCCTGAAGCTGCCAGGGTTGCGGCCCGGGGAAACAGGTGGCGCTTCGCTGTCTCCTGAATGTCGTTAACCGTGACCCTACGATAGGCGTCCCGTAAATTTTCCAGGAAACTTTCGGGGAACCCGTGGACTTCCTGCCCCACCAAACTGCCCGCGCGCGCACTCGCACGCTCATAACCCAAAACTATGGATCCGGTGACATATTCCTTGGCCATCGCCAACTCGTCCTCCGACACCTGCACATTGCATATGGACTCTACTTCGGCCTGGATACCTTGGACGGCACGCTCCACATGCTCCGGAGAAGTCCCGATGTAAGCCGTGAACAAACCCGGATAGAGACCCGCACTGGAATGAATGTCGGCATGCACCGAATAGGCCAAACCCTGCTCATCGCGCAACTTCCTGGATAGACGGCTGACAAAACCAGGCCCGGATCCAAGCACGTGATCCATGACGACCAGGGCGGGGTAATCCTCAACCCTACGCTCGACTCCCAGGTGACCGAAATAGACATGCACCTGCTCGCGGCCCTTTTCAAAGGCCTGCGCGCGGGGCTCGCGATCAGGGAAGGTACGGTCCCACTTGGGTTCGGGCGCACCCACATCCCAGTCCTTCAACAATATCAACAGCCGTTCATGAACCTCATCCGGCTCCACGTTTCCACAAACTGCAATGACGGCTCGAGCCGAACCCCAATGGGCCTTGTGGTGATCACGAATATCCTGGGCACCGATACCTTCCAAACTCGCAAGTGATCCGCTCCCAGGCTGACCAAGCCGATGATCCCCATAGATCAGGCGGCGAAAGGTGCGTGCACCTTGTACGCGCGGGTCCTCCTCCGACACGCGCATGTGGCTCAAAGTGCGAGCCAATTGAATCTGAACTCCCCCCTTCGGATAAGCCGGACGCGCGGCAAGCTCGACCATCACGTCCAACAACTGTTGCCAATTATCGCCGGCCATCGACCCGCGCAAACCTGATGAATCACCCCCGACAGCGCCCCCCCAAGGTTCGATACGTTCGGCGATTCCGGCTTCATCGTGATCGGCCGTCCCCTGGTCGGTGAGTTGCCCCACCAATTGGCTTAGACCCTCCCTCCCCTTCGGATCGGAAAGAATGCCACCACGCATGTTGATGCGCATAGCGGTCACAGGAGCGCTGGGTCTCTTGGAAACCAACAACACGCCGCCGCCGGGCAATTCGTACCGAACGCGGGGAATGATCAGGGCACTGGATGAGTCTTGCATGGCATCAGTCCTTTTCGGGCAAGCTCGTGCCGGTGACGCAGCGATCTTCGCTCAGGTATTCGCGGGCGAATTCGACCATGTCTTCGGAGGTCACCTTGCCCCGGCGCTCGGTCAATTGGAAACACAAGGGCCAATCCGCATCGATTGCATATTCACCAAGATGTTCGGCCAGACCGGAGACCGTTTCGGTTGTGGATCGTTCACCGGCGGCGAGAATGGTCTGGGCGCGGTTCAGGTCCTCTGCGCCGGCGGGTTCCTGTTGAATGGCAGTGATTTCTTCGCGCAGAGCCTCTTCCAGACGGGCCGCTTCGACCCCGTGATTGGCCTCTGCGTACAACATGAATGAGCCCCCTTCTTGGCGCGCGTCGTTGTGGGCGGCCACGTAGGTCGCCAAACCTTTGTCAAGCACAAGACTGCGGTACATGCGAGACAAGCGTCCCGTTGCGATCAGGGTGGAGAGCACGTCGCTTTGGAAGTCGGCGTCGGATCCGACCTTCGCCGTGGGCCAAGCCATGATGATGCGCTTGCCGGGATCATCCCATGTCATGTCGATGCGTTGGGAGCCCAGGGGCATGCTAATTTTCGGGCGCCAGGTATCGGCCTCGGACCAAGGGTCACCCGCTTCGATGGAACCGTACTTCGCTTCAACCATATCGAGCGCGCGCTCCGGATTCACATCCCCCGAAATCACCACGGTGGCGTTTCCCGGATGATAGAAGCGCTTGTAGAAGGCGCGCATATGGTCTGGCGTCATACGCCCGAGCACATCCCGGTAGCCGATGATCGCAGCCCCATAGGGATGCCGCCCGAAAATTCTGGGTGACATCGCTTGGGACAAACGCCGCCAGGGATCATCCAACCCCATGGAAAGCTCTTCGAGCACGACCGCTTTTTCGGATTCAAACTCATCGGGATCTAGCAATAGGTTGCGCATGCGATCCGCCTCCAAATCCAAGGCGCGTTCCCAGCGATCGCTGGCCAATTCAAACCAATACGCGGTGAAGTCGTACGAGGTGTAAGCGTTGTTGGAACCACCCAAGCGAGTGATTTCGCGGTCGACCATGCCCTTGCCAAAGGCCGGCGTACCCTTGAACATCATGTGTTCAAGGAAGTGGCTCATGCCGGCCTCTTCGGTGCGCTCACTCTTGGAGCCCACCTTATACCAGCACATGCTCGCGACCACCGGATCGGTGTGGCGTTCGACAACCAACAGGCGCAATCCATTGGCCAAGCGCGTGTCGTGCACGATAGCTCCTACCTCGTCGATCGGGGTGGACTCAAATACGCTCAACGGGACCTCCTGCGGCGAGCACCGGAGCCCCCGCGACTGCGGGGAGCGCTGGATCCACGGCGCGCACCGCTCCTCCCGCCGGTGGATTTTCCGCGGCTTGAACCTCCACCAGCGCGCGAACGACGAATCGTTCCGTAACCCGTTTCCGTGGGTTGGTCCATCTCGCGGGGCTGGCCACGTTTCTTTTCCTTGGGCCTGTCCAGGCATTCCCGATCGATCGGCTCCGAGGGGTGCGCGGGCCCGGTGGTCGGGCGTCCGGCGCCATCGGCCAACAGGCCTTCGACCTCTGCGCGGGATAGTGCGCGCCATTTTCCTGTCTTGATACCGCGGTCTGTGAGTGGTCCAATGCGAGTACGCTTGAGTGAGACGACCTTGTGCCCAACGCGGGCGAAGGTACGACGCACCTCGCGGTTCTTGCCCTCGCGCAGGGTGACCTCCAGAATCGAAGCGGTCACCGTGCGGCGCATGATGACCACCCGGGCGCCCGCGGTGCGGCCTTCGGAAAGGTGCACGCCATGGCGCACCTTCTGCACGGCTTCTTCGGAAATTTTGCCCTGCACGCGAACCGAATAGGTTTTCGTCACGCCATGGCGCGGGTGAGCGATGCGCTGGGCGAACTCACCGTCGTTGGTCAGCAGGATCAAGCCCGTGCTGTCCTCGTCCAAACGGCCCACGGTATAGATACGACCCTTGCCCGGGTCGGTGATCATGTCCACGGCCTTGGGACGCATTTCCCGCTTCTCGTTGGTACACACCACGCCGGTGGGTTTGTTGAGCAAATAGTAATTGCGCACGTTGCCTTCCGGCCGCAGGATCACGCCGTCGATTTCGACGGTCTGCTCCATGGGCCGCACGCGCGCACCCATTTGGGTGACGGAAATGCCGTCGACCATGACCTTGCCCTCTGCGATGAGTTCATCACAAGCGCGGCGCGAGGCGATGCCGTTGTCGGCCAAGAACTTGTTCAAGCGAACACTGGTCAGGTCCTTCTTTTCATCCCTCGCGGTGGAGGAACGTGCGGGCATTCGTTTCTTGGTAACGGAAAGGGGGGCTCGCTTCTTTCCAGCGGAGCGGCGTTTCTTGGGACCCATATCTTTTGGGGGGGCGGCGCATCGACTGCGTGGCGCCCAAGGGGGATTTGGTTATGCCCTGGCTTCGATGCGCAGGACTCGCACTTCGCCATCCGGCGAATGAAATCGGTAGGAGCCCAGGCTTGCGGGCATGAGCCAAGTCTGCCCACGGTGGAGATGCCAGTCACCTTCGATATCATCCGCAGAAAGGCGGACGTTGCCCTGGAGCACAATATAGGCCCAGGCTCGTCCCGCGGTATCGTGCTGCAAAGGGGCGTGGACAGATAGGTGTTCGACCGCAAATTCCTCGGTTTCGATCAAAAGACTGCGCTGATTCACCCCGGAATCCTGGGTTTCCGGCCTGAATGGGCCCTCGATCACGGATTCGTAGTCGATCACCTGCAGGGCTTTTTCGAGCTGGCAAGGGCGCGGCTCCCCATCCATGCCCATCCGCCCCCAATCGTAGATTCGGAAGGTGGTGTCTGAGTTCTGCTGGATCTCGACCAGGGTGATGCCAGCTCCGACGGAGTGCACGGTTCCTGCGGGAACCCAAACACAATCACCCCGGCGCACCACGTATTCGTTCAGGCGATCCACAACGCCAGGACCATCGGCCTTGGAGGCGAAGTCCGCAGCCGTGGTGCCCGGTTTCAAACCCAAATAAATGCGCGCATCTTTCTTGGCGTCCAGGATATACCAGAACTCATCTTTCGGTTCTGCACCATCCCCCACCAGTTTGGCACGCTGACGATCGGGGTGCACCTGAACGGAAAGATCCTGGCCCGCGTCCAACAGCTTGAGCAACAGTGGAAATGTGTCCTCAGGGCTTGCCTTGCTGCGACCCAACAGATGAGGGCGCTCACTCAGCATCAACCCGCGCAAGCGACGGCCCGCGTAATCACCTTCCGCAACCTCCGTGCTGCCCTCCTCCCTGTCCACCAAGGTCCACACCTCTCCGATAGGACCGCCGCCGCCGAGATCTTGATCGAAGCAATTGGCGAGCACGCTGCCCCCCCAAACCGTGGGCTTGGGTCGGGGACTTAGCAGAAGAGGTTCCTGTAACACCATGGGCAGGGTCCGGCCGGGCCGGAGGAGAAGGGTACCCTACGGTGGACCCGTCAGCTATGGCTGATGGTCCCCTTCTCGCTCTGGTATTGCAACCAGGACTTCAAGAGCGCGACCGGGAGCCTTCCCAATCCGGCCCGATCAGCAAGAAGTAGCCGAGAGTAGGCGCCTGGCCTCTGCTAGGGCGGTTTTCTGGTCCCCCCCACCGGCGATCATGTCAGCGATCTCCATTTCGCGTCCCTTCCCGAACAAGGCCAGCACGCTCGTTTGGGTGCGCCCTTTTTCGGTGGTTTTCTCCACTTTGAGATGGCCAGCGGCCCTGGCTGCGATGGCGGGCAGGTGGGTCACGCACAAAACCTGGTGGTGGCCAGCCAGGCGTGACAGGTGATCGGCCACCTCGGGACCCAGCCGACCTCCGACTCCCGTGTCCACTTCGTCGAAGATCAATGTGGGAGTGGACATGCGCACTGCTAGGGCGCCGCGCAGGGCCAGCATGATGCGGGCCATCTCGCCACCGGAGGCCACGCTGCGCAGGGCGCCCAGGGGTTCGCCCGGGTTTGCGGAGAGCTGGAACTCCATTTTTTCGGCTCCCTGGGGACCGTACATACGGCGCAGGGTGGACAGCTCGGCATCGGGGTCACCCTGGACTTCTACCCATTTCACACGGAATCGGGAGCCACCCAAGCCCAATTTGTCCAAGGCGCTTTCAACCTCCTTCTGCAGGCCCTTGACCAGCTTGCGGCGGCCTTTACTCAGGAGTTTTGCCGATTGGATCATCGACTCGAAATCCCTGCGCACTTGATCTTGAAGAGCATCCTCCCCGGCTTCGAGGTCTTCGAGTTCATTCAGCTCGCACTGCAATTCCTCGCTGCGTTGCAAGAGACCTTCCGCATCGGTACCGTACTTGCGCTCCAAGTGTTCCACCGCGACCAATTGGCTTTCGATGTCATCCAAGCGCATGGGATCGGTTTCGATGCCATCCAGCAGCGATGCCAGCTGGCTGCTCGCATCTTCCAAGTAGGTGGCAGCGCCGTGCAGCACCTGCAGGGGCTCCTCCACATCAGGAACCTTGGCAGCCCAAGCTTCGAGCACTTTGGTAGCCTTCTGCACTTCTTCCAAGGCACAGCCATCGGCTTCGAACAAACCGTGGGCCACCCCGGAAAGCTCCAAACCCAAACCACCCGCATGGCGTAGTCGCGCACGCTCGGCCAACAGGGCGTGCTTGTCCCGCACCGCATCGCCGGCGCGGGTGAGCTCGGAAACCTGGAAACGCAGGAGGTCCAAGCGCTGCAAACGCTCGGCTTCCTGGTTGGCGTAACCATCCAACCGCTCCGCATTGGCAAGCCAATGCCCGCGCCGTTCCCGATAACCTTGAAGCGTATCCTGCATACCGCCAAAAGTGTCGAGCAAGCGCAATTGCTCCTCGGGGTCAAACAAGCGCTGCTGATCGTTTTGACCATGGATCTCGACCAACAGGCCCGCCAACTCGCGCTGCATCTTCTGGGTCACCGGCCTGTGATTCACGTGGGCTTGGCTGCGCTTCTCCACCGCGACCGAGCGGGTAAGGATCAACTCCAAAGTTCCTTCGCGCCCTTCGTCATGCCAGTCCTCCAGGGCCGTGGGCAGATGGTCCTCAAGCCAGGCCAAAACCTGATGGCCGTAGCCGCCTGGATCCACCAGGAAACGACCTTCCACCAGGGCGCGCTTGGCGCCCTTGCGCACCAAACCCGTGCGCGCACGTTCCCCCAGCAACAACCCGAGGGCGTCGATCAGCAAACTCTTACCCGCGCCCGTGGCACCCGTAATCACCCCAAACCCATCTTCAAAAGTCAGGGTCGCGCGCTCGATCAGAGCCAAGTCCTCGATGTGCAATTCAACCAGCATGCTTATGTTCTCTACCTGGACCGGCCCGGAAGCAAGGGGTTGCCGGAAAACTTTGGATCTTTGTCGGCAATCTTGAGGCTACCGAATAACAGCCGAAAAACGCGGCTTAGAGGGTGTTAGGCCACACCGCCACAACATGCAGTGTGCCCCATGATCGCCGCCCCCAAGGACATGTCTACTCCCAGGGATTGATGGTGCGAACGCCAGCCACCTCGAAGTCATTGACGTTGCGGGTCATGACGGCGAGGCCGTGACGTGCCGCCGTTGCTGCGATGAGTCCATCCACCGGAGGAATCGTCTTCCCCCGGCTAAAAGCCTTGGCAGCCATTTCCCCCCAGAGTCTGGCCATGTCAATGTCCAAATCCAGAATCCGGTCCCCGAACGCCTGCTCCAGGTGAAGCAAGTAGCTCCCATAGATGTTCTTTCGCCGACCGGACTCCAGGGCTTCCACGCCCTTTGCGAGTTCCCCGACCGTCAGCACGCTAAGGAACAAGTCCTCATCTGCGATCTCCTCCACGCGAGCTCGGACCTGCTTGTTGTAGTTGGGACGAATCGTCTCAGAGACAACGCACGTATCCAGCAGAACCCTCACAGATCGATCTCCCGCCAAGGTGACTTGTCCCGGGCTAAATCGAGCACACTGAGGTCTGGCCCGTTGAATAGGAACTCTTTGAAGCCCTGCTTCCCACCGACCAACCGGTCGTATTCCTCCGCCGAGATCAGCACCACCGCATCATTGCGGCGTTCGATCCTCTGGGGACCTTCCTCGAGGGCGCGGCGCACCACCTCGCTGAACTTGTTTTTCGCCTCTGCTAACTTCCAAACCATGGTTTTGAGCCCCCCGGTGCCTTTGTAATCTAGATCATCTAGCCCGTTATCGACCGGAATGGGCAAATGATCAAGCGAAGAAGAGGCCGGGGCTCTGTTTGCCCTGAATCGAGCCCACCAGCGGGTGATAGGGGGCGCAAACCAGGGGCGCGGGGTCGGGGTCGGGCGGGTTGGGTTTCATGGGCGGAGCGTGCAAGGGAGAAGGCCGAGCCCCCTCGAACTCGAATCAGCCCCCAAATGGATTTGCTCCCGCGCCCAGGGTTGCACCCCAATCCTGATCTTCTTCCGCGGCCGAGCCGGAGCCCCCACACACCCCTCACTCAATCAGCGCCCGGGTCAGGATCGTGAACAACATCCTTTCCCCCGCGCGCTCGACAACCAACTCCATGGACTGGGCCTCTGCGGAGCGCATTCGGCTCTTTGGATCGCACCCACGCTCCCCGATCGGTTCGTCATCGATGGCCATGATGTGGTCATCCACCCGCAGCCCCGCGGCCTCGGCTGCGGAGCCTTCGAAAATGCGCCGTATCACCTTCCGGTCACCCTCCGGCGCCAACACGATGCCCAAGCCATAAATGGAGGACATCGAAATAACGTCGCTCAATTCCCCGACCGGCCTTTGAATGCGCAAGCGGTGATTGACCTGGTCGAACGTCAAAACGAAGTGACGAAGCACCTGCTGGCCAACGAGGTTAACTTTGACCGCTTTCTTCAAGATCGGACGCTCCAGATTGATGGGTCCAATGGTCAGATTCCCCTTCAACCTCGCACCCTTGTCGACGAACAAACCGTTGATGCGCATGTGCCCATTGGTCGGCTGCAGGGGAGTCTCCAAATCGAATCGTTTTGCCTTGCGCAAGGCCACGGCGCCACTGGATCCGGTGTCGACCAGGATGGTGAAGTCCCGGGTATCGGTGGCCCCACGAACGAAAGGCCTGGTCCCCTTGCTGGTATGAACATATCCGGGACTTTCAAGTTCTGCTGCTTCGAACCCGCCCTGCTGCAATCGTATCTGTCCGGCGGGATAGTCGTAGGTCAACAGCATGCCCTCAAAAACCCCGTAGGCCAGGATGCCTTCGATATGGGCGCCGAGGGCGCGGCTCAGGTGATCCACCTTTCTCACCCTACAGGGAATACTGCCCGTCGCCAGGAAATCATCGATCGCAACGGTTTCCATGCGACTTGAAATTCCGGTGGCCTCGGCGATTCGGGGCGACAGAACCGTGGTGCCTGCGCCGGTGTCCAGCAGCATTGGATAGGGCCCCTTACCATCGACCATGACATCCACGATGAAAAAGTCCCCGCAACGATCCGTGGGAAGAATGGTTTGAACCCTGGGATCCTCCACATTCAAACTGGTGTGAATGGAAGGTGCCCGGCAACCTTTCGCAGCGAACGCAAGGCCCAATGCCGCCGCCAGTACTACAAGAGCCCTCTTCATGGGGACCTTGTACCACATGCCCGTGGCCAATGCAGGAGATAGTGCAAAGCCCTACTCAGACTTTGCGACCTGCGTTATTCACGGGGCCTTATTCAGCGCGACAGACTTTGATGAAACCTTCGAGTTCCAACCGCACGGCCTTGGGTAGCTCGGGCGTGATAGCCCGTGCATACTCGTCACGGGCCATGGAGAAGGCCTTGCGGGCGTGCAATTCCGCGCCCCGGATGACGTGCAGCAGGCTACCTTCCGCAACAGACTTGCGTGCGGTGTAGATGCGAGTGACCTCGATCCAAGGGCGACCACAGCGCAGATAACGCACGCTGCCAACGCACAGCAGTCGCTGATAGCGCTGGGCACCTATCAGCTTGTCTGCCAATCGCGAATCCAGGGGCACAAAGATCTCCCCCACGGGATTGTGGTAATCAAACCGGTCCCACAATCGCTGACGATCCCCCCACACACGGGCCTTCACAAATCGATCCGGAACAAACCGGGTCCCAAAGGGATTCCAGGATTCCTGGAGGCCGTCGAGCTGCACGTAAAAGCACAGTTCCTGGCCGACAGCATCGGCCGGGTGTTCGTAGACCACGCCCAGGTCGACCCTGGAGTCCTGACCAGGCGCATCGCCCGTTTGCGCCCCCATGGTCAGGGAGGCGGCCAGCATGAGTTTTGCAATGGAGATGATGGAAATCACAATGAAGGGGTCCGGGAAACGGTTCCCCGTTCCATCGACCCATCCAGCCAAAACCTGAGCCTATTTACCCTTCCCTAGGATTCCCTTTTCGCGGGATTGGGAGTGGAGCCCAATGCAATTCCCTTACCGCGCCCCGCATCCCGGTCACTTTCCGATAAGCGGCACACTTGGCTCAAGGCCCGCTTCAGATCTTCCGTGGGACATTCGATTCGAGGGATGTGACTCATTCCTATCCGCGCAATCCTGAATATCCCCGACCGCTTTCCTCAGACCTTGCTGGCCCTGCGCCGGTTAGATCGTCGAGTCGATCGAACCAGGGGAGCTCCGACGGTTTACAACGTCCGTTCCTGGCCCCCCTTTCATTTGGCTTCAAGTACGGACCCCCGCCCTCGAACAACTGTGGCCCTAGCGGGCCCGCCGACTTTTTGGCCGCCACCAAGGACCCCGACATCGAAGTCAACACCTTCGCCGGCCGCTGCAAGGTGGGGTCGACGGGTTTCACCCAAGGAGAACTACGTGAGACGATCGCCCACGAGAAAACCGATCCACCGGAGAGCACGAAGAAGCTGATGCAGAACACCAATCAAGCCCAACAAGTTCCCCTGCGCCTTCACCTCAGATGTGGACCCGACCGTCGCGAGGGCTGGGTCAACGTGGATATAAACCCCAAATTCAATCCGGATCTGGTGGCCCACCCCCACGACCTTCCAATGTTGCCTGACAGCTCATGCAGTGACATTGAATCCTGTCACTTGTTAGAGCACCTGACGCTCACCCAAGCCCGCGCAGCCCTTGGTGAATGGCGCCGCTTGATCATACCGGGAGGACAACTGCACATAGAGCTCCCCAACCTGGAGCGCTGCTTGGCTCTGATCGGCACCAACATGAATGGCTTTGACCTGGGCATGAGCTCGCTCTTCGGCTATCCGCCCGAAGTCGACGGGCAAGGAGAGGCACAACTGCACAAGTGGGGCTGGACGCCCGAAACCCTGACTGAGGAACTGTACAAAGCTGGCTTCCAAAACGTGGAACGGGTCGCCATCACGCAAACCCACGGCCCCGCCGCCAAGTTCGACCGGGACATGCGCTTGATCGCCACGGTTGCCGCGCCCGTGGTAGCCCCGGTACC
Organism: bacterium; assembly: GCA_024228395.1. Lineage (GTDB taxonomy): Bacteria > Planctomycetota > UBA1135 > UBA1135 > NORP259. The sequence continues at coordinate 1,687 of JAAETM010000386.1, read as the reverse complement.
AGCTCAAGAGCCCACAGCATGCTTGCCAGCCGAGCCCACGGAAATAATGCAAGTCCTCGCCTGGCCCCGGTATGAAAACCAAACCGAGCTCGACCAGTTCTTCCACATCTTCGCCCGTGTACTTTCCGGTCGCGAAGACGTGAACCTGAACCTGCGTCTCGATCCCAAGCTGGACCCGAACCGTGATGACGTGATCGCCGCTATCGAGGCAAGCCACGCTCGCATCCTCGGAGCAGAAACAATCCTAAACATCACTCTCCTGGAGGGCGAGATCAGCCCCGAGCAATGGCGCGACCTGAGCTCCCAAGTAACCTGCCGCATTCGCATGACGAATGAGGCCGCGCCCCGCGATGCTACCTGCCAAGTGGCTGCCGCGGTTGTCTGCGATGCAGCCAGCCTGTATTCCAAGATCCATAACGGCGACTCCTGCACCTCCGCCCTCGCCGCACCAACAGTCACAGCCTCAAGCGCATCCCCCACCCATCCCATGTCCACCCTGGACGCCCGGAGCGGACCCCAGAACATCGACAGCATGGGCATTTTGGTCCGCGATGGCGCACACCCCGATCACAACTTGGTCAAGCGCATCCACGCCTTGCACCCCTGGCGCTACCCGGTCGCCTTCAGGGACCTGACCGTCGTCCCCGGACTTGGTAGCGCTTGCGATCCCGACTGGTTGGCCAACCGGGCCGCCTGCCGCGCAACCTTGTTGGTCGAGCAAGTTCTGCGCCGCATCGATTTCCGGGGCAAGTCCGTACTCGACCTGGCCTGCAACTGTGGTTTCTGGTCCTCCTTCTACGCCCAAGCCGGCGCCTCGAGCGTACTCGGCATGGAAGGCCACAAGCAACACGTGGAACAGGCTCGGCTCTATTGGGAGAGCAACGGCTTCCTGCCCCAGGGCAAAGCTGAATTCTTCCAAGGCAACATTTCCGACGAGGCCCACTGGCAAGCCGTTCGCGCCAAAGGCCCCTTCGATGTGACGCTTTGCGCCGGCATCCTTTACCACATCCCGAACTACGCCGAGGTTCTCGCCTGGGCAGCTGCAATAACCAACGAAGTGTTGATCATCGATACGCGTGTTCAAGATCGGGCTGAGAGCCCGATCACCGAACCCGGCGCTTTGACCCTCAACGCGATCGCTGAAACACGCGGGGCAGCCTTGCCCGATCGTCAACGCCTGCTCGAAACCCTGCACCGGTTGGGCTTTGAAACACATGTATTGCCCGTTGCTTTCGCAAGCGAACAGGGCGTCGAAAATGAGGACAGCTATTGCAAGGGCGCAAGGATCACGATCGTCGCTCACAAGCTTCCCGTGGGAGTACCAGTACAGCGTCAGTCCCCTTTCCCCTCCTTCCCAAACGCCTAGCCCGGCACGCAGGCCGTTGCGCTTCCGTGGGGATAGTCCGTAGCAATCACTACCACCGCAGCTTACGGGCCTTTTCCAATTGGGCACGGGTGCCTATTCTGAGTGGGTGTCGTTGAACGCGATGGAGCTGGATAGCCTCTAGCACCGCGTCGAGCATGTCGTCGAGGCTGGGGTAGGTCCTTTTTGTATTCCACGGAGAATGGCGCTTGTGCTTTTCAACATCTTTCTCCCAACGGTTTTCCCCAAGGTACCAAGCCACAAGGATGCCACGCACAATGAGTGCGAATGGTGCTGTCCGCTCCACGGCCCGGTGCCCTCGCT
>JAAETM010000385.1 GCA_024228395.1 bacterium | reverse complement strand
GTTCTCCCAATACCCGTATGATCAGCCTTTTGTCCCGGGTCAGGGGCATGGCGGTGTGGGCCTGACTGGCATACACCACCAGCCCCACCGGGCGTGGTGGCAGCTGTTGCAACAGTGTATGTAGCCTGCTCTTGGCCACGGCAAGCCGGGAGGGATGCAGGTCACGGGCCTGCATAGAGCGTGAGAGGTCCAGTACCACTACCAGTGGTGGCACATCCGGTTGGAATTTGACCGGTGGGACCTTCTCCCAGCTGGGTCCGGCCAGGGCCAGCACCGCCAGCAACCAGGACAGTGCCAGTGTGACTTTAAGGCTGTGGTCACGGCCCTGTTTGGCCGGTTGCAGCAGTTGCTCCAATAGATGCCGATCCACTACCTTTTCCCAACTGCTGTAGCCACCACTGCCCCGCACCACCCTGAGCAGGATGAAACCGAGTGGCACCAAGGCCCACAGCCACTCCGGTCGCAGAAGATGCAGGTCACTCATCGTGCTCTCCTGCGGTGTTTTATTTGCTGTCTGAACCACGGCTGGATACTCAGCACTGCGCTCAGGAGCAGAGCGGCTGCCAGGCTCCAGGTATAGAGGGGGGTGGAGATGTACTCATCCACGGCGTCGCCCAGGGCCGGTTCCAACCTATTCAGCTCGGCATAGGCTTCTTGCAGACCCTGGGTATCCAGGGCATGGAAGAACTGCCCCTGGGTTATCTCGGCCATATCCTCCAAGACCTGGCGCTCAAACCGTTCCGAGTTGTTGCCGGACCAGATACCGAATGGGTTCGGCCCGGGTGTATCCATTGCACCCACGCCGATGGTGTAGATACGAATGCCCTTGGTGGCGGCTATCTCTGCCGCCTGACGGGGTGGGATGCGGCCCTCGTTGTTGGCGCCGTCGCTGAGCAGGATCATCACCCGGCTGTCTGATTTCAACCCATGCATGCGTTTGATCCCCAGCCCGATGGCATCACCTATGGCGGTGTACTCCCCGGCCAGTGCCACCTCCGACTCCTGCAGCAGGGCCTTGATAGTGGCCCTGTCATGGCTCAGGGGTGCGCGCAGAAAGGGCTGGCTACCGAACAGGATCAGGCCTAGACGGTCACCGCGTCGCTGATCCACAAATTTGCTGGCCACCTGTTGCACCACCTGCAGGCGCTCTGTCGGTTGGTCGTGC
>JAAETM010000384.1 GCA_024228395.1 bacterium | reverse complement strand
GTCCACTACGCGGCCTCATTGGAGGAACTGACCATCAGCCGCGAACGCAATCGGCTGGCGCGGGAGCTCCACGACACCCTAGCCCATTCCCTGAGCGCGGTGACGGTTCAACTGGGCGCGGTGAAAACGTTGTGGGGAAGTAACACTGACGCAGCCAAAACACTCCTGGATCAGGCCGATGATAGTGCGCGGGATGGTCTGCAAGAGGCGCGCCGGGCATTGCAGGCGTTACGGGCCTCACCACTGGAAGATTTGGGTCTTGTGCTGGCACTGGAAGGGTTGGCCAAAGAAGCGGCGGTACGAGCCGGGGTCACTCTCCATTGCGACGTGCCAGAGGAAAAATTGACCTTCCTCGAACCTCACATCGAACAGAGCATCTATCGTGTGGCCCAAGAGGCACTTGAAAACTGCGTCCGCCACGCCGAGGCCCAAACGCTCTGGGTCACTATGATTTATTCGGCAGAGCAAATCCAGTTGACCATCCGAGATGACGGTCAGGGGTTCGCCCCTTCACAAACGATTCCAACGGATCATTATGGGATTGCGGGCATGGAAGAACGGGCCAGCGTGATTGGCGGCACGTTGCAGGTGGAGAGTTCACATGGGGAAGGCACGACGGTTCAGCTGGTCGTGCCGCTGAGGGAGATTAAGTTATGATCCGTGTTTTGATTGTGGACGACCAAACGGTGGTACGCGCTGGCCTAGCCGCGATTGTGGGCAGCGATCCAGAAGTAGAAGTCGTCGGAGAGGGTGGCAACGGGGAAGAAGCCCTTGCACTCATAGAAGCCCACGCTCCCG
>JAAETM010000383.1 GCA_024228395.1 bacterium | reverse complement strand
CTTTTGAGAGCTTGTGCGCCGAGTGGGGCCCACGCTTGGCGGGCAGAAGCCCAGCGATGCCATCCTGCTCGACCGCCTTCTTCGCCTCGTAAAAGGTGGGACGCGTGTAGCCGTGTTCCTTGACCGCACGCGTGACGGAAATCCCGTCGACGCGCACCCGCCGCAGCATCTCGTACTTGACCTGGACAGCGTCGTGGGGATCGAAGAAGACACCGCTGGTGAAGAGTTCGCTGGTCACTCGCTCTGGATGGGGATGCAGAGCATTGCGTCGCCGGAGTTCCCCGAGCTTGGAGTTCTTGGGATTTGCGTGGGACATGGGGGGATCTTCGACGTGTGCGTTCTCGCGGTGTCTGCCATATTATGCCGCCAGTCACGAGATTATCAAGGGGGGTGGAGCTGGTTCCGGGCACAATGATACTTGATGGGCTCATTGGGTTCCCACAATCGGCCATGCGCCGGTGTTGGTCACTAATGTACGGCATAAAGCGGCATACATTTGCGGCGCTATGTCCTTTACACATCGTCCCCGCCCTCCTCGGCTCTCTCCCGCATGGATTCGAGCAGGTGGACCAGGTCGAGCAGCTCCTCGATCCGGAACCAGGCACGCCCGCCAGCTTGCTCAACAAAAGGATCAGGCCGGGCTAAATCCGTCCAATTGCGGGGCAGAGACTCCATTCTGCCGCCTTCCTCGACTTGGAAGTAGATGCGTTCACCAGTCCGGCAACGCCTCGATTGAACCAACTCACGTCGCTGGCCCCGGTGCGGATGGAACGGGTGGGTGATGGTGAAGTGGGTGCGCAGATCGCCTGCGCAAGGTGTAGTTGGTAGTACGTTCCAATACGCGCGCGATCAATTCAGGCCAGCGATATG
>JAAETM010000382.1 GCA_024228395.1 bacterium | reverse complement strand
TCTGCTCAAGCGTTGGGACGCACTGACCCGATTTCTCGAGGTGCCCGGCGCTCCTCTGGATAACAATACCGCCGAACGGGCACTCAAGATGATCCTGCGCTACCGGAAAAACAGCCTGTTCTACGCCAATGAGCACGGTGACCACGTGGGCGATACCCTGACCAGCCTGATCGAGACCTGCCGGCTGGCCGGCATCAACCCCTTGGACTACCTCAGCGCCCTGATGCACAACCGCTCGGCGGTGTTCGCCGATCCCACTGCCTGGTTGCCCTGGAACTACCGAGACAGCGTCGGCGACGCAAAGGCAGCACTGCCGCTATGCCACCCGCCGCCAGTCCTCGGCCAATTCGACTACCTTGGGGTTGCCGTTCCACAGTAGGATCTGAAGCTCGCGTGCCGAGAGCCGCTCGCTGGCCTGGGGCGTTGATGGCCACCATGTCAGCCGTCCCTGGGACAGGCGTTTCTGGCACAGCCAGAACCCTTGACCGTCGTAGCATAGCAGTTTAAGTGACGTCCCCCGGCGGTTGCGAAATACAAAAATCGCCCCACCCATGGGGTCCTCCCCGAGCCGTTGCCGGCACAGGGCGGCCAGCCCATCAATCCCGCGGCGGAAATCCGCCGGTTCGCAGGCGAGAAAGACACGACTTTGCGGTGTCAGCTGCAGCATGCTCTGGCCCCCATGAAACGATCGACCAGCGCCAGCATGTCCGCACCACCGCTTGGCTGGATGCGCAGGCGCAACCCATCCGGGCGTTCCAGTTCCATCCACACCGCAGTGGCATCCGGCCCCGGGGCCGGATCCACGAGCGCACGGTCGATCTCCACGAACGCCGTCTTCCCGCCAGGGCCCTGGCGGCGTTGACCGGTCCCGATGATCCCGCGGCGCTTGTTGAGGTCCGTACCGCTCAGGCGCAGGGTTCGGGTGACCTGCGAGACGCCATAGGTGCCCACCAGGGCCACCGCTTCACTCCACAGGGGTTCTGGTATCCGGTCCCCATTCTTCTTACTCGTTCGCCACTGCTCGAAATGCTCGGCCACCTCTTCCAGGGTCAATGGGGATTCGATGGGTGCTTTCATATTGCCTCCGGTTATTGCTTTTCACCGGTGGCATCCTAATCAGCCCGTTGTCAACGGGTCACGCACGCTTGCCGGAACTACACCATTTAAAGGTGGTAACGGAGCCTTGGGATAGTTGCATGGTAAACCGTGCGGATGAGGGGTGTATGTGGGCGTGCACTTAAGCTTCC
>JAAETM010000381.1 GCA_024228395.1 bacterium | reverse complement strand
GCGGAGTGATTCATCATGTCCTCAACATTCCCTACTTCGACCAAATGGGAATTCCCCACCTGGACGAGTAACCTCAATCTATCGAACCGCCGTGGTACGGACCCGTATGCCCGGTGGTGTGGGAGGGGAACCCAGGAGACCATTTCCTGGGCCCCTATCCCGATTTGGGCCGTGGGGTGGGGGTGGTGGCCAACCCAGCCGGCCTAGTACAGGGTGGCGTCACATTCGCGCCGCATGCAAATCTCCTTGCCCGCGAGGTATTTGGCCGTGCGTGCAAGTGCCATGGACCATCACGTATCGCCTGTTTTTGTCAAACCTCAATTCACTCCCCCCATTGTTGCTCTTGTCCCCAGCTCCTTCGAGTTCGAGATAGAATCACTGCAGGCCCATTTCTCCCCTTGTAAGCGTTCACGGGGTTTAAGGGACAGAAATCCACGGTTGTCACCGATAGTCAGGGTGTGAATGAACATCCTCAAGCTGACCCCTCATGCCCGAATTGCGCTGCGCTGAGTGCCCGGATCGACTCACTGGAGGCTCTGGT
>JAAETM010000380.1 GCA_024228395.1 bacterium | reverse complement strand
CCAATGACGGCGGACAAACCGACGTACTCTGGCGCCCGGGCGGCCAGGAAGCGAACTAGGCGAGGGGACCAAACATGTTTTCATTGATGTATGAAACGCCCGTGCAGTGGGTGCACGATATGGAAGCCCAGGGCACCCTCGAGTTGCTTGTCGACCACGCCCACTGCGAGCTGAAAGCGGCTGCGACCATGCAGGCTTTGGTCGCGAAGAATCCCACCTGTGATCTGATCGTGCAGACCCTACCTCGATTTGCCATGGAGGAATTGGAGCACTTCGAAATGGTCGAAGCTCTTCTGCGAAAGCGTGGCGGCAAGCTGACCGAGCAGGACTCCAATCCTTATGCGGATGGTTTGCACAGGGGTTCCCGATACAAGCGCACCAGCCTCTTGCTGGACAAGCTCATCATCGGGCACCTGATCGAAGCGCGCAGCGCTGAACGGTTCTACCTGCTATCGGAGCATCTTCAGGATCGTGACCTCGCTGAGTTTTTCAAGAGTCTCATCCCTTCCGAATCCGCCCACCGCATCATGTTCCTGCGCCTAGCCGAAGACCAGTTTTCTGTACCTGAGGTCGAGAAGCGAACCGCGGAGCTTCGTCAGATCGAGGCGGATTTGATCTCGAAGCTTCCCTTCTCCTCCCGTGTGCATTCGGGGCCCAAAATCTGATATGGCCTGCAACATCGAAATGAAAGCTCGTGTGGAAGATCCCGTCGCGTTGCGCCGGAGGGTCCTCGATCTCAATCCCCATGAGGTTTTCTTGCTCGAACAGGTCGACACTTTTTTCCACTGTCAAAGCGGACGTCTCAAGTTACGCCAATTTGCCGACGGCAGCGCCGAGCTGATCGCTTACGAGCGCGCCAATGTTCAGGGGGTCCGCCAATCCACTTACTTTCGCACCCCGACCGCTGATGGGGAAGGTCTGTTGCAGGCCCTGACCTTATCGCTCGGCGTCAAAACCGTTGTGCGCAAACGCCGCGAGGTCATGCTGGTCGGCCAGAGTCGTATCCACCTGGACCAGGTCGAATCCCTGGGCGACTTCATGGAGATCGAGGTCGTGCTCGACCCGGAGCAAGCGGCCAGCGAAGGCGAGGTGATCCTCGCCGATCTGATGGGGAACCTCGGCATCTCCTCCGAGCACTGCATCGCTGGCGCCTACGCCGATCTCATCGCGTAATATCGAACCCGCGTCATGCCGGGTCATGGCGAACCGCGTATTAGGCGGTTCGCGCAGGGCCAGTCGGTCTAAGACCCGACCGTGGGCTCACTTCTTCTTAGTGGCCCTTTTGGAGGCCTTCATCTTCTTCTTCTTCTTCATTCTTGGGCCGAGGCTTCGGCAGAGCCCCCTCAGTAACACGAATCAGCTCACTGAACCAGTCATGGTCCTCGAGCCCGCCTTCGATCAGGAAGCTGTCCTTGGCCCCCGGGTACGCGGGGGCTTCGGTGGGGGAGCCGATGAACTCGCGGCCAGCCTCTGTCGGTTTGACGAAGACCTGACCATCACAAATGAGAGCCACGACTTTGTCGTTTGAGTAGAGCGTGCAACCGCCGAACATGTGGCGGAAGCGGATCGCTCCGGCGTCGTGGATTTGGTCGACCACGTAGTCGATGAACTCTTGGCTTTCTGCCATGTTTAGGCCTCGTCTTTTTGGGTGGAGAAGTGTCGGTTGACCTCGCTCCACGCAGGTGCGTTGCTCACCGCGTCGAGGATTTGGTCCACGGAGTCGACCACCGAGTACATGGTCAAGTGCCGAGGATCCATGAAACAATCTTCAACGCTGCGCTCGAAGAGCGCGATGAGCGGGTCGTAGAAACCGCCCTGGTTCACGATGATGATCGGCTGGAGGTAGATGCCGAGGCGCTTGAGCGTGACGGCTTCCATGAGCTCTTCGAAGGTGCCGCAGCCGCCGGGCAATGCCACCAGCGCATCGGTGTTCTCCAGCAACTTGGCCTTGCGGTCCGCCATGTTGTGGGTCCATTCAAAGGTCTCGACCTTGGGGTGCGCCCACTCCAGGTCGCGCATGAAGTGGGGCATGATGCCGATCGGGAGACCTCCCACCGAGTGCACGCCGTCGGCCAGGGCGCCCATGGAACCGATGGCACCGCCGCCGAAGACGACTTGCACGTCGTTGCTGGCGAGCATTGCACCCAGTTCGAAGGCTGCATCGCGGTAGTGTTGGGGGGCGCGCGGGCTGGAGGCGCAGTAGACGCAGATTCGCATGGTGGGAGGGGGCTCGGGACCCGTGGATGCTATCAGCTGGGTGCGGCCATGCCGGCCACTTTTTGGACTTGCGGCTTGAAGAGTTGGGGTTCTGAGCCCAATTTCTTGTCCCCGAATCGCGCCCATGCCGTACCGTGCCCCTCACCAGGGACCCACTTGACCTTCAAGTCCACACAGCCATGAGAACCAAGACCCTTACTTTCAGGAACCGCAAGGGCCTGCTGCTCTCCGCCAAGCTCGAACTGCCCGCCGAGGGGGGAGCCAAGGAATTCGTGCTCTTCGCCCACTGTTTTACATGCGGTAAGGACCTGGTCGCTACACGCAACATCAGTCGGGCTCTCAGCGCCCAAGGCTTTGGCGTGCTGCGCTTTGATTTCACGGGACTAGGCAAGAGCGAAGGCGAGTTCGCGGACTCCCACTTCGCCGCCAACGTGGAGGACCTGATCGACGCGGCTGCTTACCTCGCCGAAGATTACACGGCTCCCTCGGTCCTGGTGGGCCACTCCCTGGGCGGTGCCGCCGCGATCTTGGCAGGTGCCCAACTCGAGTCGGTTCGTGGGGTTGTCACTATCGGCACGCCCGCCAGTCCGGAGCATGTACTGCACATTTTTCAGGACGCTTTGCCCCAACTTGAAGCCAAGGGCCAGGCCGAGGTCAACATCGCCGGGCGTTCCTTCACCGTGGGGTCCGACTTTGTCGAAGCTGTGCGAGGGAAGAGTTTGGATGATGTGGTTCGCAAGTGGGGCAAGGCCTTGCTCGTTTTCCACTCGCCCCAGGATGACATCGTCGGTATCGAAAACGCGGCACAAATCTACCAGGCCGCCCTGCATCCCAAGAGTTTCGTCTCCCTCGACGGCGCAGATCACTTGCTCAGCAAAGCCAAGGACTCCCTTTATGTGGGCAACGTGATCGCCTCTTGGGTTGACCGCTACATTGATCAGGAGGTAGAGGCCCCCGAAGAGGAAGGGCATGTGGTTGTTTCCCTTGCCGAACCCGGCTTCACTTGCAAAGTCAAGTCCGGGCCCCACCGCCTGATCGCTGACGAACCCAAACGTGTGGGCGGCCTGGACATGGGGCCAGCACCCTACGAATTTGTCGGCATTGGCCTGGGCGCTTGCACCGCCATGACCATCCGCATGTACACCGAACGCAAGGGTTGGAAAGTCGACGAGGTCAACGTGCATGTGGACCATACGACCGAGAAAGACCCAAACCCGCCCGCCCCCGGCAAGAAGGAGCGCCCCGTCAATGTATTCAATCGCCAGATAGAAATTCTCGGTGATCTGGACGACGAACAACGCACCCGCATCCTAGAGATCGCGGATCGTTGCCCCGTGCACCGGACCTTGGAGCACACTTCGATTATTCGAACGGAGAAATTCAGCTCCTAATCAAGGCTGCAACTGGGCCACGGCGCCGTGGGGGGCGGGACTGGACAGGGATGTCGGAGGAGGCCTATTGCTCCAATTCCACACCCAAGCCGCTGGCGATGCGGTTCACGTAGGCGTAGTAGGCGGCGACTTCAGCGATGTGCAGGATGTCGATGTCAGTGAATTCGACTTGGCGGAGAGTGGCGATATCGCCCTGTCGAATGGAACCAGGCTTGGAGGTCAGCTTTGAAACGTAGTCGAGCATGGCCGTGCGCTTGGGGCCCAGGTTGGCGTTGACGTAATCGCGTTCTACGGCTTCCAGCAACCCGTCGTCTTTGAACAGGCGCCGCAGACCGCGGCGGTGGTGGGTGACTCAGTAGTGGCAGTCGTTCTTTTGGCTCACGACCAACGCGATCAGTTCGCGGTCGACCTTGCGCAGGCTTGCGGTGCCGCGCATGACGGCCGTGTAGAGTTCCAGGTGCGCTGCGAGCCCGGCGGGGGAGGCGCTGTGGATCGACATGATGTTGTCGAGTTTGCCCGAGGCGGGGTCGAGGGCCTTTTGGTAGAGGTCCAGCAATTGACCTTGCGCGTCTTCAAGATTTGTGGTGTGGATCCAAGCCATGGTGTTTTTCCCGTTGGTTCGAGCCCGTGTAGGGTAACCTAGACCCATGGTTACTTACATCGCTTGGTTGCGGGGCATCAACGTGGGCGGGAAGAATCGCTTGCCGATGAAAGGTTTGGTGGCGACGCTTGAGGGGATCGGATTGCAGAATGTGCGTACTTACATTCAAAGCGGCAACGTGGCATTTGAGGCGCGGAAGCGGTCCTGTGTGGGGCTGGGCGAAGAGGTGGCGGCGGCGGTTGCGGAGCAGCATGGCCTGGATGTGCCTGTGTTGGTGTTGACGCGCGGGGAATTGGAGGCGGCATTGGAGGCCAATCCGTATCCCGATGGGGAGGGTAAGGCGGTGCACTTTTCCTTTTTATCGACTAGGCCTAGGCAGGCGGATTTAGCGGCCTTGGCGGCTGTTGCGACGGCGTCGGAATCTTTTGAGTTGTTGGGCATGGTCTTTTATCTACATGCGCCCGACGGAGTTGGGCGCAGCAAGTTGGCGGCTAATGTCGAACGCTGCTTGGGCGTGCCGGCCACTGCTCGCAACTTGAATACGGTGTTGCGTATGGTGGAGTTGTAGGCTACGCAGACACGGTGTCACGCACGATGGCCGATACGGAGTCAGACACCATGTCGCCGTTTACGGCCCTTGGGGTCGGCCTGTTGTGCGGTTCGGACCGGAAGCGGCTACAATGGAGTCTGCCACCGTATCTGCGCAGCGGGAAACAGCGAAAGGGAGTCGGATACCTAGCGCGCCTTGCTGGTT
>JAAETM010000379.1 GCA_024228395.1 bacterium | reverse complement strand
TGGCCGCGCGTTGGGTGGTCCACCAGGACGAAGCGAACGAGAGCGCCGATGGGGCGCCACAACAGATTGACGCAACGATAAGAGAGCGAGACACCCTGTTCCCCATAGACCGGGCTTGGGGCTGCTACAAAGGCTTCCTTTATTCCGCTGGGCTTGTCACCAATCAGTTCGCGTGCGACGACGCTTCCTCGCGTGTCGCGAATGACGAAGACCGTCGCTTCCTCACCAACCGCTGCCCAGACCCAGGAGAGCCTGTTCGATTCCCTCCAGGTTGTTTCATCGAGGTGCTTCGTGGCGGACGCCGCCACGGAGACCACCGCTTCCGCATGGGCCTCAGCTAGTCCCTTGGTCATGCGACCCTCAATATTCGAGATTGCACCGAGCGAGATATCGATGCCGTGGGAGTCCGCAATGAAGCGTTGGATGTTGCGCCTCGACATGCGGTATTCGCCCGAGAGCAGCACGACGAGGGCAGAGAGATTCGGACCGAACGCACTCTGGTGAACGTCACTGGATAGAGTAGCCCTTGTGTTTTTACCGCACCTTGCGCAGTTGAGTTTGTGGATCCGATACTCAATGATCACGGGATCGACCGGCGGGATGTCGATGACCTGGTGGATCATCGGATCGGGGTCTTCGCCAGTGAGCGGAGCTGCGCACGAGCGGCACTGCTCGGGATTGACCTTTTTGACTTCATCAACGTCCTTCGCGGCGGCGGTCCCACGGGTTTTGCCCTTGTGCCCCGGCAGGCCGCCCCGCTTCTTTCCGCTGGAAGCATTGTCCGACCCGGATGGTTTCGACCATGGACCGTCGCTCGACGGCGGCTTGCTCGATGTGCGTGACGTCTTCGGTTTCCGGTCCTTGAGTGAGGCCATCGGATACAGCCCAAAATATGTCATCGAGGGTCTAGTCACCGACGAAAATGGACAGATCCAGTTCCAGGTAGATGTGTCGGGTACCCATGAGTTGTCTGGTCATGGAATTGAAGGTTGGAGTTCAAACTAGAAAGACGTTTCGGACTCCAGCAACCGGCAGCATCCACGGGGCGGGGTGTTTGATTGGCCACATGCTCCGGGCCAAGTTCCTGTGCAACTCCGGAATATACTCAACAAACGGACTGTGTGGGCGACACGAAGCCACTACGGGGAGTTTCTTTGGAATCGCATGCCACCCGGGATCTACGAGTTAACCTTTCCACCAGAAAAGCGTGCAATAACCGTGGAGGTTGCCCCAGGCCAAGAAGTCGAGCTCCGAATCCTACCTGACGGCAAAGCCGCCTCAGTTGGGGACTAATCGTTGCCTCCAAAAAGAAAGCCGGTGCTCTCGATTGTCATTTAGACATCAGGAGCACCGGCAATTTTGCATGGTTGTCGAAGAGTTAGTTCACTCGCTACCCAGCTTCTTCAAACGTTCCAAACGCTCCGGCTCTTCGGCCTTAAGCCACTCGTCTTTGCCGAGCATTTCATAGGCCTTAGAGAACCAGGGGCGGGCCTCTTTGGGGTTGTTTAGGGCGAGATAGAGTTCACCCAGTTCTTCTTCGATGTAACCCATGCCCGGGTCGCCGGCGGTGGCGCGGTCCTTGTGTAGGCTGAGTTGTTCGGCGAGGGCTTCGTCCATGCGGCCCATGCTTCGGTAGCAGCGGGCGATGGTCCAACGGGAGATGAAAATGGTGTTGGTATCGCCCTTGGTTTGGTTGAAAGTGAGGGATTTCTCCCACAGCTCAAGGGCGCCTTCGAAGTTGCTCTGGTCGTGTAGTGTCCAGCCGGTGTTGTTGTAGAGCGGGCCGAGCCAGCCTTTGCAGCGCTCGTCCGGGGAAGCCTCACAGAAGCCCATGGTGCGGTGGGCCCATTCGATGGCTGCTTCGCCCTTGGCTGCGATGCCGAGCATGTGACCGGCGTCGGCGGTGAGGGGGTCTTGTTCTTTGCCTTGGCCCATGTTCCAGGCTGCTTCGAAGACGGGGATAGACTCTTCGGCTTTGCCGGATGAGTTAAGCACGCGGCCGCGTTCCAGTAGATAGCGCAAGTTTACCTCGATCGATGCTTTGTCCAGGTCGCCGCGGATGCCGTCCAGGATGGCGTCGGCGTCGGCGAACTTGCGTTGCATGCCAAGGGTGCGGGCGAGTTGGGTTGTGACGACCCAGATGTATTCCTGGTCCTGGGCGGCGATGCCTTCGTTGAGCGCTTCGCGGAATTTTTCCTCGGTGCCGGCGGGGTCACCGAAATTCCACATGGCGCGCCAGTTGGGAAGGGCTTGCGCTGCTTTGCTTGTGGATTCGGCCGGTTGTTTGTTTTCAGTGGAATCGCTCATTTTGCATCCTCCGACCATGAGGGTCGCGACTAGAAGGTACGTGCTGGCCCCAAGGTTGTAGTTCATTGGTTTGATTCTAGCAGTAAGTTCGACAATACGGAACCAGGTACACTTCACCACACTTCGGCCCGAACCGCAGGCAGAGCCTGCGGTTCGGGCCGAAGTGTGGTGAAGTGTACCTGGTTCCGTATTGTCGAACTTACTGGTGGGCGCCCATGCCAATGACCTTGGCGGACCCGGAGGTCTTCTGCTGCACGGTGGCGCTGCCCCAATGTTGGATCTCTCCAGAGCCGCTGATGCGAGCCTCTATCTTCTGGTCGACCCAAAGCTGAGCCTTTCCAGATCCAGAGATTCTCACATCAGCTTCTTGGGCGTGAAGGTTGCGCAAGCCCAAGTCTCCCGAGCCGCTGATGCGTGCGCTCATGGTGTCTACTGCACCATTCTCGACCTCCACATTCCCCGACCCGCTGATTCGCATAGAAAGCGTTTTGGCTTGCAAGGACCCCAATCGCAGGTCGCCCGATCCACTGACCTTGTAGGATACGGCCTTACCGCTCAGCTCTCCGATGCGAATGCGACCCGAGCCGCTGGTGCGGACAGCAAGGTCCTCAAAGCGAAGCGCGGGGCAGTGCATGCGAAGAGATCCCGACAGGGCGATGGAGTTAAGGTCGGTGACGACCACGCGATAGATAATGCGGTTAGAGGGTTTCAGGTTGGCGCCGACAGGGCCCAGGGAGAGGGTCGAACCTTCTACCTCAGATTCGATGTACTCGAGCAGGTTGTCATCACACTCGATAGATACCTGGTTGAAGTTGCCTTGGCTGAGAAGCATTTCGCCGCTGCCATGGACAGCGATGGCATTGAAGGCAGGGACGGTGCGATCTTGGATTTCGATCGTGCCAGATCCCTTGACACTAATGAGGGAGCAGGCGGGCGCCAAGAGGACGGCGAGGGGGAGCAGCAGGGGTGTTTTCATGGTTGGCTAGCTGGGGGGGGCTTACCTTACGATGACAGGGCAAATCATTTGGGCGAAAGTGGGAATACGGTGTCTGACACCGCATCCCCACTAGTGGTATTCTCGGCGCCGAAATGAACTCCGAGCCTTTTACAAAGTCCTGCCCCTGTGGGTCCCAAGCAAGCCTAGATGCCTGCTGTGGCCGTTTCCTCCATGGATTCGAGGCCGCTCCGACCCCCGAAACGTTGATGCGTTCGAGGTTTACAGCCTTTGCAACGGGGACAGATGCCGCCATCGCCTACTTGGTCGAGACCCATCACCCGGATTTTAGACCCCCGAATCTGGAATCGGCCCTGAGGAAAGGTATCGGGGACACCCATTGGCTCACCCTGACGGTCCGCAATGCAGGTGCCGCAGGGGATTCGGGCACGGTGGACTTTGTCGCCACCTACCGGCACAAGGGTCAGATGGGTGAGATGCGCGAATCATCGAATTTCGTGCGTGAGAAGGGCCTCTGGCTCTATATGAACGGCAGCTAGGGGGTTCAGATGCCTGTTACGACCGTGTTACCAAGCTAACTCGGCCTTCGCCGTACTTTGGGTAGACCGAAAAGGGAAACCAAAGGAGACGGCAGATGGAACAGATCAATTGGGTGAAGCGAACCGTATTTTGGGCTGGAATGGCCCTGGGGCTATTGGCCGGCCCGAACGCAGCGGCACAAAGCAGTTCAAGCTGGCACAACGTGTCCCACGTGATCGTGCCCCAGGCACGGGCATTTTCGATGGCGGGAGGCCGGGGGGGCGTGTCGATCACATCGATCGAAGCCCACGTGAAGATCCGGGAGCGCACGGCGCGTACAACCCTGGATATTTACCTGGCCAACTCGGGGCGCCGCCAGGCGGAGGCCGTACTACTGCTGCCGGTGCCCGATGGGGCCGTGGTTGCGGAATTCC
>JAAETM010000378.1 GCA_024228395.1 bacterium | reverse complement strand
CAGCATGGTCATTTGGTATCGCTTCGAGAGCGCCAGGGGGCTGAAATGAGGGTGCTGTCAGAACGCATCCTGCGTATCCCTTTTGATCAGGGAACCATCGAAACCCCCTTGGTCAAGCGCCAGGCATTGGGGACCAAAGTCGCACAGCTGCACGCCAAGATGGAGGACGCGAAAGTGGCCCTCGCAGGTTTGCAACCCAGTGCGCGCGTGCTCGAGCCGGCAACCGCACCCGGCCTTCGCCAACCACACAGGGATCGCCTGGGTGCGTTGGTTGGAACACTCATCGGCCTCCTCGTTTCGCTGGCTTCCGCACAATTTGCCTCGCAACGCCGCCTTCTGTTCAAATGCGGAGAAAGTGGTTTTGTTGCGCAACTACCCCACGCTAATTTGCCCGTACTTTCACGCATGATTCGCGCCTGTATGGACGACAACTTTGGTGCAGGACATCCGCTACGACCCAACCTAAACGGTCCAGCATTCGTTGCGCTCGAACGCTTGCGCAAGCAACTCAACTCACTTGCTGGGCGCAAACAAAACACTTCCCTCCTGGGGATCACAAGTCTGGTGGCCGAACTCAACGAGTTCGGGGCGGAGGAGGAGCCGACCCTGCGCCACCAGATAAGTGATCCTCGGGAGGGGAGTTCTTCCCACATGTCGAGCCTGGTCACCGCAACCATCAGTGCGCTCGGCATCAGCCATGCGTTGGCAAACAAAAAGGTCCTGATGGTGGACGCCAATGTTTTTGGCAACAGCATGAGCGCGCACTTGGATCTTGTCGACAATCCCGGATTGGCCGATTGCCTGACAGGCAAAGATCACTGGCAGGCGAACGTGGTAACCAACAACCCTTGGGACGTGGATGTGCTGCCCCTCGGGCAAGTCACCGGAACCGGGGATGAGATGCTCGCGCATGCTGACCTCGAGCCAATGCTGCATGAAATGCGGAAGCACTACGATGTTGTCCTCGTGGAACTGCCGGGCGTGGACGAGGCTCCCAGCTTGCCCGAGCTAACCTGCAAACTTGGATCCATCCTGGTGGTCGAGAATGCCAGAACCCCCCTCGACGCCGTGGAATGCGCCCGACTTCTGGGGCCCTTGCGCAGGTCTGGAACCAGGCTGATAGGCACATTTGTGGCTCTGCGGGGTGTGTTGGTGGCCGCCGTGAGAGCGGCCTAGCTGGGTTCTGTCCCACCGCATCCTGCGTGTCCTACCCTTCGCCGACGGAAGGCATGCTGGGGAAACGCTTTTTGCGTAACCAAACCACGCAACGGTAGGCGAACGCCATGCAGGGCCCCATGCATGGCCAGCGCATGGCCCGGAAGGGAAAGCGCAAGGGACCCGGTGTTTCCAGAACCCACAAGAGCGCCTTTTCACCGTGTGAGGCCTCCCCCGTCGCCGGATCGTAGGCCACCATCCCCTTATCGATGCCGGCATTCCAAACGGCCTCTCTCTCAACCCCGTGCAACCCCTGCCAGGTTCGGCTTTGAGCTGCGGGAAGGTGACCCTTAGCCACCAAACGCCCCACGTACGCGCGGCACCAGGGACAGTCTCCATCGTGCACAAGAAACGGCAGCGACGGTTCGGTTGCGCCCAGGCCAGCGAGCAGTGGCTCCACCACGGAGTCACCCGGCCGGAGCGAATAACCAGAATCCGGCACTAGGCCGCGGCTCCCCCGTAGCGCGTGCGGAAAAGCAAACGCGCCAGGGTCCAGAATCCAACCCCAATGGCCAACAGCACCACAACCTGAAGCCAAAAGCCGTCCAAATCTCCGGAGGGCAGGAGACCCTTGCCATACCAAAGAGCCCCATGGAACGCATCCATGGACCAGGCAGTCACGGTGAAATTGCCGAGGGTTTGGAAAATGTCAGGGGTCATTTCGCGGGGGAACCAAGCTCCGCCCAGGGCACTCATGGCCAGGATGAGCAAGGTCGACGTGCCCTCCAATTGCTTGCGGGTCTCAGCAAAAGTCGCGAGCAACATGCCCATACCCGACACGGCCACCACCGTGGCCAGGGAGATGATGATGATCGAGGAGAGGTGTTCGATAAC
This sequence comes from bacterium, assembly GCA_024228395.1. Lineage (GTDB taxonomy): Bacteria > Planctomycetota > UBA1135 > UBA1135 > NORP259. The sequence continues at coordinate 16,718 of JAAETM010000378.1, read as the reverse complement.
GGGGACGTCAAAAACCATGGCACCAAAAACGAACAGAACTACCAGCTGCATGATTCCGATGGAGACCAAGAACAGGGTCTTGCCCAGCAGGATCGCACTGGCCGCAGACGGAATCAGGCGCAAGCGTTGTAGGGTTCCTTGGTCCCGTTCGTCGAGCAGCGTTCCCGCTCCCGCGACCAGACTGAACATCAACATCATGACGGCCATGGCCGCGAATGCGTGGGATACGCCAGCATCCGGCCTCGGTCCATCGGCCTCACGAACCACATCCTCGGAAAGCACACCGAGTATGCGGGGCACGTCATTGAGGAAGTCCAAACCAGCGCCAGATTCCGAAGTTTGTTCGGTCTCGGATGTATCTTTCTCCCCCTCGTCGCCCTGCTCCTCGGCCAGGTCGCTCGATAGCATCGTCATGCCCATGTCCATGACATTGAACAAGGTCTCCGCGCGCTCAATGCCGGCGGCTGGAAAACCAGCTCGACCCAGAAAGTCCCTGAATATGGCCCTCTTGGCCGAATTGATGGTCGCGCTGACCAGCACAGGGAGCATCCTTGCCGTGATCACCTGCTGGGAAATCGCCTTGGACGGATCGCGCAGCAGGTGCGTGGTTGGCACGTTCCCCCCTGTCAAAGCCGCTTCGTAACCCTTGTCGATGACAAAAGCCGCTGCCACATCCCCATTGCGAACGGCTGCGCGCGCATCCTCGCTAATGGTGACGGTAAGCCCATCAGCGGCCTTCAAATTGGCGACTAATTTATGACTCGCTTCGGTTTGGTCCAGGTCTTGGACAAGCAAGGGCAGGGCTTTCATGCCTCCACCGGATCCGCCCCCGGACATCCCCCCCATGGCCGCACCGAAAACCGACGCGAGCACGATGGGTAGTACCAGCGTCAGCATGAGCCCGGTTTTGTCCCGGACAAAAATGCGAAGGTCCTTGATCGCCAGTTGAATCGATGTCTGCAGCATGATTAGGCCTCCTGTTGGTTGCCGTCGCGCAGGGCCTTGCCCGTGGTCGCTAGAAAGATGGACTCCAGGTCAGCTCCGCTGTAGTCTACTTGGCACTCAATGCCACTCTCCTTCAAGACCCTTGCGGCCTCCTCGGCCTGTTCGGCTTGTTGGATTGCCAAGTGGGAAACCCGCTGTTCCCGAACACCTGGAAGATCCTGCAAGTCCTCCATCGTTCCCTGTGCAACCACCTTACCCTCGTCCATAATCACAATGCGATCGCACAGGCGTTCGATCTCTCCCATCTGGTGGGTGGTATAGATCAGACTCACCTTGCCGCGCAGGCCCTCGATCATTTGGAACAGGTGGTTCCGAGATTGGGGGTCCACGCCCACAGTCGGTTCGTCGAGTAGAACCAAGTCGGGTTCATGCAGCAGGCCGACCACCAAATTGAGCCGGCGTTTCATTCCTCCGGAGAAACCTTCGACGAGGTCCCCTGCCCGATCCTTCAAACCGGCCACTTCCAAAGCCCATGACACGCGTTCCTTCTTGCGGGCACCGACGAGTCCGTGCATGCCTGCAAAAAAGTCCAAGTTCTCCTTGGCGGACAATGTGTCATAAATCGCCAATTCCTGGGGCACTACGCCCAGCTTCCGCAAAATTGAGGTGGAGTCACTGGCCGGGTTGAAGCCCAGAACACGAAGATCCCCCTTGTCCTGCTTCTCCAGGCAGGCGATCAGTCGAAGGGTTGTGGTCTTTCCGGCACCATTGGGGCCTAGCAGGCCAAGGAATTCACCATGGATGAGGTGAAGATCCATGTCCTGGAGGGCTTGGATCTCCCCGTAGCTGCGTTCTAGGCCAGTGGCCTCGATTACTTTCTGAGAACTCATGGACAGAGGATACTCGCAATGACCATTTCCTTTCGAGGAAAGTCCGCATACAAATCTGCACCCCGGCTCCCGGCGCTGCGACAACTCGCTATCCTTGCACCTGCTCCTTTGACCCAGCCCAGCCCGCTTCCAGCACGCCTCGCGCAGTGCTTGCCCGAGTTCACAGACCCAGCTCTGCTGGATCTGGCGCTAACGCACGCCTCATCCACCCGTGGAGCCAACAATGAGCGTCTAGAATTCCTGGGCGATACGGTGCTCGACTTGGTCGTTGCCCACGATCTCTTCAAGCGGCACCAGCACCAAGCCGAAGGCGAAATGACCCAGATGAAAGCCAATCTGGTCTCGCGGGCCACCCTGGCTGATGTGGCCCGCGAGGTGGAATTGCACGCTGCCGCAAAGGTGGGTGGTGGCCTGCGCAAGAGTACCCTTTCCCGCTCCGTACTCGCAAATTTGTACGAAGCCGTGATAGGCGCCATCTACTTGGATCAAGGCCTGGATGCGTCACGGAGGTTCATATTGGAATCGATGGGACCCCGCTTCCAAGTCGACTCCAAAAAGAAACACGCCCCCATCCCTAAGCAGGATCTCCAACAGTTCGCTCAACAGACACTTGGGGAAACTCCGGCATACGAACTGCTTGAAACCCGCGGCGAAGCACACTCACGTGGTTTTCTGGTACAGGTGAAACTGCATAGCGAAACGTACCCCAGCGCCTGGGGCCGCTCCATCAAGGAAGCCGAATCGTGGGCCGCAATCGAGGCACTGTTATCGATCAACCAACGCATCAACCGAGATCCCCAAGACATCCAAAAAGCGTAATGCAAACCGAAAGCAAGCTGGCCCCCGACGCTGACGGTTTTGTCCCCCTCGTCGTTGCCTCCGACCTCCCCACTTTCCCGGAGCTCGAGCGGGCTGCAAAACACTTGGACAAGGCCGCCCCGGTTTCCATCGGCAACCTGTGGGGATCGGCGCAACCCCTGGTCCTCAGTGCCCTCATGGGGCAGGCGCCACTCGAGGGCGAGACGCTCTGCATCGTGCTATCCACCGACGCTGAAGCGGAATCCTTTGCATTGGACATGGCCGCTTTCGGCGTGCCCTCCCTGGCTTTGCCCTCACGGGACCCCAGTGACCCGGCCACCATCGCCGGCCGGCTCGACTGGGCGCGCACCACATCCCACGGGCCGGGTCCACACATTTTGGTTTCATCGATTTTGGCCCTATTGCAACCCTTACCTGCGTTGAAGGCACTTGAGGCGGAAGCGTTGGACCTGGTTGCTGGCGAAAAACTGAACGTGGAAAACTTGCTCAAACGACTGGTGAACCTGGGATATGAACGTGTTCCCCTGGTTGAGAACCCGGGGGAAATCAGCCTGCGTGGCGACATTCTCGACCTCTACCCCTTCGCGGTCGAAGACCCTATTCGAATCGAGATGTTCGACGCGGAGATCGAATCCCTGCGCAGCTTCGATGCGGTCAGTCAACTGTCGGTCAAAACCCATGAAGACCTGTCGGTTTGCTTGATCGCGGACACCGGCTCGGTGGAGGAAGGCGGATTGACACCCTTGGAATTCCTTCGATCCGACGCACGCCTGGTCCTGGTCGAACCCTTGCGCATCAACGAGCGCGGGGAGGCGCTGGCGATCCGATCTCCAGCCTTCGAACGCGCTTGGAAAACGTACAAGAAGAAGGAACAGGCACATCGCCAATTGATCCTGCAAACCCTGCCCGGTGATACGCTTTCACTGGACACCCGTTCGGTTGTTGGCCTTGAGGTTGGAATGGACACGGCCCCCGCCGTGCTTGCGGACGAAGTGGCGCGCGGTTCGCGTATCTTGATCACCTGCCACTCCGAAGGCGACGAAGCCCGGTTGGTGCAGACAATCGAAGGCGCCATGCCCCCCGAATCGATCGAGACCCGGGTGGGGATGGTGACGAAGGGCTTCCGCGTGCCCGCGTGGAACCTGATCATCATTGGGCACCACGAGCTCAAAGGTATCCAAGGCACACGCCGGCGCACCCGGCACTTGAGTGAGCACAAGGTCAAGGTCATCCAGTCCTTCTTCGAGCTCAAACGTGGGGACTACGTGGTGCACGCGGTCCATGGACTTGCCCTGTACCGCGGCCTGAAGCGCATGAAACGCGGCGGCGGCGAGGAGGAACACCTGCACCTGTCGTTCGCCGACGATGTCAGCCTGTTCGTGCCCACCAGTCGCATCGACATGGTGCAGCGTTTTGTGGGGGCGCGCGGCGCCGGCCTCAAACTGGACAAGATCGGCGGCACATCCTTCCGCAAGCGCAAGGAAAAGGTGGAAAGGGGCCTGTTTGACATGGCCTCGGACCTCATCGAGGTGCAAGCCAAACGCGCCCTGCGCCGCCGGGAGGCCTGGACCGGGGATGCGGAGTTGATCGAGTCCTTCGACAATACCTTCCCCTACGAACCCACCCCGGACCAGAAATCCTCGTGTATTGAGATCTCCGAGAACCTGGCCAGTGAAAAACCGATGGACCGCATGCTGTGCGGGGACGTGGGTTTTGGAAAGACCGAGATCGCGGTGCGCGCGGCCTTCCGCGTGGTTGCTGGCGGAGGGCAGGTGGCCGTGCTGGTTCCGACCACGGTGCTGGCCGACCAGCATTATCGGACTTTCCGTGAGCGCATGGCGGATTTCCCCGTGCGCGTCGAGGTTTCCAGCCGCTACGTGGGCACGACCAAGAACAAGAAGATCCTCGAGGACACCGCCAAGGGGGAAGTCGATATTTTGGTGGGCACGCACCGTATCCTGGGCAAAACGGTGGCCTTCAAGAATCTAGGGTTGGTGATCATCGACGAGGAGCAACGATTCGGGGTGGCACACAAGGAACACTTTAAGCGCATGCGTGCGGAGGTCGACCTTCTGACACTGACCGCCACGCCGATTCCACGAACGCTGCACATGTCCCTGGCGGGACTGCGCGACATTTCCGCCCTCTCCACGCCGCCGCCCGGGCGCCAACCGATCCAGACCATCCTTGGCTACCGGGAGGATGACCACATGATCCTGGAGGCGCTCGAGCGCGAACTCGCACGGGGCGGTCAGGTGTATTTCCTGCACAACCGGGTGCAGTCGATCGAACTCGCGGCCAGGCGGATCTCCCAACTCATGCCCGGCCTTCGAATCGCCATCGGACATGGCCAAATGAGCGCCACCCAACTGCGCGGGGTCATGCGCACATTTTCCCAGGGGGACGCGGACATTTTGGTGGCTACCACCATCATTGAAAATGGAATCGACATCCCGAGCGCGGGCACGATTTTGATCGATGATGCGGATCACTTCGGACTCTCCGAACTGCACCAGTTGCGTGGGCGTGTGGGACGGGGAGATCGCAAGTCCTATTGCTACCTGCTGGTCGAGCAGCACAAACCACTGAAGGACATCGCGCAAAAGCGATTGAAGGCTCTCGAAGAGCTTTCCCACCTGGGTTCGGGCTTCGGCATTTCCATCAAGGACTTGGAGTTGCGCGGCGCTGGGAACATTCTTGGCGCCCAGCAATCCGGGCAGATCGCGGCGGTTGGATATGACATGTACTGTCGCCTGCTACGGGCGACCGTGGAGCGATTGGAAGGCGGTGGAGGCCCCGCCCCCGAGGGTCCGCGCAGCGAAGAGATCGAAGCGGGGGTGGAAGTTTCGCTGGGGCTTGTGGCGTTCTTGCCCGACGACTGGATCGAAGACCCGGAGTCGCGGCTGGAAATCCTGCGCGAGTTGACCGGTTCGCATACGCCGGCGGAGGTCACGGCGGTTGGCGAGGAGCTGCATGACCGATTCGGACGCATTCCGAAACCGGCGATGACCTTGCTGCGCATGTTCCAGCTCAAGACACGCCTGGATCGCTACTTCCTGGAGCGCATCACGTTCCAGGGGCACGCGCTGGTGATCCAATACCACGATCCCGTTTTCTTCGAAACTCTCCTGGCCAACCTCAAGGGCTCGAAGAAACTCGATCTGCGCCGCATCAAGTCCGGGGTCGCCCACCTAATCCCACCCAGGTTCGTCGAACAGCCCGTCGAAGTCCTGGAATGGCTGGAGAGCATCTTGCCTGAGGACTAGAGGGGAACAGATAGGGGCCCACCCGCCCCCCTGCAACCCCAGCGGTCGCATCCTCCAGCCCCCAACCCGGAAACTGTGCCCACGGACCACCCACGGAATTGACCCGCCCCTCCCGTAAGATCAGGATAGGGCCATGACTTTTTCCAGTGCACCCGTGCGGCTGCTCATCAGCAGCTTGGTCTTTCTCTGCCTTGGCTCCAGCCTCATCGCCCAGAGCCTTCCCGAGAACCCAAGCCTGCCCCCGGCCCTGACCGAGTTAGACCTCGAACACCTTGCCGAACGATTCCTGGATCGTGTGGTCGTAATCGCGGGAGATCAGGTTATCACGCATACGGATGTGTATCGGCACCTGCAAAGCAAGAAGTGGAAGGAGCGCTCCAGGGAGGCTGAAAAGGCACCGAAAGATCGGATTCAGCAGGAAAGGAACCGGGTGATTTACGATGCCACCGCCGACCTGGTCGAGGCTTTCCTCGAAGTCCGGGCGGGCCAGGACCGTGGATTTGACCCTGAACTCGTCGAAGTCCTGGTAGAAAGACGATTCAATGAAAGCCAAAAGAGATATGGCGGCTACCAGGCCTTTTATCGCGAGCTCAAGCTGGGGAATTCCAGTCCCGAGGTTTATCGGGAGAGCATCCGACGCAGCCTGTACCGCCACGCCTGGCAAGGCGCCATTACGGGACGCCAGCTTGGGGTCACCGGCCGCAAAGAACTGAACGGCTATGTGCGCCCAGGCCAACTCTGGGGCGCCTACCGTTCTTTCCTGAAATCCCCGCGCTTGGCCGAGGTCGAACTCACGGGCTTCAGGGAGGCCCAATTTGAGACCCTGGAAATCGCAATCAGCTTCGAAAGTCAGGGAGGGCGGGAAAACACGCTTCGACGCATTGAAGAGACCTATGCCAAGCTGCTCGATGGCACAGCTGACTTCGTAGAGTTCTTTGACTACTTGTCCAAAAACGATGCTCAGATGCGCACTCAGTCCACACATTCGTGGGCCCTAGGTAAGGCCGCCAATGTCAGCCAAACTGAGTTTGGTGGCACGACTTTCCTCGATTTCCTGACCCAGGGCAAAGTAGGCGACATAAGCCCACCCCTGGAGTCCAAGGAGGCGGTCCACCTTTTCCTACTCACCAAGATCGAACCCGAGGTCCCCAGCAAACCCTTCGCCAATCTGGAGGTCCAGGCCGCCATCCGAAAGCACCTGACCGAAAAACAGCGCAAAATCCGCCTGGGTCGTGCCCGTATGCGCCTCATTCAAGAAAGCCAGCTGCAACCTCAAGATCTGGCCAAACACATGATCCATCTGGCTCAAGTGTCGATGGATGGCTGAGAATCCGCCCTGAGGGGCCGAAAATCCACACCTGCGGGTATCAACACAGACCATGTGGACCTCCGGAGCCCAATCGAGGGTAGGAAATTGCCCAGGCTTCGTAGCCTTCCAGGATTCCCTGGATATACTCTGAACCCCCATCAGGCCCCTGCGTTGAATCAGTCACCGTGGGTCTACCGCCTCGCCCCATTCCGGGGGAGGTTTGCTGGGCCCGCCCCTCCAGCCCCGCCACAGCGCGTGTCTCCATGAGCGATTACGAAGACCTTCATATTGAAAGCAACCTTCCCAAGGTTTGGGAGCAGGAAGAGACGTTCAACGACCTTCTCTACGACTGGATGAGTAGCGCCCCCTGGCTGGGCATCTCCATCGGTCTGCACTTTGTTGCTTTCATGATCGTGAGAGCCATCCCGTGGGAAATCTTCACCCCCAACGAAGAGACCATCATCCAAGCCACCTTGGAGCAACCGCCCCCGATTGAGGAGGAGGAGCCGGAAGAGCCCGAAGAGGAAATCGAAGAAGAGGTCGAGGAGGAGCCGGTCATCATGGACCAGGAGATCTCCGACCACAACGAGACCGAGAGCCAGGAGGACTTCGAAGAAGCCCTTGGCGACCCCGATCAGAACGCGGACTCGCCCTTCGATAGCGACAACTTGAACAACCAGATTGGTATCGGCGGAGGTGCCGGCGGCAAGTTTGGTGGTCGTGGTGGTGGTCGTAGGAACCTCAGTGCCCGTGGTGGCCGCCCCCTGGCCCAGGCCATTAAGGACGGTCTCGAATGGCTCAAAGTCCACCAGTCCGAAGACGGCTACTGGGACACCGACGAATTCTTCTCCAACAACATCAAGGGCGGCACCGACTGCACCGAAGGTGCTGGCATCGCAAGCCAGGACGTTGGCATGACCGGCTTGGCCCTGCTGGCCTTCCTTGGAGACGGCTCCAGCACGCGTCAAGGTGAGTACCGCAAGGTCGTGAAGCGCGGCATCAAGTGGCTCGGCGACCAACAGGATGAAGACTCGGGCCTGCTCGGCGAAGAGGTCGGCCACGGCTTCGTCTACGACCACGCCATCGGCGCCTTGGCTCTGGCTGAGAACTACTACGACTCGCACAACCCCTTCCAGAAGCTACAGACCCAACGGGCCATGAACTTCATTGGTAAGGCGCGTAACCCCTACGGTGGATGGCGTTACGAAGTGCCCTCCGACGGAGAGACCGACACCTCGATCACCGGTTGGATGATCTTCGCCCTCAAGGCTGGCGATGACGCCAAGCTCAAGGTCGACAAGGAAGGTTACATCGGCGCCGCCGAGTGGCTGGACAGCGTCACCGACAGCAGCACGGGTCGCGTGGGCTACATCGGGCCTGAGCAGGGCGGACGCAGTTCGCGCGTCACCGGCGCCAACGACGACTTCCCGCCGGAGAAGACCGAAGCCATGACCGGTGTGGGCCTGCTCACGCGTATCTTCCTGGGTCAAACGCCCGAAGAAATGCCCATAATGGAGAAACACGGCGACCTCATGTTGCGCATGCTTCCAGAGTGGAACGAAAGCGCTCACACAATCGACATGTACTACTGGTACTACGGCACCTACGCCATGTACCAACTGGGTGGCGAACACTGGAGCAAGTGGAAGAAAGCCATGGAAAAGGCCATTCTTCCCCACCAACGCCAAGACGGCGACTACAAAGGCTCCTGGGACCCGGTTGGCCCTTGGGGTTACCAAGGCGGCCGCGTGTACTCCACCGCGCTCATGGTGCTAACCCTCGAAGTGTTCTACCGCTACTCGTCCCTGCTCGGCGCGCGTTAGAAACCGAACTCTGATATCAAACAAGCCCATCCTGCTCGCGCAGGGTGGGCTTGTTTTTTGTATCCGGTTCGATGCACGCCTCGCTTTTGCAATGAACCGCTGCTCAGGATGGAACGATAGCCCTTTAGAATGAGCACCATCAAGGGCAACAGTAACGCGCCACAGAGAAAGGGGGCCGAGCCGAGCCTGCTCTGGCTCGCTATGGCCCTTGGCGTGTTTTTTGTGGCCGCAGGTTTGATGTTCAGGAAATCGTGGCGCGAAGTTACCGGGGCGAACGGAGAAGGCGACACGGTTACCGTCTGCCCGCTCGGTCCAATCCAAGATGTGTGTCCACCAGATCCGTTCCCCTCCACCTCACAACCTGGCTGTATCATGGGGCGGCCAGGGCTCAACCGCTTCGGTCGAAGACACCGCCCCCTAGGCTCCGCCAAGGATGCGCCTCGCCCCATGCGATTGGCCGTTGAGAAGGGCCTCCAGTGGTTGGCCGATCAACAATGTGAGAACGGTTCGTGGCGGGCTGATTACTTTGACCTCAAACCCGCAGGGAACGGGTGGCGCCCCCTTCACGACACGGGAAGGGTTGGGACCACAAGCCTAGCCTTGCTCGCGTTCTTGGGTGATCATTCCACGACTCGGATGGGGAGATATCGGGCCACGGTAATACGTGCGGTCGAGTGGCTGGGCCAACAGCAAGATTCCGAAACAGGGTTCATTGGAATCAAAGGCCAAGAATCCTCCGCCATCCAACACGCCATGGCCTGCTTGGCTTTGGCTGACAATTATTACGACTCCCACAACCCGTTCCAAAAATTGCAGGCCAAGCGCACATTGAGTTACATCGAGCGCAGCCAAAACCTGGACGGAGGATGGCATCAGGAAGATCCATGCCGGGAGGCGCTGGACACCCTGCTCATCAGTTGGAACCTGCTCGCCCTCGAATCTGGACATGACTCAAGGTTGCTGTTTGACCCGTTCGTTCTTATGAACGGCTTGGCTTGGCTTCAAGCCAACACCGACCCGGTGTCCGGACGCATTGGCCCGGACCCGTGCTCAGACAACGCCCCATTCACAGTCGAAGGTCTCCGCTCAAAGATGCGCCTCAGCGACAGCATGACCCGGGCGGGTTGGTTCGCGCAAATCGTTGCAAACCGACCCGTCGAAAGACACGCACTCATGCAAGTGCACGCGGGCCAGGCCCGCTTGAACGTACCTGTCTGGCCACCGGACGAACTTGTGGATTGGCAAGGCTGGTTCTTTGGGACTCAACTCATGTTCCAGACGGAAGGTGAGTTTTGGGAGCCATGGAATGAAGCCCTCGTGGGCGCGGTGGTCCCCCATCAAAGCACGGGTGAGGACCTTCATGGTTCATGGTCTCCGGGACTGGTCGGAGATCGTGTGCAGTCCACCGCATTGGCATTGCTTGCGCTGCAGGTTCCTCATCACTTCAACCAACTGCTCACCTCAAAACCAAAACACCAAACTTCAGCATTGCGAACGACTTGGCTGAAACTGCCGTATTCGTGCTTTAGGGGCCCGAATAAGGCAGTTTGGGCCAAGTCGTTCGCTTTGCTGAAGGGGACATTGTAGCGCGCATAAATTTGTAATGAACCGGTCAGCATGACCTTGCGGTTAACAGCTGCGCACGAGGCGCAAACACTTTGCATAAGACCGGAGTATAAAATCATGAGTTACGAAACGAGTGCGATTCCCGAACGCTACATCGGGCACGAGGAGCAGACCTTCTCAGATATCCTGTACGACTGGATGGAGCGCGCGCCCTGGGTTGGCATTTCCTTGGGGCTGCACTTTGTTGCGTACATGATCCTTGCGGCGATTCCGTGGAGCCAGACGGAAGCGGACAAGGGGGTCATGATAGAGGCAACCTTGCAAGATGAAGTTGCGATTGTTGAGGATCCCCCCCTGCCTCCCGAAGAGATCATCGAGAAACCTGTGGAGGTCGACCCAACAATCCAAGATCCGACCGACGAGACAACGGAAACCGATGACGCATTGCCTATGGACGAGGCCATGGGCGATCCCGCTTTCGAAAGCGACTCCCCCTTCGACGATTTCTTCAACAACAACATGATCGGTATCGGAGGACCTCCGGGCGGCAAGTATGGTTTGCGCGGAGATGGCGGCAACAAGCGCAAGAGAGCTGGCGGCACCACCATCATTACAATCGAAGAAGGTCTCAAATGGCTCGCGGACCACCAATCCCCCGAGGGTTACTGGGACGTGGATGAGTTCTATGTCAACAACATGAAAGGCGGCACGAACTGCTCAGAAGGTGCGGGCATCGCCAGCCAAGACATTGGCGTCACCGCCCTCGCCCTACTCGCATTCCTTGGCGATGGGTCCACCACCAAGCGAGGCCCGTACCGCAAGATCGTTCAACGCGGCATCAAGTGGCTCGGCGAACAACAGGACGCGGACACGGGTTTGATCGGCGAGCAGGTGGGCCACAGTTTTGTCTACGACCACGCCATCGCCAGCCTAGCCATGGCCGAAAACCTCTACGACTCTGGCAACCCTTTCCAGAAATTGCAGACGCAAAAGGCCATGAACTTCATCGGTCGTGCGAGGTACCCCTATGGTGGCTGGCGCTATGACGTGCCCTCCGATGAAGAAAGTGACACATCGATCACAGGCTGGATGATCTTCGCTCTCAGGGCCGGAGAAGATGCGGGCTTGAAGATCGACAAGGAAGGCTACATCGGCGCCCTGCAATGGATCGACAGTGTCACCGACACCAGTAACGGACGGGTTGGATATATCGGCCCCGGAGTCGGTGGACCAAGCTCCAGGGTTCCTGGCGCCAACGATCAGTTCTTGCCTGACAAGAGCGAATCCATGACCGGCGTTGGTTTGCTTACGCGCATCTTTCTGGGACAAGCGCCCAGCAGTCATCCCATTCTGAAAACCCATGGCGATCTAATGCTTCGTTCCTTGCCCGAGTGGGACGAAAGCGAGCACACAATCGACATGTACTACTGGTACTACGGCACCTACGCCATGTACCAACTGGGTGGCGACTATTGGAGGCGCTGGCGCAAGGGCATGGAGCAGGCCATCCTTCCCCATCAGCGCAAGGACGGGGATTATGATGGCTCGTGGGATCCTGTTGGCGCCTGGGGCTACCAGGGCGGTCGGGTGTACTCCACGGCCATGATGGTGCTGACCCTCGAAGTGTTCTACCGCTACTCCCCCTTGCTGGGAGCCCGTTAGCAACAAACATCACCGGAATGCCGGCCTGTCAAGGCCGCTCGCTCGACCAACAAACAAACGCCCCGCAGCAACCAAGGTTGCAGTGGGGCGTTTGTTTGTGATGGAAGCACGAATCAGGTGATGCGCATATACAGCTTGCGAACGAACTCAGCCACATTGGACTTGTCGTTCGAAAAAATCCCGCCAGTACTTTCGGAGCTGCAATGGGTGTTCGAGTTGGGCATGCCGTTGGGACCTTCCACCCAGATGCGGATGTCGGAGTCCTTTGTCAGCAGTCCGCCCTTGCAAACGCATGTCAGGATGAGCTCATCCTTGTCGATGTTCACTTCTTCCCAACCATCCAGGTCATCCACCATTTCGCAGGCGGCGTGGAAAGCGTCTGTTTTGTTCACCGGGACGCTGACAGGTTGATGCCAGCGTCCCGGGTGATCATCACCTGTCGAGAAAGAGCTCACTTGCTTTGCATCGAACGTGCCAAGCGAGACTTGGTCCGCGCGGCAGCGTTGTCGTGGATGATGTTTTTCTTGGCACACTTGTCGACGCGCTTCATCGCTTCTGGAAGCAGGTTCTTTGCTTCGTCGGCCGTCTCGGCGTTGAGGACATTCTTTACGGCGGAGCGCATGTTGGAGCGCATGATCTTGTTGGCGACGCGCTTACGTTCGTCGGTGAGGACGCGCTTCTTTGCTTGCTTGCTACTGGGCATGATTCGTTAAAGATTTTCGATCTTCTGGGCCACGTCTCGATAGGCAATATCCACCGCGTAGATGCGGGCATAATGAGATTTGGCTTGGATTGCATCGCCCGATTCTTCGGCGATTAGGCCGAGATGGTACAGGATTTCACAGGAACGTCCATCCATCTCCTGACCATCCTGACCCAAAGATTTTGGAAGTGCAGCTTCGAAGGCTTGGCGAGCCAGGTCCGTGAGCCCCTTCTTGTGGAAGCACTGGGCCAGGTAAAAGCGCGCCTGGGTGCCCAAACGGGGGTCTGGGACCACCTTTTGGAGGTGTGCCAGGGCCCCATCCAGGTCATTTTGCGCAAATAGGAGCCGCCCCAGGTCCAGGCGGACCGCCTGGGCCCCTGGAGAGCGTTCAAGCTCCCCTTCGAGTCTCATGCGCTCCAGCACACCCAATTCGGCCTCCAGGCGATCTGCGAGGTCCTGATCCCCCTCCTTGCCCGCCTTGGCCAGAGCCTTTTTCTTGCTCTTGATTCCCAGGGCTTCCACCTTGGATGCGATCTCCGGCGACTCCTTGCGGTAGGAGAGGGCCCTGCGATACATGGCCAGCGCGCCATCCATGTCCTTCAGTTCCTCCAGAACACCCGCCATTTCGACCATCAGGTCCGGATTTCGCGGGTCGTCGGCATAGATCCCTTCCAGGCGCTCCAAGTCAGCCTCGAGTTCGCTCTCACTTCGGTGCATTCTTTTGCGTCTTTCTTGGGCCTTGTAGCCCCCGGCATCCACCATTTTCTCCCGACTGTGCGCCACCGAGTCCAAGCCGCCACCTTCCAAGGCCACCTCGGCAGCCAGGTCTTTGCGCGCCTTCTGGGCCTCACGATCCCGGGGATCCGCCTCGAGCGCTTTCTCCAAGCAGCGCATTGCCTCCGCCGTGTCCCCATTGCGCAAGCGCAAGATTCCGGCTTGGCGCCAACCGTCACCCCGCGAGGGTGCCAACTCCGCAAGAAACTCATACACCGCAAGAGCCGAGTCCCTGTGCCCCGCAGCCTCCAGGGATTCCCCCAGAAGCAAGGTCCCCTCTTCATTGTCCGGATTGGCTCCTAAGTACGTTTCCAAAGCCTTAGCCGCCGCATCGAACTTATTCGCCTTGTAGAAACCCTTGGCCACAGCCAAGGGACCTGCGCCCTTTAGCTTTCCGAACATGCCAGACTTCTTTTTTGCAGCGCTTTGCCTTTGAAGCAAAGCCCGCCGCAATCCACCGCGCGCATCCCCGAGGTTGGGGTCCAACTCGATCAGTTGGCGGTACAGCTCGATGGCGAAGTCGTAGTTGCGGCGGCGCAAGGCCTCCTCCGCTTTTTGAATGTGCTTTTGAAAGTCCAAATTGGATATGGAAGGGGGCCTATTTGAGGAACATTCCCATACTATAGGCCGCCCTCGACCCAGTCAAACCGACCGCTGTCATGTCAGAAGCTCTCGAACTCAAAATCGTCCTCTACCCTACCCCCATCCTGCGCAAGCCTGCCAAGCCCGTGGAGGCTTTTGACGAGGCTCTGAAGGCGACGGTGGACGCCATGTACGAATTGATGTTCGAGAGTCGGGGAGTGGGACTGGCCGCGCCCCAGGTCGGCCTCAACCAACGCATCCTGGTCCTCAACAAAAAAGGCAACCCCGAGGAACCCGAGCACAATCTGACCCTGATCAACGCGAAGATCGTGGGCCGTGGTGGCAAAAAAGCGCTACACGAAGAGGGCTGCCTTTCTTTCCCCGGCATCTATGGCGAAATTGAACGGCCCGAGCGCTGCACGGTAGAAGCCGTCGACCTGCAAGGCAACGCCATCAGCCAAGAGTTCGAAGGGTTCCAAAGCCGGGTGATCCAGCACGAATACGACCACTTGGAGGGCATCCTACTTGTAGACCGCCTTTCCCAAGCGGACAAGCTGCGCAACAAACCCGACCTGCAAGAAATGGTCGAGCGCTACCGCGCCGAGCAAGGCTGACCGGAGTTTCCATTGATCCGAAGTGTTGGAATAGATCAACTGCCCGAACCGGGGAACGGTTCCATCGTCAGCATCGGAGTGTTCGATGGTGTGCATGTGGGGCACCAGGCCATCCTCGCCGCCAATATCTCGCTGGCCCGCGGGAAAGGATTAACATCGACGGTCGTGACCTTTGCCGGGCACCCCAAGCAAGTACTACTGGGTCGTGCGCCCAAAACACTCACAACGATCTCGCACCGCTTGGCCCTGTTCGAACGTGCCGGGATCGAACATACCCTTGTTCTTGAATTCACCGAAGAGCTGCGCAATATGTCCGCTTCGGACTTCCTCGGCACCATACTCCTTGATAAGTTGCGCGCGGAGACCTTCCTGCTCGGCTTTGACAGCAAGTTTGGGCAGAACCAACAGGGCTCCGCATCCTTTCTGGAAGCCAGTGGCCACCCGGTTCAGGTCGTGGAACGGGTCTTGGCCCGTGACCGTGCCGCCTCGAGCACCGCCATTCGAGAGGCGGTGGAACTGGGCGACCTAGTCGGAGCCAACGCCATGCTCGGGCGCCGGGTGAGCGTGCTCGGCAAGGTGGTGCATGGGAATGCCCTGGGCCGGACCATGGGTTTCCCCACGGCCAATCTGAATCTAGAGCATGAGCTTCACCCCCCCGGTGGCGTCTACGCTGGATTTGCCAGGCTCATCGGTGATGCAAGGGCACGCTGCATTCCCGCCATGGCCAACATCGGACACCGCCCGACGATCCAACAACAGGATCCCAGCTCCCAAAGCAGCGGCTTGGTGGAGGTCCACCTGATTGGGCTGGAGGAGGATCTGTACGGCTCACAACTAGAATTTGAGTTCGTTGCCCGTCTGCGCGAGGAGCAGACTTTCGATGGGCTCGATGCCCTCAGAGCCCAGCTAATTTCCGACCGAGAAGCCACTTCGGCCCTGCTTTCTGAAAAAGGTCCTGACTTCGGCCGAGGAATCTCGTCGCAGTAGTTGACGAGCCCCCCCTTCAAACGGACAATCCCGGCCACGAAAATGCCAGTTGGCATTGAGTGGGGAGCCGGCTTCATCCGATCCCATTAAACCCTGGCCGGGTAGCTCAGTTGGTAGAGCACTTGATTGAAAATCAAGGGGTCACCAGTTCAAGTCTGGTCCCGGCCACCACTCCCCGACCCCTGGGAACCTCGAGTTCCCAGGGGTCGGGGAGTTTCTGGGCCGCCTATTGAAACGACCGAAGTAGCGCCTTGCCTGCTAGGATGTGCCCATGGATCCCTTACCGGTTCAAGGCAAGCTGATTTTGCCCCTCGATGAGCTTGAACTGCGCTTCTCCCGCAGTGGCGGTCCCGGTGGACAAAACGTCAACAAGGTCGAAACCAAGGTCGAACTGCGCTTTTGCATTCCGACCAGCTCCGTTCTATCGGATGCGCAGAAAGAGCTCCTACAGGAACGCCTGCAGGCTAGGCTCACAAACGATGGCTTCCTGATCATCGCCTCCTCTGAAAACAGGGAGCGCGCCCGCAACCTGGAAGCCGCCCGCGCACGCATGGCAAACATCCTACGCGACGGACTCAAGGTGCAACGCAAACGCAAACCAACCAAACCGACTCGGGGCTCACAGCAACGACGTTTAGACGCGAAGAAACAGCGCAGTCAGATCAAGCGCAACCGGGGCAAGGGCAGGTTGTCCGACTGATCCGGCCTGGGCGGTCTGCAACACAGATTGCTGGACCGACACGCGGCAAGGGTGGCATGGAAGGCGAAGAATGAGCTT
>JAAETM010000377.1 GCA_024228395.1 bacterium | reverse complement strand
GTGGGTGCGGGCGGCCTGGGTGCACGAGTTAGGCCATGCGGGTGGGGATCTTCTTCGCAATGAGCCAGCGGGTCATGACGATCCCGCTACGCGGGTGCGAGGCTTACCTCCCAGGGCAGGTCGGGCTCAGGCGGTGGACGCGGGGGTTCGAGTGGGGTCACTTCGGTGGGGAGGCCGAAGTGCGCGAGTATGCGAACTCGACGAAGTCTTTGTCGGCGGGGCGGAGGCCGACGCGGTGGGGCATGAGATCGAGTAGCACGCAGGCGATCTCGTCCTTGTTAGCGTCTAGGATGGCGCGGGCGCGTTCGATGTCGTTGAAGGGGATGACTACGACGTCGGATAGGGCTTTGGCGGGGGTGCCGTGGGCTACGGGGACGCTGGTGGGTTTGTCCTTCTCGCCCCAGCTTTCGGGCTTGGCGGTTTGGCTGACTTCGGCGTAGTCGTAGAGGCCGTGGTAGGCGCCTTCGACCTTGGCGATTTTGGGGCGGCCGGTGAAGGCGCGGGCGGCTTTGATGGCGCCGTTCCCTCACTTTTTCCAAATTAGTTGAACGCTTTCTATGTACAGCGGGGACCCTGGGTAAAGCACTATGTCCAGTTCCCAACCAATCGATCCTCAGGAAGTTTTGCGCCAGGCGCCTTGGCTACGACGTTTGGCGCGTCGTTTGGTGGGGGACTCGAACCAGGCCGATGATTTGATCCAGGATGCCTGTGTCGTATTATTAGACCGGCCCTCGGGGATTGCGGATCCTGTGGGTTGGTTTGCTGGCACCTTGCGTAATCTGGCTCGGAGGTCTCGGCGCTCCGATACCCGACGGCGGGATCGCGAGCAGCGCTCTGCCCGTGGGGAGGCGGGGATTTCCACGGATGCTCTAGTGGATCGTGCGGATTGGCAGAACGCTCTTGTGCATCGAGTGCATGAATTGCGCGAGCCCTATCGCACCACATTGCTGTTGCATTTCATGGAAGAAATGTCACCGCGCGCCATCGCTCGCCAGTTGCAAGTATCTGTGAACACTGTGCGCACACGCATATCCCGGGGTTTGCAAATTCTTCGGGAGCAACTCGATCAGACCGGCGCAGGTCGAGATTCTTGGATGCCTTGTTTCGTTGCCTGGTCTTGCAAACCAGAACTCGTTCTGACTCCTTCCCATTCTTTATTGCTCATGAAAGTTACAACTAAAGTCGTCGCCGTTTCCTTGGCTTGCATTGTGGGCTTCGGCGTTTGGCAGTCTATTGCCGCGCCCTCCCCGGAGCCTGAAAACGAATCCCTTGGCATGGTCGTTTCCGACCTGCAAGAAACGGATGAGACGCTGGATATTCAGACCCCATTGGAATTCGTTCCTCTTCAACAACCGCCGACCGCCAGCCCACGCAGTACGCTTGCCTTGGGGCCGCAGGTCGATGCCAAAGCCGGAGAGCTGAGCACCCGCGTAGAAGTGATCGTTTCTTCTCGATCTACCGGGATTCCCCTACCCGAAATTTTCTTGCGCCTCACGCCCAAGGACCCGAGCACGGCGTTGTCGAATGAGTTACTGGACGCTGTTCAACGAACGGATGAGAATGGCGAAGCATTCTTCGAAGTACCCAGTGACCTCGATCTGCAACTATTCGCGGCGGGCGAAAGGGGACAAGTGGAACAGAAGTGGGTAGCGGTGGGGCTGCTGGCAGCGGGTGAGCATCGTGAGGTCCACATCGCCTTGGGCGCAGGGCTCGACCGCACCTGGATGGGAAGGATCGTCGAGAGTGGGAGCCAAATCGGACTGGGATCCGCTCGCGTCGAATTGCGAGATCGCTCAACATGGGAAGGACCGGGCAGTCCCAAACGGCTGCCCCTTGAATTCGTCACCTCACGCTCAGATGGGCATTTTGACATTGCGGTGCCCTCGTGGCAGCCCACGGTGGCTTGGGTTCACCTGAAGGGATATGCGTCCCGTTTGGCGGGTATCGCCCTGCGCAACGATAGGATGGGTAAGGAACAGGTCATCGAGCTCGAGCGTGCGGCACGCCTAGAGGTTTCTGTGGATATGGCGGCGCCGCGATCAGGGGAGGAGCTGACGATCCAGGTTTTCGCCCGGCCCGTCGAATGTCTGAGGGGCCAGGAACTCTCCTTGCTTAGCGGTTGGGAAGACGCCGTCTGGGAGCAGGATTGGCTGGGGCAGGGTGCCATCATATTCGAAAACCTGCCTGTAGGCGTTCCCCTGCGATTGGAATTGCATAGGGGCGAGCGCTTGCTGACCACCTTGGAAGAGCCTCTGAAATTGACCGCTGGCGAAACACATGCGGTATCCCTGAAGGTCCAGGTCCTAGGCAGCATTGCTGGGCGTGTGCTCGAAGCCGGGGGAGAGCCCGCCGCCGGGCAAAAACTTTGGCTGTGGAAGGCCAGCGTGCCCCAGAGTCGCCTGTTCGTTCACTTTGACCGGGACAAGGTTGAGAGCAACGTTGAGTCTCAAGGGGATGGAAGCTTTGAGTTCTCAGGCGTGCCTGCCGGCGACTGGTGTGTGGGCCCTGATCCGGGACGTTTTTCCTATGGCGCGCCGGGCGGAGTTTCTAAGAAAGCGGTGGCTCCACTGGGCTCGTTTGTGCGGGTGAAAAAGGGATCGACATCCACACTGGATATTACGCTGCAAAGAGGTCTTGCGATCGGGGGGCGTGTCGAAGATGCAGCGGGCAAACCCATGCCCCACGCTTGGGTTCAAGCCAGGTCCGTTCTCTTCGATGGGGTTCTCGTGGCCCGCTCGGGCATGGATGGTTCCTTCGTAGTCGGGCCACTCCCGATGGCCGCATACCAATTGGGTGCCGCCCTCGATGGTGTTTCGACCCCGTGGGTCTCGGCCACAGTGGGGGACGATCAAGTGCACTTGGTGTTTCCCGTAGCCGGCGGAATCTCAGGGCGCTTGCTGGGTCTGAGTGACAAGGATGTGGGCCGCTTCTTACTCTTCACGCCCGCCGGATCGGGAGCACCGGGCAAGCCTTTCCTGCCTCGCCCGCATTTGCGCTATCTGCAATACACCACCGAGTCAGCCTTCTCCCTGGCGAGTCTTGCGCCAGGATCCTACGACGTGGTGGTTTGGGCTTCGGGTGAATGGGTTGGAGTGCGTCACGACATAACGGTACAAGCAGGCCAAATGACGACCGACATCGACCTTAGCCTGTCTCTGGCAGCGCGTGTGTCCGTGCAATTCACAGGACCCGATCCCTACGCCCGCTTTGAAGCCAGCCAGGGGGACAGCCTGGTCGCGGCGGTCTATGTGGGGAACGGCAAGAACGAGGTGCTCGTCCTACCGCCCGGCGCCACCACCATTCGCCTTTGGTCCATGTCGGGTCAATCTGTGAGCACCCGGGAAGTCAATCCTGTCGCGGGGGAGGAGTTGGACCTGGTCCTATCTCTACCGGAGTAGGCATGGGTACAGGATGGCGCGGTCGACACGGCACCTAAGGAACACTCCGTGGGCCAGGAGCCGAATCCTGTCGGTACTCTGTCGGGGCAAATACTGGGTTATGTGCGCGACTCGGTCTCCACCACTTTGAATCAAAAATGCTACTAGCCCTAATAGAAATGCTACTAACCCTACTCGCGCTAATCCCCCCCATGTTTTCGTCCTGCCAGGTTGATCACCCCATGGCTTGGATACAGTTGAATGCCAGGGGGGCGATAGGAGCACCCACCTTAACCATTGTTACGGAAGGGGGCGAGGAGATCGCATTTTCACTGGATAGGGACTCTTCTCTAGTGGCCTACCTACCTGACCGAAACCTCGGCGGTCTCCCTGACTTGGCAATCGATCGCAGGGATAAAAACCACGTGATTCTGCACTTCCCTGTGCCCATTGGGCTCAAGATCGACCGTGCAATCTTGAGTGCGGTTGTACGAGTGGGGCAAACCGCTCCGAAGTATCCCTTTCCAGTCGCGGCTCACAAAGTTCTAGGCGACTGGTCAGAGTCGAAAGTGACTTGGGCCAATGCCCCAGAGCATGAAGTAACACCCACGAGTCACGCAGTTCTCCCAGTAGGAGAGAAACAACTGACGTTGGACTTGACGGAAATAGCGAAGGAATGGACGAAACAAGCGAGCTCCAATCACGGTTTGCTATTGCGAACCGCTGTACCCTTGACCTCCAATCGGCAACAAGTGCCTTCGGGCCAGCAACGGGTATCTTTGGATCAGCAGCTGGTAGACATGTATGACTGGGCCACAGACCTTGATGCGGCGCTGAGGGAAGCAAAGCAAACGAGGCGTAAAGTACTCGCATTCGTGACCGCCGATTTTGGCGATCCATTAATCACAGAGCAGGAGCGTGTTCTGCTGGCCACCGTGTTTTGCCATCCTGCAATTCGCCAGACCATCAGGGAACAGTTCGTCATCGTAAGAGTACGCATCAATCCGAACCGGTTGGCGATCAGACTGAATTCTGACTCAAAGCCCGCAGATGGTTCGCTCCTAGATCCTGTGGAATTCCGCCCGCCCGCGCTGGTGGTTATCTCTGCAAAAGGCCGAGTGCTCAAGAAGCGTACTAGACTGGGTCCATTGAACGCGGGGGAAGTGCTCCGTTGGCTGGGTTCCAAGACCAGATTGCCTAAGGTGAGTGCTCTCAAGTCGGCAGCACACCTTTATGAATTGGCCGCTCGTATGCCGGGGGACACGATTCAAGCCCCTCTGGCGGAGATCCAAGAGCAGTTTCCGGATACGGAGTGGGCGTTCAAAGCGCGCATCCGACAGGAGCTGCCAAGTTTGGTTGCGAATTACGAGTTGCAGACGGCTCTAAAGGTGACCGGCGAATCTAGAGTCCTCAAAGCGGCTACGGAATACTTGCTAAAAGTCCAGTTGGTAGACGGTAGTTTCCCAATGGGGCACCCCTTGCAGGAAGAACATCGGGAGGGCATCTCAGCCTTATGCTCACTCGCCTTGCATCAACGTGGGCACACTGAACAAGCCACGAAAGGGACTCATTGGCTTGAAACACGCTTGGGTTCGCACGCACCGAGAAATGTGAATTCATTTACCGCGACCTACTTTCTAGACTTGCAAATGCACCGGTATGCATCAGGGGAAGCCAACGCGGAAGAGGTGCAAAGAGCGATCCAATTCTTGGTGGCCGGGCAGCTATCGAATGGGGCCTGGTCTTATTCAAAGAGGTTCGGAGAGGATTGGAAGGGCGGTTTTTCTGGCTGGCCCAAAACGAACTTGGGAAGAGCGCATAGCATCAATACAGCGATCGCCTTGGAGGCATTGACCCGAGCAAAGCGCGCTGGGTTGACCGTAGAAGACAAAGTCTTGAAGCAGGGCAAAGCAGCCTTGCTCGCCATGCGTACCGGGCCCGGTCAGTATGCCTACACTTACCCTGGGCCACGCAAATTCGACAGCTTGGATGCGTCGATTGCCAAGGCACCCGCCGCAGAGCTGGCCTTGTTGCGGTTGGAAGCGGTAAGTCGTTCAGACCTCAAAATGGCTATCGATGCATTCATGAAATCGCGAGAGGCTCTCGATATCCCACGGAAACTGACAGATGTTTGGCTCCCCCCGAACGCACTCTCGGGCTACTTCCACTCTTGCGCCTACTTTCATGCCGCGCAAGCTATTCGAGAGTTTGGCGGGCCAACCAACCGCAAGCATCTGGCCGACCTCCGCAAGGATCTCCTTCGAAAAGCAGAGCCAGATGGAACTTGGATGGATACCATTACTTTGGGGCGCGCCTATGCAACGGCCATGGCAATACTGGTCATGGATAGGGGACCCAAGGCGAAGTGAGCATCTCTCGCAACCCAAGACCATACCAGTACCCAGTCGTCTGTGAAAAGGCCCATTCAGTCAAGAGGTGATTTTCATTTTCTGGTTGTCAGGAGGGCTGCCGAGCCCGAAACCTGGTTTTGTAGAGGGGGTCCGTTTCCCGGGTCCCGCACGCGTCTGTCCGCCCTGAGTCTGGTGCCAGGTACCTAGGGGAGGTTGACAGCGCGCCGCTATCTAATCTTTACGAAGCCGCTCTTGAGGGCGGCGACTAGGGCGTCGATGTCGGTGTTGCGTAGGCTGGTTGCCATGACTGCTGCGCAGGTGTTGATCATTAGGAAGCCTTCGTCGAAGAGGTGGTCTAGTAGGACTACTAGGCGGGCGTTCTCTTCGGGGGTGGTGTAGGCTTCGCGGTAGTTGTGGGGGGGATGTTCTTTGAGGTGGACTCGGAACATTGAATCACCGCCAGTGACGCAAGCTTTGATACCAGTTTCGGCGATGGCTTCGTTGATGCCTTGCATCGCGCGGGTGGCTAGGGCGTTGACTTGGTCGACCGCTTCTTCGTCGAAGTCGATCATCGAGACCAGGCCCGCGGTCATCGTGACCGGGTTCGCCGAGAAGGTGCCGGAGTGGGGGAAGAGGACCTTCTTGGCTAGCGGGTTCATCACGTCCATGACTTCCTTGCGGCCAGCGATCGCGCCCACGGGGAAGCCTCCGCCGATCATCTTGCCCATGGCGGTTAGGTCGGGGGTGATGTTGTACCAGCCTTGGGCGCCGCCGTAGGTGGAGCGGAAGGTGATGACTTCGTCTAGGACTAGGCTAGGGTTTCGCGGTTCGTCCCACAATTAAGAACGCGGGCAGGTGAGGCCCCCTCCCAGCTGGAAGTGCACGCCAGCCCCCCCGATGCTTTGGTTATAACGACCAAACAAACAAGGGGGAAGCGTGCCGCACCAGCCTATC
>JAAETM010000376.1 GCA_024228395.1 bacterium | reverse complement strand
TCACATAACGTGCCATAACGATAATGGGCTTCGCTGATTCATGGGATGACTCCCTCCATTCGGATTCGTAGCGGACTCCCGAATTTGATTGGCACGCCGATAGCACCAAGAACACGATTGTTAGGCCCAGCACATACTTAGTCATTAATCAACTCCTCTCTAATACGACGTACGGTGCCAGAGAAAAGATCACTGCCAAGTCTTGGCGCGAGTCCTGGCCAACAAGGCGCAGCCTACCCTTGGATCCTAGCAGCGTACCTCCGGTTAGGGTGCCTACTAAATCTTCGCGAACCCGTTCTTGAGGGCGGCGACTAGGGTGTCGATTTCCGTGTTGCGTGGGCTTGTCGCCATCGCTGCGGCGCAGGTGTTGATCATCAAGAAGCCTTCGTCGAAGAGGTGCTCGAGTAGGACTACCAGGACTAAGAATCGAACCAGTACAACATCCATGCGAGCCAAGCTTCGAAGTCCTCCGACTCATTCAAGACGTAAGCTTCGGAACGGGCCCTAGCGAGCCAGAATTCGGAAGCCGCCGGCTCACCGGTGGCTCTGAGTAGGGCCGCCAAGTGCATGTTGACCGTGACGCGGAATTGGTACGCGGGGATAAGGCGGACGGCTTGGGGGACGCTTCCGGCGATCCCATGGATCCCGAGGGCCCTGTCCCTGTCCTCTGTTGCGGAATCTAGATACCCAGCTAATGCATACATACAACCGCGGGTGATCCAAAGGTCTCGACTCGACAGTTCAAATTTCTGGGTGCTCTCCAGGATAGCCAGGGCATCCTGTGGGTGGCCTGCTTGCACCAAGAGTCTGGCGCAGCTCAGATGCCAGTGGGGTGCGTGGCTCAGGGGGGTCATGGCTGCAAGGTAGCGCGCACAATCCGCAGTCAGCTCGTTATTGCCCTTCACCTGATTGGCAAAACTCCAACGCCACAAGGCCCCGAATTCGCCACCTGCGAAGAGGGGTGACAGGATGCTACCCGCTGGCAAGATCGAGCTCAGTCGCCTGACTCCAGGCCCGGAGGCGGAGGCCTTGAACACTGAGAGGAGCACCACGATTGCAAAGAATGCCATGGTCAGATTGCCCTTCCGGCTTGCCGGGGCGGGCATGGCAGGGATAGGGAAATCGGGTTCCACACCTGCTGCAATCATCCGGTCATAGAGGTCCGGATGCGAAGGGTTCTTGATGCCTAAGACGGCCGGCACCATGTTGAATCGGTGCAGACCTTCCAGGGCCCGCGCGTAGCTTCCAGTGTTCTCTTCGTATTGCAACGCCACCTTGTCCGCGTCCTGCTCCCAGCCACTGGATCGCTGCCGTACACGCCTGCCAAATAACAGGACAAGGGCTGCAATGAACAGGGCAAGCCCGTAGCCATAGGCCCTGCCGAAGGGCACCAGGCCGGGTAGTGCTAGAATGCTGTAGTTGGCCATGGAGCGTAGGATTCGAACCTTCCTGTTCTCCACCAGGTGCCCCAATTCATGGAGCAAGACCGAGGCTTGGGCGTCCTGGGACAGGGCTTGCAGTAGGGGGCCCGTGACCATGATCGTGTTGGCATGCGGGAAGGCCATCGCGTTGACGAAGCGGCTACGCAGCACGAATGTCCTGGGGTGGGGGCGACCCAAACTGTCGGCCAATTCATTGACCTTGGTTTGCAGGCTTGCGGGCGCTGCCAGGATGGTTCCTACCCACTTGAAGGGCCACCACAAGTACCCTTGCAGGGTGAGCACGCCCAGGATCACACCCACGGCCAGGATGATCGCTCCGGTCGTGCCGTGATACTTGAACATGAGGCCGTAGGTCGTCAAGGATATCAGCGCCGTGGGCTTGAGAATCAATTGGCCTTCGATGAAGTTGCGCAGCAGCACCAAGGTACGCAACGGTTTGCCCATGGCGAGCTCCTCGATGTGCCCCAGGGCCAGGGCTGCACCAAGAAAACCCGCAAGGCCGATCAAGATAGGCGGAACCCAAAGCGGCAGGGGCAGTAGGGGGCCCCAGAGGCTGGCCCCAGTGAAGCTCGAAAGAAGCGTGCAGAGCAGAACCATGCGGTTCGCCGTCCTGCGCGCAGGCCAGAGTAGGCTGGCCCGCTTGCTCCAATGCAGCTCTTGCCCTTCCCTTTCAGCCTTGCGGAACCTCTCCAATATCACCGAACGCAGGGCGCGCGAGGCGAGGAACGACAGGATGAACATGATCCCCATGAAAACCACGGTGGGGATCCAAAAGGCGCCTGCAGGAAAATGTTGAAGGACTTGTTCGCGCAGGAGTTCGGTGTTTTGCACTGGTGGGCTTGGGGCTCAATGAAAGCGTTGAAGTGCCACCAGTCTACGCTCTTGGTTCGCTTGGTGCACGTTCATAGCCATAGCACCCCCAGTAGCGACTGCAACCCCAGTGTCCGGGATTCACGTTGCCCAGGACTCAGGTGAGTCGCGCTCGCAAGTACTCTGGCAGAGCTGCTGAGCGCTCCAGTTGTTCGGTGGGAGTCAGAGCATGTGCTCGGCGAAGAGGACCTCGACTTCGGTGGCCACGGTGAACGCGGTGCCTTTGTAGAGCGGGAGGTGACCGCATCGATCATCGGTTGGTAGGCGTGGCCGCCAGAAAACGGGATGGGCGGTGCGCAGGGCCCTCAATTCGATTTACGCCGCGCGAAGTCGACAAGCAGTACCTCATGTTGTGCAATGGGCCCATGAAACTAGCTTCGTCATTTAGCCTTGGAATCACCCTTGTCCTGGCCGCCAAGATTGCACCGGTTTGCGCTGCAGCCCCCCTCGTACCGCCGCCGACGGCCCAGGAGATCCTGATCGACCAGTGGAGTGATGCGGATTATCGGCTGAGCTGCAAGCGGCCCGCGAATACGATCCTCATCCCGGCCGCCATACCGAACATCGAAGGACGGGCTGGGGTCGTGAAACTGAGCTCCGGCATTTTCTCTGGCACCGTCCGCGGGCTTGATGCCTCCAAAGGTGCGGAAGGGCTCCTCATGGAGTTCATCTCCGAATCATTGGAAGGTGCCGAGGGAGGCCCAGGTTTTGAATTTCGGGTGCTCCCCATTGGAGGAAGAGTCTCAGAGCGAAGTTTTGGAGAGTTGGTGCCCTTCCTTGGTGAGCAGGCGTTGTGTGTCCGACTCCTGGATGAACGGCCCGAAATACAACTTGTTCTCGAGCTGCGCATCATCGAGCGCAACGGAGTAGCCCTCCGCTTTGTGGTCTCGGGCCCCCTAGCCGCCATCCATGAGGACGGGCGCGGTTTCGAACCATTCTTCGATGCGTTCAGCCTTTCGAAAGGAGAGTTCAAGCACCGGGCGACCCCTCCCAATGCGCCGGATTTCGATGGGCCGGGATACACGGTTCGCGGTGGCGTTCTCGCGAGCGGTGAGTTGGGACTGCGAATGGAAGCGCCGAAGGGCTGGCGAATCGAGTCGCGCCTTCTCGCAATGGATTGGTCTTTTGCATCCCACGCGCTATTTGTGAGCCCTGGCACGGAGGGTCGTGTCACGGTGGGAACGAATGTGCACAAACAATGGGATTCGCCGCCGGAGGCGCCAGCTGACCAGGCCAGCCCATCCTCGCTCAACTTTGCCGGACAGCAGGTTGCTATCAAGGAGGTTTACCCCTCAGGATCGCGCGGTCGCCTGCGTGTTCAGCAGGGTGTGCTCGAGGTGCCCGAGGGCCAGAACGGCCCAGTAGAAGCTCGGCTTCAGCTTGTGTTAGTTCGGGAGCACGTCACCAAGGTCGACGTGGCCTAGAAGTTATCCACATGTTATCAGTCTCCTCTTCCCCAGACCCCATCACCTCCCGGAGGCTCCGCCCCCGGAGCGCCGCGCTGCGCCTTAGCCAGTTTGAGGCTGGCTACGCGCGGCTCCCCCAATGGGGAAGGGGAACCTTCCCCAAACCCCATCCCTACCTTGACAGTTCCCGTTGCTTCGTGTCGAATCAACCTGTCGCTAAGTTCCGTGTCAACTTATTGGAAGCACGTCACC
>JAAETM010000375.1 GCA_024228395.1 bacterium | reverse complement strand
GTTTCCTGACCCGCTGTGTAGGGCGCTAGGAAGTCTGGTTTGCCGGCGAGCAAGTAGCCGCGCATTCCAGTCTCCATGTCGACGGCAGCGGCCTCGATGTCAGCGGCCTCACCGATCACGTTGTGGGTGTGATCCACTATGTTGTTGGACTCCAACAACGATTGAATGGAGGACCATGTCACGATTCCAAGAATGGCCACGAGGACCAGAGGTCCGACGGAACCCAAGGGGAGCTTCTTCGATAGGGATAGATCTCGGTACTTCATGATACTTGACAGCTTGTGCGATGGGCACATGGACTAGACTCACTCCCCCTACGTCGGGGTCCTCTGCCTGCCAACTGAAGTACAGGTTCTGAGAGTCTAAAACGTGGGAATGATTCCCCGCAGAGGGCCTGCTTTTCGGATCGCCAAGATTGCCGTCATGCAAATTCGCTCCCCAAGCCGACCCTCAAGCCGTTGGGGCGTGCGCCTCTGAGAATCCCTTCTTCGGCCCCCGGCCCCTTTCAACAAGCCAGCGAGCGACCTAACCCCATGGCATCTACTATCTTCCGCGCCCTGTGCGCTGCCCTCATCGCCAGTTCCGGACTTGCCTCGTACGCCACAGGACAATCCTGCGACCTAAACGAGTACCTGCCTGAAGGGATCACCTTCGCAGGTTCTTACGAAGCTGGTTATTCGTTGGCTCCCCTCTCTGGCGAGTCAGCTTCCGGATCAAGTTCCAAGCAGCGGTTGACGCTCAACCTCAATTTGGACCTCAATCAGCTGGCCGGCTGGGAAGAGACCTCGTTGTTCTTCCAGTATCAACATCATAATGGAGTGCACGGTAACACGCAGATCCATGATTTCCAGCAGTACGATGGCTTGGATGACCCTGAGTACAGCCGCATTCACATGCTTTGGCTGGAGAAGCGCATGCTCGATGACAAACTGCGCGTCAAGGTGGGAAAAGTAGAGCCCAAGAGTGAATTCTTCGCACCTGAGAACGCTCGCAACCACCTGGGTTTCTCAACGGAACGTAGTCCTACGATCCTGGCCCAAGGCCCCCCCTCCATGAGCCTCAACCTGTTCTACAAGTTCAATGAAGACTTCACGCTTGCCTACGGCCTCTACGATGCCGCTTGGAACGAAGGGCGCGACGAGAACACCCTGAGGATCAAGAACCCCTTCAACGCGCCGGCTGACATTGCAATGTTCTTGGAAGGCCGTTATATCTGGGGCCAAGCCGAAGATGCCCTGGCTGGCGGCGTCAAGGTCGGCACCTGGCAGCTGAAGGGAGATAGGGCTGAGTTCGGAGGAGGCACCGAAGACAGTACCTCAGGCATGTACTTGACCTACGATCAAGCCGTCACCGCGACCGGCATTGGCGTCTACGCCCAATTTGGAACGGCTGACGATCAGGTCAGTAGCGTGGACCAACACATTGGTGCTGGTCTTCAATGGGTTGGCCCCGTCGAAAGTCGCACAAACGATGTGTTTGGGTTTGGATTCTCCCGAGTCGATTTTAGCGATGCGATAGGAGTTCCTTTCACCGCGAGCAACGAAACGGTCCTGGAGCTGTTCTACAAATCACCGGTCGCCGATTGGGTTACGCTCCAGGCGGATCTCCAGCAGATCGACAATCCTGGTGGCCTTGGAGCCGAGGATGCACTGGTTGCAACGGTGCGCGCAACCTTCAGCTTCTAGGGATCGCCGGAGTCCAACCGCTTCACATTGCCGATCCGACCGATAGCTGCGGCCACTCATTTCGGTGAGTGGCTGCGGCTTGTCCTTGCCCACAAAAGGGGCGTAGGGTTTGCATTGAACCGCCCGGAGGCAGCCTGCGGCGCTTGAATCGGCGCCTTTTGGGGGTCTGGCTGGATGGATCCACAAGGATCCAGACCAGTTACGATTCTGGTCCTTTTGCCTGCATGCCACGGTCACACCACAGGCCTCAGGCCCGCAGGGACCCAGCTGCAAGCCACGATTCTGCCGTACACGGTAGATTTGAGCCTAGGTCACGACTAGACTCTCCCCCTTGCCTTCGAGGGGTCCCTAACAGAGCCCTGTCTCCCAACCACCAGAACGAAACGAACCACACAATGTATGACCCCCAAATGGTGCAGCCCATGCGCGACGAGCTGACCTCGATCGGTGCCGAAGAACTGATGACCCCCGAAGATGTGGATCGGGCCATGAAAGCGCAAGGCACCACTCTGGTCATCGTGAACTCGGTCTGCGGATGTGCAGCCGGTAGCGCTCGGCCTGCGGTGCGCATTTCCCTGATGGGCGAAAAGAAACCCGCGAACATTGTGACGGTTTTTGCCGGCATGGAAGGTGACGCCACCGCGCGTGCACGCGAGTACTTCAAGCCCTACCGCCCAAGTTCCCCGCAGATGGCCCTCATGAAAGATGGCCAACTCCTGCAAATGATTCAGCGTCAAGACATCGAAGGCAAGGGCCCGGACGCCCTGGCGCGCGACCTGGCTTCGGCGTACGACGAGCACTGCTAATTTGATCAGCTGCCATGCTGCTGCGTACTGGACGCGTCCAACCGGCGGCAGTCTGGCGGCTGTTTTTTCCCTGGGGCAACAGCACTTTGCCTGCATCCCCATGCCCGGCACAATGCCCTGGGGCTGGCCCGACCTTCCTGCAGGAAGCTATTGCAACTTGCGCGGCGTCCAGGCTTGCAAGGCCACCACGTCACCTGGCGGAAAGGTCCATATCGGCTGGACAAGAACGCAACTGTGATGCTTACCCAGTCACCCAGCGCTGAGCACATCCTGCGCCAGCTCTGGCCCGATGCCGCCGGATTGACTCAGATGTTGTTCCCGCATAAAACTGTGACGCTGTGGATCGAGTGCCAGGGTCAGCTCGACCACAAGGGCAATCATTTCATGGGGGCATTTCGGGGCAAGCACGGGGTCCGGCAGATTGCCTGCGACGATGAAAGCCCTGTCCGCCTTTGAGAGGAGCCCCGACAGAGCTTCCAAGGACTCCCGGGGTGCCCTGCGCCAGGCCGCTGGACGCCACCTCCAGCCCTAAAGCTGGCGCGCAATCCAGTTTCTACTGGAACCGGGGCCGCAAAGCGCTAATCTGCCCCCGGCTGCGGGAGTGGCGGAATTGGTAGACGCGCAAGATTTAGATTCTTGTGGGCATAGCCTGTGGGGGTTCAAGTCCCCCTTCCCGCACCATTTATTCAACGGCAAGTCTCCTTGCCGGAATCACCAAGAGCGCCCAGTCCAGGAAACCTGGGCTGGGCGCTCTTGGTTTGATCGGTGATGGAATGAATCCGCCCGGGGGGTCGCCAGCGCGGGTCCGGAACGACCGTGCTTACCGTGGACTCTTCGCGCTGGTTTGGGGCTTGGCTTTCCAGAATTGCCAAGCACCGCCCTTACCCTTTTGCGTACCGTGATAGCGCGCTTTCGCAACCACCTTGCCCGAGTCGCTCCAAACAGCATGCGTACCAACGGGAAGGCCTCCCTGCAATTCTCCCTGGGTGGCTCTCTTCTCTCCACCAGCATACAAGGTCGTCATGACACCATTCGGCTCACCATTTTCGAACATCACTTCATAGATCTTGTCCCCGGCATAACTCCAACCGACGTGAACCCCCTCGCGTGCACCATCCTTGTACACGCCTAGCGACTTCTTCTTTCCAGTCGGATAGTAAAGAGTGAATTGCCCATTGGGTTTTCCCGCGTAGTAAGTACCCGTCATTAGGGTGTTTCCTCCTTCATCCCAAATGGTCCGGAGTCCAGCCAGATGCCCAGCGCGATACACACCTTCCTCTCGCAAGATTCCAAAATCATCCCAGATGCGGTGCAAACCTACGCGCTGGCCTATGTCCCAATCGCCTTCCTCCAATAGCTGGCCAGCGGTGCCGTAAATCGCATGGTGCCCACTTCGACGCCCCTTGTCATAGGCTCCGGTGGCAGCGAGATCCCCGTTCTCGAAATACGAGCGGAATTCGCCCTCTTCCAAATCATCCTTAAAGCTCGCTTGTAAGCGCATCTGTCCATTGGCAAACCAAAATGTGAAAAGACCCTCGCGTTTACCTTCCCTGTATTGACCCTTCCATTGGCGCCCCATGCCAGGAACAAAGCCCTCCCAGGTCCCCTCGCGACCATGTGTCGGGATCTCGGTGTGTGTGTTCAACAACTGCTCCGGTCCAGGCACAGCCCCGCCCTCAAATTTGCCCCGCGCCTGCAAGGTCCCATCCGGATACCAGAATTTCCATGACCCTGTCGATCGATAAACCCCTTCATCGTTCACTATGACACTGCCGGCATATCGCATACTCGCCCCTTCTCCATAGGGAACAGAAACGGACTCTGAACTGGCGCCACAGGCGGACAGTGAGAACAGGATGGGAAACAGGTGGGGACTGGTGAATTTCAAAGCGCTGATGGTGGGGGTCTAGGCTCTGCTCAGTTTATCGTTGTGAGCGATACCCGGCTCCGTCCCCCGACCAAAGCGTGCAAATTCTGGGTCAGGAGACCCGATCCGAGAAGAATCCCCCAAAACAGAACGCTATGGTTTGGGGCATGCCCGCGCAGAACCCCCATTCCGCCAGTCGAAGCGAATTGGCCTCCCTGGGTAGCTTGGCGGTACCCATCATCCTAACCAACCTGACCATGTTCTCCATGGCCACGGTGGACACGTTGATGGTTGGCAACAGCTCCAAAGAAGAACTGGCCGCCATGGGGCTGGCTGCCGTCTGGATACAAGGCACGATTCTGTTTGCCTCGGGAATCCTGTTTGGCATGGATCCCATTGTGAGTCAAGCCCACGGCGCCGGGGACCAGCAGCGCATCCGCAAGATCCTGGGGCAGGGCCTGGTAATGGGCACATTGCTTTGCCCCCTGCTTATGCTGGCCTGGGGTCATACGGAGAGGTTCCTGTTGCTGACGGGTCAACAACCAGAACTTGCCAAGCAGGGGGGACTGTATGCGAATTGGCAGCTGCTGTCCGCCCCTGGAGTCTTGGCCTTTGCGGCGATTCGTCAGTGGCTGCAAGGCCAACGCATCCTTAGGCCTGTCCTCGTGCACGCGATCTGGACGAACGGCGTCAATGTCCTGCTCAATTGGCTGTTGATCTATGGCCATTGGGGCATGCCCGCCATGGGGCTCAAGGGTGCAGCCATCGCCACCACCGTCGCGCGAACTGCCATGGGGGCCGCAGTGATCTGGCACCTCCTGAGAAACTACAGGGAAACGGTCCCTCGACTCGGATTGAGTCCCGATGCCTGGAACCCAAAAGCACAACGGCACCTGCTAGGCATCGGATTTCCCATCGCTTGCCAGGTGACTCTAGAGGTAGCTGCTTTTGGTCTTTCCACCTTGATGGCGGGGCGCATCGGAACAATCCCCACGTCCGCCCACCTGGTCGTGATGAACCTTGCGAGTATCACTTTCATGGTGCCACTTGGCATCGGCT
Organism: bacterium; assembly: GCA_024228395.1. Lineage (GTDB taxonomy): Bacteria > Planctomycetota > UBA1135 > UBA1135 > NORP259. The sequence continues at coordinate 5,000 of JAAETM010000375.1, read as the reverse complement.
TGGCGGCATCCACGCGCATCGGAAACCTCATCGGTGAAGGCCGCGCCAGAGCTGCCCGACATTCTGCCCGCTACACATTCGGGCTGAGTACCGCTGTCGGCTGCTTGGCCGGGTTGTTGTTCTTGTTCGGTCGACACTGGCTCCCAACTTTGTATACGACAACCGATGATGTGGATGTGAGGACCATGGCCGCTGCCATCTTGCCGATAGCTGGTGCTTTCCAGGTGTTCGACTGCGTACAAGTGGTTGGGTCCGGGGTGCTGCGGGGAGCTGGGAAGACACGGCCAGCTGCGGTCTTCAATCTATTTGGATATTGGTTGATCGCGTTGCCGGTGAGTTGGTATCTGACCTTCCGAATGGATTGGGGCTTGCCTGGCATTTGGTGGGGCTTGGCGCTGGGTTTGGCGGTTGTTGCTGCGGCTTTGCTGGTGTACTGGAAGCGATTGGACATCGAGCACATCCATCGGGTATAGCAGAATGGAGGGTGCCGGCAAGTGATTCCGCCACACGATTCTCGCTCGCCTGCGGCAGTATCCGGGCTAACTCTGAATGCTCGATTCGCGATAGGCAGCGCGGAAGCTCTGGCCATTGGCCGCGGCCATCAGAGCTTTGGCGGTTGCCTGCAGATCCGGATCATTAGCGGCGTCGGATAGGGCCTCGGTTTGGAATTCCAAGCTGGGCAAGCAGCGGGTTAGGATCTTGATGGATGCCAGCAAACGATCATGGGCGCGGAAGAGCGGCGGCTTGATCAATTGAAAATCCCGATGGTATCCACTGGGCAGATCCTGGAGCACGGCGAGCAGTGCACCGCGCTCCGCAACCACCTGTCGAGCATTGGCGCGCAACAATTCAATCAAGTCCGGGTTGCGCTTCTGCGGCATCAAGGACGAACCGGTCGTGAACGGAATCGGCAATTTGACAAAGGCAAATTCACTGGTCGAATACAGCCACAGGTCCGCTGCGAGCTTGCCCACGTCCAAGGCGATCGCTTCCAGGACTGTAACATAGGCCAACTCTGCACGGCCGCGAGAATGCTGAACTGCGGTCACCGGTTCCTCGGGACCTTCAAAACCGAGCTCCTCCGCAACGAATTCTCGGTCCAAAGGCAACGGAATTCCATAACCCGACCCGCTGCCCAATGGGCATCGGCTCCAGCGTGCAGCGGCCTGCTGCAAATCGGCGAGGTCCGCCGCCAAAGCCACGCCATGGGCACTGATCCAATCAAAAACCGTGGAAGGCATGGCCCGGCGCAGGTGCGTGTACCCAGGAATCGGAAGCTCTCCGCTGTTGTCCGCTACCTTCAAACAGGCATTGTGCAGCGCGCCCAGCACTTCTTTGGTTTCCCCGGCGGCCCGACGCAACCATAAGCGCATGTCCACAGCCACCTGGTCATTGCGACTACGCCCCAAATGCATTCGACCACCATCCTCACCGATCAAATCGATCAAACGGCGTTCGATCGCGCTGTGCACGTCCTCGTCAGCCGGCTCCACATTCCATTCCCCACGCGTCCAGCTCTCAAGGAGATCGGTCAGGCCCTTGCGAATGTTCATCCCACACTCCTCGGGTAACAGACCCGCTCGGATCAAGCCGGCCACATGGGCGATCGACCCACGGATGTCCACCTCGACCAAACGCTGATCCTGCTGCCAATCGTCGCCGATGGTGTAGGACATCATTTCCTCGTCGATACCTTGTCCGCGGTCCCAGATAGGTTTGTGATGTTTGCTCATGATGAAAACCAACTGCGTGTGCAGTCCTTGTAGAAATGGATTCCGTTTTCGAGTTCCTGCGCCAGCAGAAACTCATTGGGGGTGTGGGAACGGGCGGTCTCGCCGGGCCCGCACTTCACTGCGGGCACGCCTTGCAAGAGCGCCATGTCGGAAAGGGTGGTTGAACCGACCGCTTCAGTATTGCCGGAGGCCGTCAGGGCCGCAACAACAAGGGGGTCTTTGGCCGCCGTGTCGATTGCGCGCAGGCGCTCGGAACGAATGCGCACATGGGCGGAGGTCAAATAGGGCTGCAATTCCGCCACGCAGTCCGCCGCATCGGTCGGAGGTACAAGCCGCGCATCGAACAGCGCCACGGCTGAGCATGGAATCTTATTGTGACGTTCGCCTGAATTCAGGGTCGTCGCAACCAGGGTCGAATTGCCAAGCAACACATGGGGTTCGCCGGGCTCCAACCATGCGGGCAGCGTGGCCAAGTCCCTGCACGCGGCCAGCATGGCATTGCTGTTGTCCACCCGCGCCACATGGGCCGCGTGGCAACTCTTGCCTTGCCACACAGCCTGCAAAACCACCAAACCCGCCTGGCTACGAACAACCTGCAAACCCGTGGGCTCACCGGTAATGGCGGCATCGGGCATTCCGATCTCGGCCAGGGCATCCTCCATTCCCTTGTTGTCGACTTCCTCCGTGGCATTCAGTGCCAACTGCAACTTGCCGGACCAATCGCGGTTCTCGGCCAAGTCCACCATGGTCACCATCATGGCCGTGGCACAGCCCTTGGCATCGTTGGCGCCCAAGCCCGTGAGCTGATCATTCTTCCAATCCACCTTCCACGGATCTTCGACCCAACCTTCCCCTGCCGGGACCGTGTCCAGGTGGGTGTTGAGCAAAAGGGTCCGACCTGGAGCGCGGCCTTGAATTTCAGCAACCAAGGTATCGCCCAAGCGTTTGACCGGAATACCGCGGGTCTGCAACCAATCGCAAGCATAGGTGGCAATCTCGGCCTCGTTGCGCGACAAACTCGGCGTACGAACCAGATCTAGAAGAAGACTCTGGGCATTCATGCAGAAGTCACGGGCTCGAGCTGGGGAGCGCTTTTGGATGTGATCAACGTGCCGGAGCCATGGGTCGTGTAGAGCTCGACCAATAGGGATTCGGGGTCGACCCCGGAAACCATGTGCACACGTTCGACACCCGAGTTCAGGGCTTTCTTGACCGCAACGGCCTTGACCATCATGCCCTTTTTGAGGACGCTTTTTTCGCTCATCTCGTCGAGCTGCTGAAGGCTCAAGTCGCTCATGACCGAGTGCGGATCATTTGCGTCGCTCAACACGCCGGAAGCTCCGGCGAGCAGCACGAGTTTGGCCGCTTTGAGTGCGATCGCCAGTTCAGCAGCCAAGGTGTCCGCGTTCAGGTTCAAGAATCCTTCTGCTCCGTCGCTGACAGGCGGGCAGATAACAGGAGTAATGCCCTGCTCTAGCAAAGCAAACAGGCAGCCGGGACGAATTTCTTCGACCTCCCCCACCGCGCCAAAGTCGGTCAGACCCTCGCTGGTTTCGATGGGTGCACGCTTCTTGGCGATCACCAAACCCGCATCGGCGGCGCACAAACCCACGGCCGGAGCACCGGCGTTGGTCAAGGATGCGGCCAATTCGCCATTCAATTCACCAACCACAGACATGCGCAAGGCGCGCAGGGCCACATCGGTGGTCACGCGACGGCCGTCGACCATGTGCGGCCTGTCGCCCAGCTGGTTTTGGAGGTCATCGGTTTGCGGACCACCGCCGTGCACGACCACGGGCAAGCCGCCCAGGGCTTGAATGGTCGCGATCTGTTGTGCCAGGTCGCGACGGTGCCGCGGCTTGCGCAGGCAAACGCCTCCGATCTTGATGACCATGATAGCGCCCCGGTGGGAGCGAACGTACGAAGCGGCGCGAATGAGTTCATTCATGAAAGGATCCTCTCTAGAAGGGCGGTCTGTGCGTGCAGGCGATTTTCGGCCTGATCGATGATAAGGGAGCGGGGGCCGTCGATGACTTCATCGCTGACGACCACGTTGCGGCGCACCGGCAAGCAGTGCATGAATTTGGCGCCTTGCGGCATCTGTTTTGAAGTTACACACCAATCCCCGAGGGGTGCGCGCTTTGCGGTTTCAGCTTCGGCATCGCCCCAGGTGTCCAGGCTACCCCAGGATTTTGCGTAGACGACAGCTGCACCGTCAAGGGCTTCCGCACGGTTGTGGCTCACGCGTGCCGACCCCCCATTGGCCGCGGCCAGTACGTGGGCTTCCGCCATGATTTCCGGGTGCAGTTGGTAGCCGGCAGGGTGCAACACGACAACCTCCATGCCGCGCTGGGCGGCCATGCAAAGAGTCGAGTTAGGAACCGCATGGGGCAAGGGTTTGGGATGCCAAGCCCAGGTCAGCACCAACTTGGCGGGTTTTGGCACTTGGTGCTGATCGAGCGTGGCCCAATCGGCCAATGCCTGGCAGGGGTGCCAAAGGGTACTCTCCATGTTCACGATAGGCACGCCCGCATGCTTGGCAAAACCGTGCAGCACCGGGTCCTTCAAGTCCTGCTCGAGGTCCACCCCAGCAGGAAAAGCGCGGATGGCTAGCACGTCCACGAAGCAGCCCAGGACGGCGGCCGCGTCCTTCATGTGCTCGGCCTTGGTGCCGTCCATGATCGCGCCTTCTTCGGATTCCATGGCCCATACGCCCTGGCTGTTCAAATTGACGAGTTCCAGTTTCAATCGTGCGGCGGCACGCTGGAAGGAAGCGGAGGTGCGCAAGGATGGGTTCAGGAACAAGAGGCCCAGGGCCTTCCCCGGTTTGGCGTCGGGTGTGGCTCCGCCTTTCAGCGCGGTGGCCCGATCCGCGAGCTCTTGGCACACCGACGAGTCGAATTGACCCAGCGTGTAGCAACCATCGGGTGAAACCTGGTGCTGCTCCGGGGTTTGCAATTGTTGGGTGCTCACGAACAAGTCTCCTTGGCCACTGGGACTTTCGCCAGGGCCTCGCCCAGTTCAGAAACAGCCGAAAGCGGCAGATTGAGCGGGGGGCTCAAACGCAGGACGTATGGATCGCGACAGGTACCCACCAAGACGCCAATTTTAAGGAGTGCGTCGCGCACTTCGGTGGCTGTCACAGAATCGGCAAGTTCGAGGCCGAGCAACAAACCCTCGCCCCGAATACCGGTCACGGGTCCGACCCCGACCAGGTTCTCAAACGCATCGGAGAGCTTTTTGACATGGGCCAAAAAGCTGGGATCC
>JAAETM010000374.1 GCA_024228395.1 bacterium | reverse complement strand
TGCACTTCCAGCTGGGAGGGGGCCTCACCTGCCCGCGTTCTTAATTGTGGGACGAACCGCGAAACCCTAGTCTAGATGGACACCCAACCTTGTATCAGCCCCCGTTTTGCCCCTACGACGATTGCTCCGCCCACCACGCCCCCTCCCGCCAATCACTTCCCATGCCACGGCTCCTCTCCAGCAAAGTGCAGATCCAAGCCAATCCCCAGGTTCCGCTGCCGTACATGTTCCAGCACTTATTCGCAACAGACCTTTCGCATGAGTTACCGGGATCACAAACCGCACCTCAATCTGGCCCTTTTGCGGCTGCTCACCTCTGGGGTAGGCCTGCGCCAATCCTCGCGAGTTCTCAATCTCAGTAGGCGGTGCCGCGAATTGAAGGCAGCCAAGCTCGGCGCTCACTGTCCAGAATCCACTTTTTCCTATCAACCAGATGGAAGCCATCTCGAGAGACCTTCTCGGGAGGCTCAGGCGGGAGTCATGGCTCGTGAGCAAGAAGCGAAGTTTCTTGGACCAGGCATTCCAAATGTTGATGGCCTGGAAAAACTATGTAAGGCCGCGTTTCAACTATGATCGAGATTCTCCGGCAATGCTTGCCGGGCTGCTCAAGCGTCGATTGAAGCCCGGTGAGTTGGTCGGTTGGCGCCAGGATTTCGGACAGGATAAGCTCCCGATTGTTCCGCTGCTGGCATAGGGCGTCGACCGGCGGTTTTCGACCCACCTGGAAAAGCAACACGGAACCCAGGCAGTTGGGTTGAAAACTGTCCCACCACCCCGCAAACCGGGTAAGCTACGGCACCTCTTCCGCTCCCTGCTGCTGACCATGGCCCCCAAAATCCAGAATTTCACCACCCGCCTTGCCGGCTGGTGGACCCCTCACCACACGATTCTTAACGAAGAGGGCGACCCCCTGGGCATACTCAAGGTCCATCGCAATTGGCGAGGCATGATCATGGGTGGCGTATATCTGCCCAGCAAGGGTGAGAAACTGATCATTCGGCGCGATCCAGGCCTACAACGGGCTCAATTTTCCTTATGGACAGACACGCGTGAGTGGCTAGGGTCCTCCCTGCGTCCTCGCCTCATCCAGCGCCGCATCGACGTGTGGAGCGGTGTCAAGCCCTTCCGCATCGTGCCCAAGTCGGGGTTTGGTCAGGGCTGGCGCATTATCGCCAGCAAGACCGGCGAGGTCGCCACCATCAAACAGCCCTTGCTGCCCCGCGGCTCCAAGTGGCAAATCACACGCAAAATGGACTTCGAGCTGATGCTCTTTTGCTACTTCCTCGGATGTCTCTCACCTTCCGAGTCATTTCTGCCGAGTGCAATGGATGCATCCAGCTCGGCACAGAAGCCCAAAGCCACTTCTGCAAGCTCCTAGGAGCACTCCCCTTGCGATGTGACCCATTATGGGTTCCCGCGAGTGGTGCAGTCGGAAAAAAAGCCACCATGGAGGGAAGAGTTTTCCTTCCCAACTCGTCTGAGCGACTCCTGGGGCTGCCTGCCCCTGGAAATCCCTAAAAAGCCTACCCGGCCCCCCCAAAAAATAAACCGCACCCAAGACTGTCATGCGCGCCTTCATTGCTCTCCTCATCATCTTCCTCGTTGCCGGAGGCGCCTACATGTTCATGGGCCAATCACCCACGAACCAGGACGATCCCGGCGGCCTCAATCCCGAGGGTCAGGAAAATACGACCCCGGTGGACACCGAAGATGTCGGCGAAGCCAACCTAGCTGATATCGGCACCACCAACGAACGTACGACCACCAAACCCGACCCGGTGGAAACCGGCAGTACCACGATCACCACCAAGGGTGAAGGGCAATCCGGCGAAATCGTGGGCCACGTAATCAACGGCGACGGTCGGCCCATCGAGGGCGCCAAGATCACCCTGACCCGTTTCGACAGCGCAGCCTTCTTCTTCCAGGGCCCCGGAGAAGTGGACCGTTCCACAGACCGGACATCCAAAACAAACGCACAAGGCAAGTTCGCGTTCAAGGACGTGGAGTCCTTTGACATGTACACGCTGATCGCCACCCACCCAGGTTATGCCCCCGTAAAGCTCAGCCCCTTGGACACCACCTCCGGTGCTGTCATCGAACAGAAACTGGTCATGACGGGAGGGTCCCGGGTCTATGGCGCGATCTTGGACACGCAAGGCAACCAGGTCGGCGGCGCGACCGTCACCCTGACCCCAAGCGCGGTTGGTGCCGGCATGCAAGAGGACTCCCCCACCAAACACGAAACCGTCAGCGCAGACGATGGGACCTATGAATTCCCGCACTGCTCCGAAGGGCCCCACGTGTTGTCCGTTTCCGCCGATGGTTACGGACAAGTCACAATCCCCAACGTGAGCATTTCCGGCGAGGCCGACGTGGAACGCAATGTGGAAATGCAAGCGGCTCAATTGCTGGGTGGCATGGTCGTGGACCGCGAAGGCTCTCCGATCAAGAGCGCCAAGGTTGAGGCATTCTCAATGACCAACCGAGCATCCCGCACCCAAACCCAGGTCATGACCAACGCGGAAGGTGAGTACATGTTCGAAGATGTGCCCGGTGGATCCTACACGCTGCGCGCCACCGCCAAAGGATACAAAACCGCCACCAAACCGCGCATCAATGCCGGCGAGATGGGCGTGACAATCGAACTCACTCCCCTTCCCACGGTCAGTGGCCGGGTATTTGATGACAATGGCCAACCCGCCCGCAACTTCTCCGTCAACCTGCGCCAGCCCATGCGCGGTTCGGACCTGACCATGTCTGTGGCCAAGACACGCAAGCGTATCAAGAGCAACGACGGTACCTACAAGATCACCGTGCCCATGGCCGGCAACTACATTGTCGAAGCCCAAGCGGGTAGTTTCGCTCCCAGCCTATCCAACTCTTTCAACATCGCCGAAGGCCAGAATCTCGTCGGCATCGATGTGAACCTCAAGGGTGGCGGCACCATCAAAGGGCGCGTGATAGACACCAACGGCAAGCCCATCGCCGGCGCCATTATCAAGACCGACAACAACGACTGGACCGGTGGTGGCTTCGACATGAGCCTGGGTGAAATGTTCCCCGGGATTTCCACCAAAAAGAGCGCCAAGAGCAACGCCGACGGTGAGTTCATCCTGCGCGGCTTGCACCCGACCAAATACCTGGTCCAGATTTCCCATGCCAAGTTCGCCAAAACCGCCATGCGCAACGTGATCGTTTCCGAAGGGGTCGAAACCAACATCAAGGACGCGCGCTTGGAAACAGGCAGTACCGTCAGCGGTACCGTACGCGGTCCCAACGGCGCAGCCCTCAGCGCGGCCACGGTCAATCTGCATTTGGAAACCAGCACTGAGTTCCCGCTGACCTACTCGGTCCGCACGAACAAGGATGGCGCCTATGAGATCAAGACCGTTCGCTCCGGCACCTACTGGATCAGTGCTCAGCGCCCCAGCACCGGCGGCAACAACCCCTTTGCTGGAGCTGCCGACCTGCAGGCGACTCGCCGCCGCATCCAAGTGAGCGGCGACGGTGCGTACCAGGGACAGGATTTCGAAATTCAGGATTAGGCAACAAGCTGGGGGGCACCCCGGAACGGAATTGGGCGCAGCAATTTGGAAACATCCAGATCCCTGCGCCCAATTCCGTTTCGGGGTGCTCCCTCCCCTTATCACCCAACCTGCAGGAAGAAGCCTGCCGCAGGCTATCCATCCAACACAAAGAATGTCACCGACAACCTCCCACCCCCGATGAAGGGTGGGCTAACCTGTTCCCATGTGGATGGCTAACTCTCTTGCGCAAGCGCTCACCCAAGAACTGGACGCCCCTGTGCAAGTGCAATTCACCCGCAACCGCAGCACGCCAGTTAAAGCCAAAGCCATGGGCCCTGGCCCGTTTGCCAAGGCGGGTGTCCACCTGTCCCTCCACGGGTTTTTCAAGGACGCCCCCCCCGGAACGGTCACGGATCTAGCCCATTGGTTGCGTTTTGGAAGACGCGCTCGCGCAGCATGCAAGCGCCTCGATCACTGGATCCAAACCCAGGTTGCAGACCTGCCAGCCAAAGCACCCCGACGGGTTCGTCTCAGAACGAGTGGCGAGAACCACGACCTCATGCCCCTCATGGAGTCGGTGCGACAGCAAGAATTTCCGAACGCATTCTCCGACACGCTCCCACTTCCAGCGATCACCTGGAGTCAACAAAGCACCAAGAGCAAGCTGCGCACCTTGCGGCTTGGCAGCTACAACAAGACCAGCAACCTGATTCGCATCCACCCCGTATTGGACGACCCGATGGCGCCGGAGTTCTTCCTGCGCTTCATCATCTTCCACGAATTGCTACACGTGGTGCATCCCACTTTCAAAGGTCCCGGGGGCCGCTGGGTCCACCACAGCAAAGAGTTCCGACGGAGCGAAAGCCAATACCCCGACTACGGACGCGCTTTGGCTTGGGAGCAGAAGGACCTTTGGATCCTGGCGAAGCGCAGAAACAAGAAGGAGCGCTGACCGCGATCCCCGATCAGCCCCTCGAATAATCCTTGCCGATATTCGGCATGTTTGCGTCAACCAAAAAGGTCCCAAGAACATTGCCGCCCAGGGCTTCCAACGTGTTGTGCGTTCGCTGCACATGGTAACGTGCGGTGGATCCCAGCTTGACGACCAGCAAAATCCCGTCGGCCATGGAACCCAAGAGGCTCGCATCGGAAACATTGAGCGCTGCGGGCGTGTCGATCACCACATAGGAATGATTCTGACGTAGGTGGTTTATGACCGCCTTCATGCGATCCGAACCGAGCAGCTCGGACGGGTTCTGCGGCCGGGTTCCCGCCCCCATGATGGAAACACCCTCGATGGAGGTGGCGCGAACCGCTTGGTCGATGGTCAGTTGGCCAGCGAGGACTTCAGCCAATCCCTGGCGCCGGGGAAGACCCAAGTACTTTTCCACGGACGGTTCGTGCATGTCCGCGTCCAGGACCAACGTATGGACGCCGGGCAGCTCCGAAAGGGAAACGGCAAGGTTCAAGGCGGTGACGGTTTTTCCTTCACCAGGTACCGCACTGGTCACCACCAGGGTGTGTGAGGCCCCATCCGCATTCATGGATTGGATAGAGTTCCGCAGGGCGCGAAACTGCTCAGCGATTTGACCCTGGGGATCAAAGACCGTGGCGATCTCCTCTCGAAGTACAGGCACATTGAGGGATTCGTCGGGAACCGCGGGTGGAAACCCGGGCCCGTTGTGTTTCTTGTCGTTCTTGGCCATGGATGGGTCGGGCTATCAGCCCCACTTTCTTTCGGACATGCTGTAGGCCTCCGGAACGATTCCCAGGGTTTTCTCACCACCTGGGCTAGAAAACAGGGACCGGAGGTTCCTCGCTGCGCTTCCAAGGTACGCAGCTGAGCATTATTGGCCAACCACCAGCCCGAGATTCGCCCCCCAGTGGGGCACCAATCCCGGATTTCCCCCAAACTAGGACCAATGACCGGGTCTAATGGGGCGCCAGTGCCTCCTGGCTTCCCAGGAGCGCACGCGCGGGAGCCCGGTTCCCGTGGGGCCGACGCGCCCAGGCATCATTCAGGAGTCGGTCGGTCAATGGATGGGAAGCGGGAATGGCCTTTCGACGCAAATCGGCCTCAAACAATTCAGCCTGCAGGAAGGCACCCGAGCTCCGCAAGTTGAACTGGGTTTGCTCCAACGCAGCGCCCAGCCCAGCGGGCACCGGTCGTACCGCCAAAGCCCCGATCAGGGCGCTCCGCGCCCGGGCCCCCACCACGTTCATGGGCGCCAAGTACGCCAGATCCATGAGGGATTCCGCATCCGGTTCAGACTGCCCGAGGATTTGTTCGAGCTGCCTGAATGCACCGGCTGGGTCGGTCAGAGAAAGTCGCAAAGCCAATCGCCGTCCATGTTCCGGGTGCATCTGCCGCAAACTCTCGACCCAGGACAGCACCTCCGCACGACGCCCGCGGGCCAGGGGTTTCTCCAACGAAAAAACCAAGGACTGCAAACTTCCTTCGGTCCCAACCAGGCCCGTGACAACCGCCGCAGCCTCGGCCCGCTTACCCACCAGGAACCACCAAAAAGCAAAACGCCCGGCGAAGGATTCGTGTTCACGAAGCGCTTGAAAGTCCGCATCACTCCCCGGGCACACACCGAGCAATTCCAAGTCTCGAACCCAAGCCTCCACACCATTTGCGTCGAGGCCCGACAACATGCTGGCGACCTGTTTCAGCTCGCCCACATTTTTGCCACCGGCACTGACCAACGCGGCCAAGGCTGCCCTGCGCAGGGCGGGTGCGGCCTGGCTGTTCACGCATTCCAGGGCTTGGACCGAAATGCCGGGGTGGGCCCGAAAGCGGCCGGAGAATGCCGAATAGCGTAACCATTGGGCGCGCGGGTCATCCTTGGGCCAATCCTGCAGGAGCACATCACCCAACGATCCGCCGTCGCTCAACACGTCCGGGAATACCCGCAGGGCGCGTGCTGCGAGCAGCAAAGGTTCCGGTGCGCGCGCACCCGCCCCGTTCACTTTCAATCCACCTTGCTGGAGCATGCGCAAGGTGCCCTCGGAGTCGAGCAAAGCGGGCGAGAGGTGCCCATGGGCTGCGCCGATGCAAATGGCTTCAAAATAGCCATCGTTGCCCAAGGACCATTCCTGCCCCAACCAGGTCAAGGCAGCCGGCCACCCCACTTGGGCCAGTGCATTGGCGCAGGTGATGCGACGTAAGCTGTCCGAATCCTGGGTGGCGCCATGAACCCAGCGGGCCAGTAGTTCGGCCCCGTGACGGCTCCCCGTCTCGCCCCTATTCTTGATACGAATGAACGCACCGGGCGAAGCAATACTTTCGACCTCTTTCAGGTCCACCGACTTGGGCCTCCAACCGACCACCTCGAGGGTGACCTTATGTTTCCGCACCAAGGAAATGAGCAGCATGTCCCAGGAACCGTGCAAGGGTTTGCCCTGATCCCCCACGGGCGGCACCAACCGCCGCCGGGGGTCCGACCTGGGATCCAGCACCAGCGCCACGGGGGCGGCGCCATATTGATTCAGGAAACCCAATGCCACGGACAAGCCACCTGGCTTGGGCCGGGAAGGGTTGACTTCCAGGAGGTCCTTGCGCCCGCCTTCCGCAAGCCAAGCGGTGGGAAAATCCTCGACCCCCAAGGAGGTCTCGGCCAGATTGGGGTTCCATGCCAAGGCACTTTCCTGAAGGGCCCAATCTCCAACTTCCGCAAGAACCGGGTCCTGCAAAGCCGTGAGCCGCGCCGCCAGGGAAAAGTGCCGGGGGTGGTCCGCCAACACCCGGGCCAAACCACGACGGGCCGCATAACTGGGGCTCCCCGCTGCTTCCACCAGGGCCACCCAATGATCCGGACCCAGATTCCGCACGAGCCAAGCGTGGGCCGCCTGACGCTCGACCGCCCCGGCATCGCCCAGATCCTTCAACCACTCCAGAGCCGGGCGTTCCGAAGTTTGCCCCTGGCGGACAGCCACCGATGGGGTCACCTGGTCCCCAAACAAAAGAGACAGGGTGCAAAAAGCCATACAACGAAAGGGAGCCGCCATGGCTCCATGCTACCCTGTCGCGCCCGTGGATAGCCAGCCCGGCTGCCTGGAGCCAGACGATCCTAGCCCCGCCCCCCCCATGTTCCGAAAGCTACTCATCGCCAACCGTGGTGAACCCGTCGTACGCATCGCCCGTGCCGCCCAGGCCCTCGGTATCAAAGCGGTGGGCGTGGCCTCCGAAGCGGACGCCGACGCATCTTGGGTACAATGCCTGGACGAGGTCGTGCGCATCCCCGGCCGCGCGCCTGGGGAGAGCTACCTGGTCATGGAAACCCTTGTGCAAGCCGCCCGCCAAACCGGATGCGCCGCTGTGCACCCGGCCTGGGGCTTTCTGGCCGAAAACCCGCGCTTCGCTGCCCTGTGCGCCCAGCATGGTTTGACCTTCGTCGGCCCCACCCCCGGGGTCATGCAGCGCATGGCGCTCAAGTGGCCAGCCAAGTCATCCATGGGCGAGAAGGGCCTGACCTGCATACCTGGCTCCAAGGGACTGCTATCCAGTCCGGAACAGGCCGCGAAAATCGCAACCAAAACGGGCTACCCGGTGATCGTCAAGGCCGACGCGGGTGGTGGCGGTCGTGGCATGCGCAAGGTGGACAAACCCGAGGATCTGGCATCGGCCTTCGCCGCGGCCTCAGCCGAATCCCTGGCTGCCTTCGGCAATGGGGCGCTCTACTTGGAACGCTACCTGGCCGGCGGACGTCACATCGAATTCCAATTGATTACTGATTGCTTCGGCAATGCGGTGCACCTATTCGAGCGCGACTGCTCGGTGCAGCGCAACCACCAGAAGCTGATCGAAGAAAGCCCCAGTCCGGCCATCGATGGGGACACGCGCATGCGGGTTGGCGAGCAAGTCGCCAAGGCGGCCGCTTCGATCGGCTACACGGGCGCGGGCACGATCGAATTCCTGCGCCGGCCCGACACGGGCGAGCTGTGTTTCATGGAGATGAACACACGCCTGCAGGTCGAACACTGCGTGAGTGAAATGGTCACCGGTGTGGACATCGTCGCCGAGCAGATCAAGGTCGCTGCCAACGAGGTGCTCAGCGTGGGGCAAGAGGACTTAAAACTCGACGGGCATGCCATCGAAGTTCGCCTCAACGCGGAAGACCCCAGCGCCAACTTCCAACCCACCCCCGGCACCCTGGAAAAGTTCTCGATCCCCACCGACCAGGGCCCCGGGACGATTCGCATCGACACACACCTCCAAGAGGGGGACGAGATTTCGCCCTACTACGACTCCCTGATCGGCAAGGTCATCGCCCACGCGCCCACCCGGGAAAAAGCGATCGAGACCCTGGTGCGCACGCTGAATGCTACGGTCATCGAAGGCGTCAAGACGACCGTGCCCGTGCACCTGGCCGTGCTGCAATCCCCCGAGTTTAAGAGCGGTCAATACGACACCTCCTGCATCCCCGGCTGGCCCGCCTAATCCACCGCTCACCCTCCTTTCACCCACCTATCCCCCCATGGCTAAGGTCCCCCTGCACCCCTTCGGCGCCCCGCGCTCCACGTTCCTGGACGAAAAGAGTTTCCAGAAGAACCAGTGTTTCCTCGAGGAGCGCGTGTGCGAACTCAACGAACGCCGTGCCCAGGTCGCTGAAGGCTGGGGCAAAAAGTACAAGGAACGTGTGCATGCCAAGGGCAAACTCACCGCCCGCGAACGCATCGATCTGCTCAAGGACGAAGGCACGCGCATCTTCGAGGTGGGCACCTTTGTGAACGACGGCCGCATGTTCGGCAAGGTCAAAAGTCCGGGAGCGGGCGTGGTCACCGCCTACGTTCAAGTGAAAGGCCGCTGGACCATGGTGATCGCCAACGACAACACTGTGGCGTCGGGATCCTGGTGGCCGCGCAGCCCCGAAAAGATCGAACGCGCCCAGGAAATGGGCAAACGACTGCGTTTGCCGGTCATTTATCTGGTGGACTGTTCCGGCCTCTTCCTGCCCGAGCAAAGCACCACCTTCCCGGGCATCACCGGCGCGGGACACATATTCAAGAAGAACTCGGAACTCTCCGACGAGGGCGTTCCGCAAATCGCCGGCGTGTTCGGCGACTGCATCGCGGGTGGCGGTTACATGCCGATCATCTCCGATCGCGTGTTCATGACCGAACAAGCCTACATGGTGATCGCGGGCGCGGCCCTGATCCGTGGCGCCAAGAGTCTGCACCTGTCGAGCTTGGACATCGGCGGACCCGAGGTGCACGTGCACCAATCGGGCTGCGCCGACGTGCGCGTACCCGACGACCAGGTGGCGATCACGATGATCCGCAAGGAGGTGCGCAAGCTGCCCTCCAGCGGCATCGAATTTCACCGCCACGGGGCGGACGCGGCTCCGCCCCTGCAACCCACAGACGATCTGATGGGATTGTTCCCATCGGACCACCGCCACGTTTACGATGTGGACGAGGTCATCGCGCGCCTGGTGGACCATTCGATGTTCTGGGAGCTATTGCCCGACCGGGGCCGTGAGGTCATCGTCGGCGTGGGCCGGGTGAATGGTTTGTACATGGGTTTCTGCGCCAACCGCCAGGGTTTGATCGACGATCCAGAACACCATGGCACCAAGAAACCCGCGGGCATTTTGTACCGTGAGGGCATCGCCAAGCTGTCCGCCTTTAGCCGCGCCTGTAACGCCGATGGCATCCCCATCGTTTGGCTGCAGGACGTGTCAGGCTTCGACATCGGCGTGGAAGCGGAGCGCCAGGGTCTGCTCGGTTATGGATCGAGTTTGATCCACACCAACAGCACCAACGACGTGCCGATGTTCACCATGCTGCTGCGCAAGGCCTCCGGCGCCGGTTACTACGCCATGGCCGGTTTGCCCTACGAACCCGTCGTGCAACTCTCCACCCCCATCACGCGCCAGTCGGTGATGGAAGGTCGCACCCTGGCCATTGCCGCCTTCAACACCAAACTCAACGACGAGTTCGAGGTGACGGTGGAGGACCCCGAAGAACGCAAAAAGATCATCGCTGGTATGGCCGCCACCGAAAAACGCATCGAGGGCGACATGGATCCGTACAAATCCGCCAGTCAGATGGACACCGACGAAATCGTGGCGCCCTCCGAACTTCGTCCTTGGCTCGAGCTCTTTGCGGAAGCCTCCTACCAGGCCAGCGGTTACCGCCGCATCAAGAATCCCCGCATCTGGTCCCTGCACGACATCCAGGCCCTTTCGGAGCCCCGAGGCTAATGAGCGAACCCATCCTTACCTGGCGCGTCGAACACTTGCCCGTCCAGGACGATTCTTCCGAAGGCATACGCTTTGAGCTGCGCAGCCCTGCCGTTGGTTTTTTGACACACGTGCCAGAGCAGGGCAGCGCCTTGGCCCCCGGGCAGGAGGCTGGCTATCTGCTACGCTTGGGGCAACCGCACATGCTGGTGTTGCCCGAAGGTGTTGCCGGAATCGTGGCCACGCCCGGTCCCGAAGCCGTGCATGCCCCGGTCGACTTTGATCAAGCTGTTCTCGAACTGCGCCCGCTGGATGAGTTTTCCGCCACCGCCGCAAGCGCTGACACGGGTTCTGAACATGGCGCCCTCATCATGCTCGCGCCGCAAGCCGGCCGTTTCTATCACAAGGCCAGCCCCGATGAACCGGCATTCGTTTCGGCGGGTAGCAGCCTCGGTGAAGGCGACCCCATCGGCCTCATCGAGGTTATGAAAACCTTCGCGCACATTTTGTACGCACCCATCGGCAACCTACCCAAAGCCGCAAAAGTCGTACGCCTCCTGGTAGAAGATGGCGCCGACGTAACCAAGGGCCAACCCCTCATCGAAGTCGAACCCGGCTAACCGAGGATTGCGAAAGCCGTATCCGAGGATGGTGGATCCGCTGACGGCCCTTCCACCTGCGGAAGCGCGATGCCCCGACGAAACCGGAGCATCGCGCTTTCGTGGATGCGGAGGGAGAATTTGCGGCTCACGCCATCCGAATATATGCTCTATATCGTCTGTGCATAGCATCCCACCCTCGCCTCCCTAGCCCGGATATTTCAAGAAGACGTGCTCCAGGCACGTCAACTCAGTTCCTGGCAGGGCTTTGCGGATTTTGACCCCGCAGGCAAGGCGGGAGGGATCCTCTTCACAGGTCCCGAAAGGGACCTGCAATCCGCTGCACGGACCGGGACTTACCTGTCGAGGAAGGCAAAATTCGGAAAGTCCTGTCAGGGAGCGTGAGGGGCCTGAAGGGGCCCGTTTGCGAAGCCTGGGGTGCGTGTTCATAAAATATCCGGGCTAGCCGTCAACCCAATACGGGAAGGTAACCCCGCCAAGGCCCCACGGCATTCCGATAGCGCGCTGCCATGGCCCGGGAAATCTGTGCCAAATGCCCAAGGTCGTGTACCACCCAGGCAGAAAGCAATTGGCCCAAGGTCACTGCGCCAAACTCTGGATGCTGACCGGGCAATGAAGAGGCTTCGGGGGTAAGCTCCAAACCCTCGAGGATAGTTAGGTTGGAGCTGCGGAGGCTTGAAAACTCGGCGAGCAGTAACTCGGTGGACTGCTGCTTGCTGGCTTTCAGTTGAACGAAGCGGTCAAACTCCTCGAAAGGTCGCTCATCCCCTGAATCCAAAATCTGTTTGAGACGCGGGATCCAATCGGTGCGCTCCCCATGAATCAAGTGGCCCACGATTTCGTGCGCATTCCATGAGTCTTGGGTTTCGCGCGCTTCAATCCAAACCGGCGACATGCCGCCCAGCAGTGAGTGTAGAACGACAGGTGTAACACGCAGAATGTCCAAGGCCTCGCGCAATTCAAATCCCTGGCACTCGGGGCTGCTCATGACTTCCTACCGAGCGTCTTTTTGATAAAGGCGGAAATGTTGGCCTGCACTTCGGGCAAGCTCCAGATTTTGACCAACTCTTGTTCCACGTCTTTTCGTGCGCGAGTTCGGTAAGGCGCCCAAATCTGCTGCTTGGTGGCAAGGAAAGAAGCAGTAGGAACATCCGCCATTTGGTTGGCAACCTGCAGCGCCTTCGAAATCAAATCATCCTTTGGTGTTAGCTCATCGACAAGCCCCTTCGAAAGGGCCCCAGAGGGAGAATAGGACCGCCCGGTCAGGGTCACTTCGCGCAAGGAGTTTGCCGGCAAAGCCACGCGCAGAACTTCGAGAGCGCTCGGCGGAAAAGGAACTCCGACCAAGAGTTCAGGGACCCCGATCGTTGCGCCATCGTCCACCATGATGCGCCGATCCGCTGCGCACGCAATGACACACCCCCCCGCAATGGCGTGCCCGTTGATGGCCGCAACGGTGGGCTTTTCAAATTCAGCCAATGCCCATAGAAATCTGTTGAGTGCCGGAATGAACTCAGCCACATACGCTGGTCCTTCTAGGATTCGATTGAGGTCCACCCCAGCGGAGAATATCTTGCCGGTGCCAGTCATCACAACTCCGCTGCAATCGCCGGCCTGTTCCTCCTCCAAGGCGTTCAATAGTTCCCCGAGGAACTCCAAATCCAATGCGCTCGCCTTGCCGTGAGCCATGCGCAGGATAGCAATGGGTCCTTCCTGAGTGCGTTCTATCATAGAATCCTTCCTTTGCAGTACTGGGGAGCCGGCCCCGCATGGCCCTGAGCATATCCCTTCCAAATACTAGCCGGGATGCGTACCGTGCAGCCATGATCAACGCCGAATCCCAGCTGCTATTCCTACTGCTGATCGCTTCCCTGGTAGGCATGGGAGCGCGCAAGCTCAAGTTGCCTTACACCGTCGCCTTGGTAGTGGCTGGCATCGCATTGGGATTGATGCACCTCCCGGAGTTGGCGGGCTTGCACCTGACTCGAGAACTGCTGATGTGGGGTTTGTTGCCTTCGCTCTTGTTCGAAGCAGCCTATCACATCGATTTCAACAGGCTGCGCAAGGACTTACCGGTGGTGATGTTCCTGGCGATTCTAGGCGTGCTCGGGGCAACGACCATCACGGGAGTCGGTGTGTACTCCCTGTTCCAAGCCATGGGCGTTGAAGGCTTCACACTCGGCTATTCGTTGCTCTTCGGTAGCATGATCGCGGCCACGGACCCGATCAGCGTGTTGGCCCTATTCAAGACGCTCGGCGTAACCAAACGACTGTATCTTATGGTCGAAGGTGAGAGTCTCCTGAACGATGGTGTGGCGGTTGTGCTGTTCGTAATCATTGCAGCGGTTTTGGGCATTGATTCAGGGCACGGGCACGCCCCCGCCCTGGAAGGCATGGGTGCTATCATTTCCTATGGGTTACGCACGTTGGTGACCATGGGCGTGGGCGGCGTTTTGATAGGCGGATTTGTTGGTGCTGTGGCCAGCATGTTGGTCAAACAAGTCAACGACAAGTTGATCGAGACCGCGCTGACAGTGGTGGTCGCTTACGGTAGCTTCCTAATGGCAGAGCACTTCCACACTTCGGGCGTGCTCTCCACCGTTACAGCAGGTGTGGTGCTCGGCAACTTTGGTAAGAGCTTCGGCATGCAGGTGCGTACGCGTGCTGCCGTCGAGGACTTCTGGGAGTTCATGGCCTTCTTCAGCAACACTTTCGTGTTCCTGTTGGTAGGCCTTGAGCTGAACATGCCTGAACTTGCCGCTGACATGGGATTGATCGCCATCGCTTGGGCCGTGGTGTTGTTGGCCCGAGCCGCCATGGTCTACCTGTCCCTGCCCGTTGGTCGCTGGTTGGGCGTTGCTAAGGTGCCCACATCCTGGGCGCATGTCATGGTGTGGGGAGGCCTACGCGGAAGCCTCTCCATGGTGCTAATCATCAGTCTACCCCTGGACTTCGAAGCCCGGGCCTTGCTGCTCAATCTGATCTTCGGAGTGGTCAGCATTTCCCTGCTCATACAGGCCATCACCGTCAAACCGCTCTTGTCTTGGCTAGGCCTCTCCGGCAACCGCAACGAACGACTGGCGTACGAAGAAGCCCGCGGCCGCGTAATCATGAAACACGCCGCCCTTGATTTTGTACAGGGCCGAGGCGTACACATGGACGCATCCATTCGCGCCACCCTAGTGCGGGAATACACCGCCTCGTTGGAAAGTGCCAAGAATGCAGTCAAGGAAGCTGCCGGTGACCACCTGGACGAAGAACAACTCGACGAGGAACGCCTGCACTTGATCCACATCGAAGAGGAAGCCCTCAAACATGCGCAGCAGGAGGGGATCGTATCCTCCACACCAACGCGCACTATCCTTGAGGAGCTGGCGGAAAAGCGGGAGCAGTTGGGAAACCATGGGGTCGGTGGCGGCTAACCGACCGGGTGCCTGTTGGCGCCACACACAGGGGTACACAGGAAGGCGGCGGCTCTGGCCTTGCTCCCACCGGCCTTGTCCCTAATCTCTTCCCATGACATTTTCCCAACCACTCATGAAACACGGCACAATCAGCTCCACGACCCTGCGAGTATTTTGTGCGATTTTCGCGATCTCCACAAGTGCGGTTGCTACTCAAGAATCTGAAGATTCCCCTTTTCATCCCCTGGAGGGCAAAACGGAAATCGGAGGGGGCATGGCTACGATCGACCTGCCGGATGGCTGGGTATATATCGCGGACGCCGAGGCTCGACTTCTCGTGGAGCAATGGGGCAACCCGCTGGATCGGAGTGTCATCGGCGTGATCCTTCCGCCTGAAGATCAAGGTGGCGACGATTGGAGCGTGATCGTTTCCTTCTCCGATGATGGGTACATCGAAGATGAAGATGCCGCCGATATCGATTACTCGGAGCTACTAGAGTCCATGCAAGCGGGTGAAGACGAAAACAATCGCGCCCGTCGTGAAGCTGGCTACTCGGGCATTTGACTCATTGGTTGGGCCGAGGCCCCCCGTTACGATTCCGTCGACAAGAAACTGTATTGGGCCAAGGATCTTCTCTTCGATGACGAGAATGGAGTGCACACCCTCAACTATGATGTCCGCATCCCTGGCCGTAAGGGTACACTCGTGATGACCGCTGTTTCCAACTTGGAACACCTGTCCGATGTGGCCCAGGGCTGCAAGCTGATCCTCGGTGATACCGAATTCAACGAAGGCCATGCCTACTCGGACTTCAAACCAGGCATGGACAAGGTTGCGGCCTATGGCATCGGCGGTTTGATCGCTGGAAAGCTCGCCCTAAAAGCAGGTTTCTTCAAGGTCATCCTCATCTTCCTGGCCAAGTTCTGGGAGCTCATCCTTGTGGCTGTGGTTGCCATCGGTGGCGCCCTCAGGAAGGTACTTTCCGGGCGCAAGGACGCCGTGCACGAGCAGGGGTCCGAAGAACAACCCTTCGACAGTGAAGAGGAGCAGCCAGAGGCCTGACCCCCCGTTTCTAGCTTTCCCGAATTTCGAGTTCCACGGTGTTTGGAGGGGCTCGGGTGCACCACGAGCATCCGAGCGGGTGGTTTCAAAGAAAAATCCAGGGGGATCCCCGATTCCACAGGCTTGGCCCATCAAGGTGAACAGGAGAGGTTTGCCATTCCCGCCGAAGGTTTAGTAATCTGGTGATAGGAGAGAATCATGAAAGGCAAGAAAGTTGGCATGTTCGAAACAAGTCCGAGCTGGGTCCGTTGCATCTTGGGTCCGTTGTTTTTTGGCATTGGAACCATCGCGCTGCTCCTTTGCTCGTTCCTACTCATCGGCTGGGTGAGTGGAATCTACGACTATGAGGTCCCCCATGCCTGCGCTGCGGGGCAGTGCCAAAGCGCCTATGGCTCAAGCACGGGCACCTGCGAGAATTTCCCACCCATCGCGCTCAAGATGAGCGGCATTTCAGGAGCCCTTTGGGTACTCAGCCGCATCGCCGGCTTGGCCCTGGCTCTAGCGGGTCTACTGCTCGCCCGCTGCAACTTTCAACTGGCGTGGAGGTGTGCAAAACCAGCCTTGCCGGCCCCCCGCCCACTTCTACGGGTCCCATGCGCGAGATTGGCCATCCCCTTCACCGCACTCCTGATTACTTTCCTGTCGTTTTGGAGCTTGAAACCCTCGGGTCTCTTTTCAATCTGACGAAAGGGTCCCACTCAAGAACGGTAGCGCTTCCTGATCACCTAAAAACTCCGCGCATGCTTCCGCGCCCAGGCGCATGCCGTTGGCGTTCCAATGGGGATCAACGGGGCCCACGAATAGGTCCTCCTGCTCGGCTCTTTCATCGAAGATTGAGAACAGGTTCAGGGTCTCGATGCCGGCGCGCTGACTTGCGCCGCTGATCGCGTTGCAGAGATTGTTTCTTTTGTATGAGGGATAGAGACGCCGTTCGACCTTCAACCAGGACTCGGGATCCATGTCAGGTCCTCCGGGTACGACCACGGCCGCCAGCGGGACGGAGTGGGTTTCGCATAGGGTGCGAATTTCCTTTAGTATGGCCTCCATGAGCCGGACCTTGTAAATGCTGGAAGGCCACTCGGGCTGCAAGGCCACGTCCGCGTCGTACACATCGCGCAACAAGCTGATAGCGATGGTTTCACCGCGCAAGGCGTGGGCTTGGTAGTCCTCGCGGTGGGACCGCAGGTAATCCACCATGGTCGCGGTGGTCTCGCGGGTGACGGGGGTCCAATTGCGAATCACGGAATGGGTGTTCCACAGTCGCGCCAAACCCCATGCGTCCGACTCGGAAAGCCTCCTCTCGAACCACTGTACTTCGGAAACGTGCGCAGAAGCCTGGATGCGGGTCAACCCCCCCCTGTCATTCACGTGCATCAAGTGATTGCGAACGGGGTCCCCCAAGTCGTTGTAACTGCAAAACACGAGCACAACCCCATCGGGTTTGTACTTGGGTAGCATGTCTTCCATGCGCAGGAGTGTTTGGTCGGGCCCGTATCCCGTGACACCCGCACAAAGAACCTCCACTCGATCCTGCCATTGCCCTGCAAGCTGCGCTGAAAAAGTCTTGGCGTAGGGTTCGTTGTCAGACATCACGAAGGAGTCGCCAAACACCATTATGCGAGGCCGCCCACGTTCACTATCGGGTTCCGGCCCCCGCATGCCATGCCCATTGACCCGCACGGTCACGCCCAAGCTGGTGAGGGACGGCTGCAGGAACTGCACTTTGGCAGAGTTCGGGATCGGAGCGAACAAGTACCGATCGTGCAGGGCCAATACGCAGCCCCCCACCGGCCAAACGGTGCGCAGCAGCAGTTCTGCCACAAGGAGAGCAGCGAAAAGCGAAGCGGTGGCCACGCATATGCGTTTCCTCCACTTGCCCTTGGAGAGGGCCAAGCTCATGTCGATCTCCGTCATGAACGGCAAGGATACGCTCTGCGGGCTAGGAATGGGTAAAAGTCCCTGGCTGCACTTCCCAATCGATCATGCTTGCACCGGGGGATGCCCCCTGCTAGACCTCACCATTGCGAATTACCCGGCCGTCTAGGTGTCCATGAATACCTCCAGCGGCACTTTCTTGCCTTGTTGGGGCCAATGCCCGACACGACTCGAAAGGTAAGTGCTCACGGGGCGAAATCGCCGTTTTAGCAGCCCTCAGGCGGGGTTCTGAGTGGCCACGAGCCAGCATACCCTACCCCAATAGCTTCGGCAAGTGGGCCCCGTGCAGTACCGCGGTGGTGACCTCCCCGATAAAGTCATGCAGGTTTCGGCCCGTCTTTTTCAGCGTAACCGAGACTGTCTGCATTCTCTCGACGAAGCGACTCCCACGCTCGCTTTGGGTTCCGAGGCTTGTCTTCCGAAGAATGACGGCTGGCCGAATCG
>JAAETM010000373.1 GCA_024228395.1 bacterium | reverse complement strand
GACTTCGACGCCGACCATGATTTGGATTTCCTGGTGGGCGGCAAGGGCGGAACCCTTTTGGCCAGCAGCCTGCGCGGCGGAAAGTTCGAGGATGCCACGCAGAGCCTATTCGGCGATGGAAGCGCAGGTGAGCAAGAGCCCTGCCTCGAAGACTTCGACGGTGACGGATTGGTGGACGTGTTGCACCGGGATGGTTCCGGTTTCCGCATGCGCAAGGGGGGCGCCCCCGAGGGCGATCACCATTTCATCGCATCCCCCAACGGTCCTCCGATCTCCGGCGACTTCGACCTGGACGGCCTGGTGGATGTGATTTGGTCCGCCGAGGACAGGGTCGCCAGCGGCCTGTTGGGCATCGGCAACAAGGAACCCCTGCCTTTGAATATCAGCGGCGGGACCGGCACTTCCACGGACCTACTCGTGGCAGAAATGGACCGCAATCAAAACAAACCCATCGCCCTGGAAATCCTGCGTCTGCAAGAAAAGGGCCTTGAGATTTGGCACGACCCCGCGCCCAAGAACAAGGCCATGCGTCTGCGTTACGTGGGTAAGAAAGACAATCCAGACGGGATCGGCGCCGTGGTCGAGCTTCGCAAGGGAGCCCTGTACCGCCGCCTGTTCTACCGGGGCGGTACGCAACTGCTCGGCCTCGGCAAGGCGGACTACGCCGACGTCTTGCGTATCACCTGGCCCAACGGTGTGGTTCGTACCGACCTGGACATTGAAGCGGGCGACCCCTTCGCCCTGGACCTGACCCTGGGCGAGCAAACCGAAGGCCTGATCGGATCCTGTCCCTTCCTCTATTCCTGGAACGGCGAGGAGTGCGAGTTCATCTCGGACGTGCTCGGCATCACGCCCCTGGGTTTGCCCATGGGGCCCGGCATGCTCGTTCCGCCCGACCACGACGAATACGTTCTGGTCCGCGGCGACCAGCTGCAACCCAAGGACGGCTTCTACGAGCTGCAATTCACCGAGGAGCTGCGCGAGGTCACGTACCTGGACCGCGCCGAGCTCTTGATCGTGGACCACCCCGAAGGCACCGAGTTCAAACCCAACGAGCGCTTCTCCTTTCCACCCTTCCCGACCCCCGAACCCCACCTGTTCGACACGCCCCTGGCTCCCACGAGCGCCACCGGTAGCGACGGCAAGGATTGGACCGCGGCCCTCGCCGCGACCGACGACGAACACGCCGCTCCCATGCGCACGCTCAAGGGCCAGTACCTGGGACTTTCGGACCCCCACTGGCTGGAGCTCGACTTTGACGAGGAACAAACCAAGGACGCGGAGCGTTTGCGGTTGGTGTGCACCGGTTGGTTCTACTGGACCGATGCTTCGGTGAACATGGCCACGGCCCGCACGCCAAACCTGGACTTCGTGCCGCCCACGATCCTGGTTCCCGTGCAAACGAATGGGGTCGAAGTCTGGCAACCGATCGGACCTCCGGTCGGATTCCCCGCGGGCAAGACCAAAACCATGGTCATCGACCTGACCGACTTCTTGAACCGGGAGGACCCTCGCCTTCGCATCCAAAGCACCCTCACCCTGTACTGGGATTCCCTGCGCCTGGCGTTGGGCGACCGGGATGGGGACCAAAGGGTCACGCGCCTGGAAGCGGTCGAAGCCGAGTTGTGGCATCGTGGATTCAGCGCCCCGATCGAAATGTGCTTGACCGACCAACCCGAGCGCTTTGACTTCGAAGTGCTCACCAAAGCCGCCCGTTGGAATCAACACCCCGGCATGTACACACGCTACGGCGATACCCTGCCGCTGCTCGAGAGCATCGACGATCGCTACATCATCATGGGCTCCGGCGATGCGCTCACCCTGCGTTTCGACGCATCAGAAGCCCCCGCACTGCAACCAGGTTTCGTGCGCGACTACCTGGTCTTCCTGGATGGCTGGGCCAAGGACCGGGACCCCAACTCGGTTCAAGCCCTGGAGGTCGAGCCCCTTCCGTTCCACGGCATGGGCTCCTACCCCTACCCTGCGGAGCTCAGCTTCCCCGACGACGAAGAGCACCAGAGGTGGCGGGAAGAGTGGAACACCCGCCCCGCCCGGCGCCTCATGCCGCCGCTCTCGGGCGAGGCATTATCCGATTGGTTTGCGGCCAAGGACCTGCCGGCCCTGGCCACACCCAAGCGCTAGACGCCTTCGCAGGTCCAAGCAAAAGGGGGCCGGTCGGACTTATCCGACCGGCCCCCTTTTGCTTGAATCCATCACTCTGCGATCAATCGCGGCTGCTCAACTTGGCGAGCAATCGCAGCATTTCCATGTAGAGCCAGACCAAGGTGACCAACAGGGCAAATGCTCCATACCACTCCATGGCCTTGGGCGCCCCACCTTTGGACATTCGGTAGATCAGATCGAAGTCGATGGTCAGCATGAAAGCCACAATGACGATGACGAGCGCGCTGAAGCCGATTCCAATTATGCCATTGCCATGGATCATGGGAATCTGAACGCCGAAGAACGACAGCACAAAACTCAGCATGTAAACCAGGAACACACCGCCCATGGCGCCGCAAACCACGGAACGCATACGATCCGTGACGCGGATGACTCCGAAGCGCCACAATAAAAACATGGAGAAGGACACACCCACCGTCAGCAACACGGCGTGCAGAACGATGTCGGGATAGGCGGCGTACTGGTAGACCGCTGAAACTGCACCCAGCATGAGGCCTTCGCAGATCGCAAAGGGTATGGCCAACACGGCTGCCATCTGGGGTTTGAAAGCGATCACAAACGAGAGCACCAAACCGATCAATCCGCCGCCCATCATATAGGTATTGGCACTTCCTATTCCCATGGATCCGTGGGCCACCGCATTCCAGGAATACGTCGCGACCCCGGCCATGATCATGATGAGCAGGGACACCTTGGTCAGGGTGCCGTCCACGGTCATCACCGCGGTGTGTTCGCCGGCTTGGACGCGGCTCTGGCGCAGGACCTTGTCCCGCAGCATCGGATTGCTTGATTTCATGGGGGCTAGGGTACAGCCATGTCCGCCCCATCGCTACAGGTCAGCATCCCGGCTCCGTCCACTACCGAAAATCTGTCGCTCAATGGCTGAAAATCCACCAGCATATTGGCTTTGACATGGACCACGCCATAGTCCCCTTCTGTCCACGCATCAGCGGATTGTCCATGATATAGAAGGTGCCTGAGCTCCCCAGACAACAGTTCTATTTGCACCTGGTGAATGTCCCCCCCCCTCCCCCGATCTGCCGCATCTTAAAAAGAACAGACAGGCGCGCGGGTAGGCTCTCCAAATGTGAGCCAAGGTAGGCGCGCCTCCGTGCCCACAAGCGCCATGCGTAAACCACGAGCCAGCAAGTTAGCATGGCGGTGCCGACGGTGAGAAGATTGACGTGCCCTGAGCCCCCTCCCTCCTTGAAAAAGACCGCCACCTGCCCGATAGCAGCGAACAGCAAAAAGTGCTCGGAATACTTCGCTGGCATTCCGTCCGAAGGCGCTTCAACCCTTGGCCCGCGCGCCACAGCTTCCTGGGTTTCGGTCTGCTGCAACAACCGATCAAACCCACGCCGGCTCACCTCCGATATCTGAGCCCCTTGCGTCGGAGACCCGACACCCGAACCCACTTGGGTCCCACAATAATCGCAGGTGGATATGGGAAGCAGCGGCCGCGCACCACAGTGCTTGCAACGCTTCATGCACCAAGCCCTGCGCAAGCGAGTGAACACCTTCAAGACGTAATGCAAGGTCAAGCCCCCATGGAATGCTGTAAGCCCGACCGAAACTCCGGATCCATGGGACGGATCTCACCGGTTTCCGGGTTGTGGCAAATGAGCAGGGTGCGACGAAAAGCCAGGTCGCTGTTCTTGGGGACGGGGTGAATTCCATGGGGGGATTTTAGCAGCTTTGGGGTTGGTTTGGCCGGGGATTCGGGGCGTGTGCCCAATGGATGGAGGGGGGTTGGGTTGCGGGGGGAGCTTTTGGGTCACACGCAGGCACCGAAGGCACGAAGCTTTGGCGGGAACTCACAATCTCCCGTGACCGTCCACCGGATGCCAGCAACTACGCCACGGTTTCAGAGGCCTCGCGCGACATCTGTGCTCTTCTCATTGAAAAAGTCAAACAAGCATAAGCGGCAACCGTCATCCCGGCCGCGATGTACATCGTGTGGGGAGTGCACTCAAACACTTTCTCCCCCAGATAAAACAAGGGACCGGCCATCAGGATACCGATGAAATCTATCACTTCCGCCAGCCCTTGAATCGACCCCCTGCGTGCGCTCTTGGGTCGGCCTTGGATCAAGCAACGAATCGGGATGGTGAAGAGGCCGGAACTCGTGCCCATGCAAAAGAGTGAAATCCGCAGCAAGCTCACATTCTCGGGCGCCAGCAACATGAGGAAGGTGGAGGCGGCCAGGCCCAAGAGCCCCACAGGGATGAGAAAGCCTGCGACCCCGTCGCCGGAGATGCGACCCGACAACCAGGCGCCCAGGATCACCCCCATGCCGGTCATGGCATGCAGGGTGGCCGTGCTTGCCTCCGGCAAACCCAACCAGGTTCCATAGGCGATGACGATCTGCATGAACAACGCCGCCATCATGTAGAAGAAACCGCTCGAGAGGATCGCCAGGGCCAGCACCCTATCGCCCTCCACCGCGGACCAATGCCCAATGAAGGTGCTCACGGGGTTGTAGGTTTGCTTGCGCCCAGGATCCGCGGGCGGGGTGCGGCCCATGAGCAAGGACACCGCCCAGCCGATGAACGCGAAGATCACATAGGCCACGCCCGCCTGCCACAGCTGTCCCCCGAAACGCTGGGCGAAGATGCCGCCCACCACGGTGCCCGACAGGATGGCGAGCATGGTGCTGGCTTGGATCAACGAGTTGGCCTTGGCCAGGTCCTTCTCCCCCACCAGTTCCTTGATGATGCCGTACTTGGCCGGTCCAAACAGGGCACTTTGGGCCCCCATCAAGAGAACCGTCGCCATCAATAGATCGTAGACCTGCAGGGAGAATGCCACGCACGCGCAGACCATGACGCCGATCTCCATGGCGTTGGCCCACCAGACGATCCGTGTCTTGGAAATACGGTCGGCCAGAACCCCGGTGAGGGGGCCGAGTAGGACAAAGGGCAATGCGAACAGGGTATGTGGCAGGGCTTGACCAAAGGTCTGCGCCATGCGCGAGCTCTCGACCCAGGGCAGCGGGTTGTCCTTCGACAGGGAAGCGGCCAGAAACAAAACCAACGCCTTAAAAGCGTTGTCGTTGAAAGCCCCCAGGAACTGGGAGGCGGTCATGGCCCCAAAGGAGCGTTGCTTGAGCAGGGCCAACATGGCGCTACGGTAGCATTCGGGAGGCGCGCATCCTCCAAAAAATGATCCGGCCCAGGTTCCTGGAAAGAAACCTGGGCCGGATTGACGGCGATGGCCCAACGATCGGATCAGCCCTATTCAGCACCCGTGTGCAAACCGTCGTCCGTACTTGGAGCGATCACCCAATGGGCCAGCAGTCCGCCGCCCTGGCTCTCAACAATGCGCGCCACGGCCTGAATCTCCCCTTGATCCTCAAAGAAGGCCCGGCTCCCTTCCACGTCGGGATACTCATGGGGCGACAGGGTGTCGAGCAGGGTCGCAGCGCGTGCGGAAAGCTCAAGGGAGGCT
>JAAETM010000372.1 GCA_024228395.1 bacterium | reverse complement strand
TTGAGGCTGGCTACGCGCGGCTCCCCCAATGGGGAAGGGGAACCTTCCCCAAACCCCATCCCTACCTTGACAGTTCCCGTTGCTTCGTGTCGAATCAACCTGTCGCTAAGTTCCGTGTCAACTTATTGGAAGCACGTCACCAAGCAATCCCTTGCAATGGCTCAAAGATGGTGACCCTGTCGCCC
The DNA here is from genome assembly GCA_024228395.1 of bacterium. Lineage (GTDB taxonomy): Bacteria > Planctomycetota > UBA1135 > UBA1135 > NORP259. The sequence continues at coordinate 686 of JAAETM010000372.1, read as the reverse complement.
GGTTTGAGGTGCTTTGGGGTGAACCCAGAAACCTAAATAGAGAGAGAGCTTACCGTTTACCGGTAGCGCAGAGATGGATTTGCAATCGCTCCGTACTCGAGCTCGCAATGGCTCAGTTGAGGGTACTATTCACACCCAAGCATGAGTTTCATGTAGAGAAGAATCCTGGAGTGCCGACTTGATGACCATAGCACGAGTTGGCATCTAACCATGTTTCATCCACGCCTGGTCAATTAGTGTCGGATTGAGTGAAAAAGGCGCCCCCGCTCGGTGAAGTGCGGGGGCGCCTTTGTTGTTGGTTGCCCTTCGAACTAGCGCACCGGCATGCCGCGCTTGTGCTTCTTGCGGGCGTTTTCGGTGAGGTGCATTTTGCGTAGGCGCAGGCTGGTGGGGGTGATCTCTAGGAGTTCGTCGTCTTCGATGTACTCGAGGGACTCTTCCAGGGAGAAGATGATCGGCGGGGCGATCTTGGCGTTGTCGTCGCTGCCGGAGGCTCGCATGTTGGTGAGCTTTTTGGTGCGACAGATGTTGAGGGGTAGGTCGTCGTCCTTGTTGTTGGCGCCCACGATCATGCCTTCGTAGACCGCATCGCCCGGGGGCACGAAGAAGGTGCCGCGGTCCTGCAGGCCGTCGAGGGCGTAGGGGATGACCGAGCCGGTACGGTCGGCGATGAGCACGCCGTTGGT
>JAAETM010000371.1 GCA_024228395.1 bacterium | reverse complement strand
TCCATGGCGTCGGCGATTTTCTTGCCGATTTCAGGGTCGTTGTTGGAGGCGATGGTGGCGATTTGGGCGATGTCCTTGTGGCCTTTGATGGGCGTGGACATGCGCTTTAGTTGGGCGGTGGCGCAATCTACGGCGGCGTCGATGCCTTTCTTGAGGGCGACCGGGTTGGCGCCGGCGGTTACGTTCTTGAGGCCTTCGACGAAGATGCCTTCGGCCAACACCGTGGCGGTGGTGGTGCCGTCGCCGGCTGCGTCGTTGGTCTGCTGGGCTACCTGCTTCACGAGCTGGGCGCCCATGTTTTCGTAGGCGTTTTCGAGCTCGATTTCCTTGGCGACGCTGACGCCGTCCTTGGTGACGGTCGGGCTGCCGAAGGACTTTTGCAGGATCACGTTGCGGCCGCGGGGGCCGAGGGTGATCTTGACGGCCTTGGCCAGGGTCTGGACGCCGGCGCGAATGTGCTCGCGGGCGTTGGAGTCATAGCTGATTTGCTTGGCTGCCATGGGATTTTCCTTTTGTGGAGGTGGGTGGGGTGGGGATAAGGAAAATGGGCTTAGCCGATCACGGCGAGGATGTCGTCCTCACGCATGATCAGGTAGTCGGTGCCGTCGAACTTGACTTCGGTGCCGCCGTAGGCGGTGAAGAGCACGCGGTCGCCAACGCCGACGCTGAAGGTCGAGCGCTCGCCGTTGTCGAGGGTTTTGCCTTCGCCCATGGAGACGATGATGCCTTCCTTGGGCTTCTCCTTAGCGGACTCGGGCAACAGGATGCCGCCGGCGGTCTTCTCTTCAGCTTCGACGCGCTGGACGAGCACGCGGTCACCGAGGGGGCGGATGGCGGTTTTCTTTGCTTTGGCTTTGGTCTTGGTGGCCATATTGGTGGGGGGACCGGATCGGTCCGTAGGTTTTTGGGGATGGGATGGTTGGTTAACGAAAACCGCCGAAACGCTTCGGCGGTTGAAGGATTAGTTGGCGCGGGGGCCCCAGTGTTGCTCAAGGGCGGCCAGGACCCGCTCGCGCAGGATTTTCGGCGGCACCGGTTTGTGCAGGAAGGCGCTGGCGCCGCGCTCGAGGGCGAATTGCTCGGTGCCGGCGGTGGCGTCGCCTGACCACAGGATGCAGGGCAGGTTGAGCTTGTGGTCGATCACGTGCTGGAAGAGCTCCAGGCCGGTGAAGCCGGGCATCTGGATGTCGAAGAGGGCGAGGTGGGCGCCGCAGCCTTCGTTTAATAGGCGCATGGCCTGGCTGCCGTCCGCTGCCTGCACGATTTCCAGGCCGGAATTGGCTAGGAGGTCGCTGGCTCCGAGGCGAATGTCGGAGTCATCGTCGGCGATGAGGATGCGGCGGGGGGTGTACATTTGGCTGTGGGCTGGGGGGGGCCGGGTTGGGGCCCTGGCGGGGGGGATGCAAAGATCGTGCCGGGGGCGGGGATTGGGGGCGGTGGTTGGGGAGCGGTTGTAAGTGGTTGGGGGGTAACGGGGTATGGGAGGGGGTCTGGGGGGAGGGCGGTGGGAGGACGTGGCGGGGGGTGGTCGCGCTGCCAGTGTGGCAGCGGGTTTTGGGGGTTGAGGGGGGGGCTGTCAGGTTGGCAGGTGGCGGAAGAGAGCCTGGCTCCGTATCCCCACCGGTCGGTTGTTCCTGGGCGTCCGCCATAGGCTCGTGCGGGTGTGCCCTCCACCCGCAGCTCGACACTGCTGAGGGGGTTGTTCGGGATGCGCCTATCTGTCCCGGGGGATGTGCTTTTGCCCCCCTTGTCCATGAATATCCGGAGGCTCGGGTCGGACTTTCATAGATGACGGGTGGCGGGTGCCGGGCGGGCTATCCGCGCGGATACCAGGTGGGCTCCTCCCCGCAGGTGGCGGATGGGGGGTGGGCTCTCTTATGGTGGGGAGTATGAGTGAGATTGCTTTTCCCGTGTTCGATGCCCACGTCGACTCGATTCAACGCGCCTTGGACCTTGGGCATGATTTGGGCGTCGAAGGCTCCGGGCACTTGGACTTGGTGCGGGGCAAGCGGGGAAGCTTGGCGGCGGTGGTGATGACCGCTTGGGTCGATCCCCGTTTCATCGGTGCTGAAGAAGGTGGCGCAGCGGGGCGCGCGCGGCGCTTGATTGGGGCCTTGCAAAAGCTGGTCGAGAGCCATCCCGACCAGGTGGGATTGGTGCGCAATGGAAATGAGCTGGATCGGATCCGCGGGGAGGGCCGTATCGGCGCGATTGCAGCCTTGGAAGGAGCGCATTCCTTGGGCGACAGCCTGGAGGAGCTGGATCGCTTTCATGGGCTCGGGGTGCGTGTCGTGACCTTGTGTTGGAACAATCACCTGTCGTGGGTGCGGTCCTGCCAGCCGGTGACCAGCGAGGGCATTCCGGAGGGGCTTTCGGACTTGGGGCGCGACATGGTGCGCCGCATGAATCAGCTGGGCATTGTGGTGGATGTTTCCCACGCCGCCGAACAGTCGATGCTGGATGCGATGCGAGTGTCGACGCGGCCGATTATTGCGAGCCATTCGGGGTGCGCGGCTTTGAATGATCACCCGCGTAACATGTCGGACCGCGCCATGCGGGCGATGGCGGATGCTGGCGGTGTTCTGTGCGTTGTTTTTTGTACGGCGTTCTTGAGCCAGGATGCGCGCGAGGAAGAGGGGGCGGTGCGGCAGACGGAGGGTTACAAGGCGCTAGAAGGAGCCAATGAAACGGACTTGAACGAGCTGCAGACGTCGATGATTCAGGAGCGGTGTGGGGTGTTCCCTATGCAATATGTGGTGGATCATGTGATGCATGCGGTCGAGGTCATGGGGGTGGAGTGCGTGGGCCTTGGATCGGATTTTGATGGCATTCAACGTACGCCCACGGGGCTGTCGGATGCGTCGTGTTATGGCAATTTGGCGGATGCGCTGCTGGAGGCTGGGTTGTCGCGTAGCGATGTCGAGAAGGTGTTCTTCGGCAACATGGAGCGTGTCTTTCGACAGGTGACAGGGGTGTAGGCAGGAGGGTGCCGCAGACACTCCCTCCGCATCTACAAAAGCGCGGGATCCAGCATCGCTGGATCCCGCGCTTTTGCAGGTGCGGAGGATTATCTGCGGCCATCGCCGTTGGCCCTCGGGATTGCGATTGGCGACCTAGGTCACAAAGTGGAAACTGAAGGGATAGTTGTAACTGCGGCCTTCGAAGGACTTGATGCCGGCGAGGCAGGTGACGATCAGGGAAACGATCGGAACAATCCAGATGACCGCCAGGCCGATGATCGTGATTGTGAGGATGACGTAGATGATGAGGATCGTTATCTGAAAATTGAGGGCGGCCACAGCCTGCTTGCGGATGAAATAGGACTCGTCGCCCTTGGCTAGCATCACGATGAGGGGGCCGAGCAGGTTGAAAAACGGTAGGGAGAGCAGCGTGGACAAATGGGCAATGGCGCCCCAGATGCGGTCATCCTGGTCAACGGCTTCTATGGAAGGGTCTTCGTCGTATGTGGCTGAGTCGTGCATGGCTGCGTCTTACGTGGCGGTGGGCAGGGGCATTCTACTCGGTTTTTTGGGGGAGGAAACCGGGCTGGCAGAACGTTCCACAAAGTGATTGGGATTTGGGGTGCAACTATTGCGTGCGGGGGCGGTCTTTATGGTGAAAAGGGCAAAATTCCTGAATTGGATGGGCCCAGGGGCTTTCTGGAGCATCGTGCACCGGGTCCCGACGAGAAACTGAGAAACCGAGAGACCCTTGGGAGAGCCAAAACCATGCGACAGAACTTTGCAGAAATCGACGACACCCATTCCTTGGTCGGCATTCCGGCCGGCCAGTACCCGTGCATTTTGGTGGATGCGAGGCTGCACGTGGCGCGGGATGGCAGTCCCCGTTGGGGCGTGCATTGGAAGGTCCTGTCGGGCGTGTTGGCCGGCAAGACGGCGGCCTGGGACAACCTGACCTGGTCCGAGCGCGGGTTGCCGCGCGTCAAGCAGGTGCTGGCCATCTTGGGTTTTGACGTGTCGGGCGTTTTGGAGCTGGAGCCCCAGGATCTGGTGGGGCGCAAAGCGCTGGTGCACGTCATCGAGGAAACCTATGAGGATGAATTGACGGGCCAGCGCATCGAGCGCCTGACCGTGCCCTACAACGGTTATGACCTGCTGCCCGAGAGCGCAGCCCACGTGCCCGAATGGGGTGGCGAAGGGGCCCGGGATGGGGATGAAGAAGGCCTTCCCGCCGAGCAAAACGAGGCCGATTCGGACCCCGATGGGGAGGCGGGAATGCCCTTCTGATGCACTTGGCCATGGACCTTAATATGATGAACTACCAGGCCGTCTGGTGGCCGGTGGCATTCACCGGCCACCGCGCTTCACGGGCGCCAAGGGTGACTTGCAGCCACGGGGCAGATCCCAAGCCAAAGCGATCCTGCGGGCCTGCATTTGGTTGTTTGGACCCGGTGGTTTGCAACGTTGAGGTAGACCTGGGAAAGGCTGTTGACCTGGGCTGGCGGGCAGGTGAGGCTGGTGCCCATGACCGATGTGAATCAACAGGAAGGGGAGCTGATCGAGGCGGCCCGGGCCGTGCGTTCGCAGGCCTACAAGCCCTACTCAGGATTTGCCGTCGGCGCCGCATTGCGGGGCAAGGATGGATCGATCCACGTGGGCTGCAATGTGGAGAATGCCAGTTTTGGACTGACCCTGTGCGCCGAGCGCAATGCGCTGGTGGCTGCGGTCGCTTCAGGGGTGCGAGAATTTGAAACGGTTGCAATCGTGGCGTCGGGCGCTGGGCCGCTGGCGTGGCCCTGTGGCGCTTGCCGCCAGGTGTTGGCCGAGTTTGGCATGGACTGGACGGTGCTTATCGTGGGTGAAGGTAATGGCGTATTGCGCGGTACTCTGCGCGAGCTCTTGCCCCACAACTTCGTACTGCCCGGCGGACCCCACGACCCTTCAGCAGGGGACGCCTAGGCCCATGGCCAAGAGGGCGAAAACCAAACCGGCCGCGCGGGTGGCCGAGCTGCGCGAGTGGATCCACACGGCCAACGCGGCGTATTACGGCGGCAAGGATTCGGGCATCAGCGATGCGGAATACGACCGTTGGTTGCAGGAACTGACCGCGCTCGAGAACGAGCATCCCGAGCTGTTGACCGCGGACAGTCCGACCCAAAGGGTGGGCGCGCCGCTGGAGGAAGGCTCTAGTTTTAATAAGGTCGAGCACGCGGTGCCCATGCTTTCGATCGCCAGCTTGTTCGACGAGGAGGAAGTGCGTGACTTCGAGGAGAAAATCGAGCGCTTTTTGGGCGTGGACGAAAGTCGTCAATTGACGTGGAGCGTGGAGCCCAAGTTCGATGGGGTCAGTGCGTCCTTGATCTACGAGAAAGGCATTTTTGTGCGTGGCATCACGCGTGGCGATGGAAAAGTGGGCGAGGAGATCACCGCGAACCTGAGGACCATCCGGAATCTGCCCCTGCGTTTGAAAGAGGGCAAGTACCCGATTCCCGACCTCTTGGAGGTGCGTGGCGAGGTGTTGATTTCGACCGTGCGCTTCGAGCGGTTCAACAAGTCGCGCGTGGAGCGTGGGCAAGCACTGCTGGCCAATGCACGCAACGCGACCGCGGGGGCGTTGCGGCGCAATGACCCCGCCGAGGTTGCGCGTTATCCGCTCGAGTTCTTCAGCTACAGCGCCCCACGAATTGTGTTTGGATCTGGGGACTCCCCCGCGGACAAGGATTTGTTCGGTGGCGCGCTGGGGGAACCCAAGTCGGTTCCGGCTGGCACCGCGATCGAAAGTCAAAGCCAGTTGTTTGGTGCTTTGGAGGAGTGGGGCTTTCCGGTTTCGGGTTACCAGGAGGTCGCCCATGGCCTGGACGAATGCCTGGCGTATCACGATCGTTTGGAAGAAGGGCGCGATGACATTCCCTTCGAAATCGATGGGGTGGTTTGCAAATTGGACGGCTTTGCGATTCGCGGGCGCCTGGGCCGCACGGCGCGCTCCATGCGTTGGCAGTACGCGCACAAGTTTGCGCCGCGTTCCGAGATCAGCACCCTGTTGGCCATCGAAATCCAGGTGGGCACCAAGGGGCGCTTGACCCCGCGTGCGCATTTGGTGCCGGTCGGTGTGGGTGGAGTCATCGTGCGACACGCGACCTTGCACAATGAAGAACACGTTCAAAACCTTGGTTTGCACCCCGGGGACCGCGTTTTCTTGGAGCGGGCGGGGGATGTGATTCCCCAGGTCACCGGTGTGGCGGTATTGGCCAAGGGCAAGGCCCCCAAGGGGTGGGCGGAGGGTTTGCCCGAGTCATTAAAGGACACGCAGGGCGGGTTGCGCTCGGGCGTGGTCGCGGGGTATGCCCAGGGCTTTGCCATGCCGGAAACGTGCCCGGCCTGCGGTACGTCGGTGGAGCGCAGCGGCAAGTACGTGATTTGCCCGAACTCGTTGGGTTGTGTGCCCCAGCGCATGGGTCGTACGATTCTGTTCGCGGCGCGGGCGGGAATTGAAATCGAGTCGATCGGGGAAAAGGGGATCGAGCAGTTGTTCACCGAGGGCTTGATCTCCTCGCCGGCGGATCTGTTTTTTTTGAAGAAAGAGGATCTGCTCGAGCTCGAAGGTTGGGGTGAGAAGTCCGCCGTGAACTTGATCAAGGAACTGAATGCGAGCAAGGAAATACCCTTCGGCAAGTTTTTGTCCTCGCTGGCGATTTCGGGGTTGGGTGGCACGGTGGGGGATTTGTTGGCCTCGAACTTTGCTTCCTTGGATGAGCTGAAGGCTGCGGATTCGGAGACCTTGCAACACATCGATGGCCTTGGGCCGGTTACGACAGGTCATATCATCGAGTGGTTCGAGCAGCCCCAGAACCTGGCCATGCTGGAGCGCATGTTCGAGGGTGGGGTGAAGCTGGTGCACAAGATCCAATCGCAAGGCGGCGCGCTCGATGGGTTGCGGGTTGTGTTCACCGGCACGTTGGAGAATATCACCCGCGCCGAAGCCAAGAAGATGGTCGAAGACGCCGGCGGCAAGGTCAGTTCGAGCATCAGCGCAAAGACCGATCTGTTGATCCAAGGTGGCAAGCCCGGCAGCAAGGCGAAAAAAGCGCAGGACCTGGGGGTCGAAGTCCTGGATGAAGCCCAATTCCGCGCCCGACTGGCGCAGTAACCAGGGATCGAGGGGGCCGGCAGGTTTTTTGCCATCCGCAAAAGGGGGGGGGGCCGGTGCCGCGTGGGAATCTCCCTTCACGCATGTGGTGGAGAGGTGTGTGGTACTGGCGATCCTTCGTGAGGGCGGTGTAGGAAGGGGAGTGCGCGGTCCGCGCCATCCCTTGCGGTGGAAGGATTGTCTGTGGCGCCTTCTTTCCTGCCTTGTAGGGCCGAGATGTTGTTCTTTCTGGGATTTGACGCGGGGCCAGGGTGCGGTGGGCCGGTCCTCGGGTATGATGCGCCGGTGTCGAACGAAAAAGATGAAGATGGTTTCCTGCCCGCGGGCGAGGATCGGCGAGCCCCAGCTGAATTTGAACTGCCGGAGGAATTTCTGAACGATGAAACAGCCGAGCTGGTTCAGGCGGCTCAGACCGGTGACGCGGAGGCATTGAACGCCCTGTTCACGCGCTATCACCAGACCATGATCGATGTGGCGCGTCGGCAATTGGGTCCGAAGCTGAGGCTGAAGGAAGATCCCGATGACCTGGCGCAAACCACCTTCCGCGAGGCTACCCGGGATTTCGGTCGGTATCGCTATCGGGGCGAGAAGTCGCTGCTCGGTTGGTTGGTGCAGATCCTCAAGAACAAGATTCGTGACAAGGCCGAGTTCTACAGCGCTGGCAAGCGCGATCAGGGGCGCGAGCGATCGATGGAAGTCAAGGATTCCAAGGGCAACAGCGCGAGCTTGGACTTTCCTTCCAAGGACCTCTCGGTGACTCAGATTGTTTCGCGGGAAGAGAACGTGGGGATTTTGCATGCGGCGCTCAAGGATCTGTCGGACGAGCACCGCAAGGCGATCACGTTGGTTTTCTTCGAGGGCCTGTCCCTGCGCGAAGCTGGAAAACGCCTGGGCGGCCGCAGCGAAGACGCCGTGCGCATGATGTTGCGTCGGGCGGAGGGCAAGCTCGGTGAACGGTTGAAGGGCAAGCTCGGCAAGGACATCTCCTAGCCTGGGTGTGTTGCATCGAGCCTGGGGCGCGTGTTCATGAAACGTCCGGGCCGACAGGCTGCCTGGAATAGGGCGATTTCCCTGCGGGCCCCCACAGATCGGCTGGCGGCGTTCCCGGGGGCACCTTTCCACTTCGCGGGGCGATCCGGCGCATGGGGCCCTTCACCCTGCATCCGCTCGGGCTGGGGGCTGCAAACCTGGCCGGGCGGGAGCTGTTTTCAGCCGAAATCGTCGCTGAAAGCTTGCCCCAGGGGGTGAGGGACACTATTTTTGGCGGCCCAAAGAGGGCTATTAACTCAATTGGTAGAGTGCCATGTTCACAGCGTGGAAGTTACTGGTTCAAGTCCAGTATGGCCCACCACCCCTTTGCCGGTCCGATGGGACCGATGCGGGTCCGGCCCGGACCCTTGCCGCGGGTGCTGCGTCCGCCGCTGGAAATCAGGGGGCGGGACCGGGATCCTCTAGCCCCTCCTTCTAACGCAATCATGGGTGATGTGATCAACGCTTGGCTGGACGAATTGGGACGCCATCGCGAGGTGGGATCGCCATGCACGGTTGTGACGGTCACCGGTACCCAAGGCAGCACTCCCCGGGACGCGGGTGCGCGCATGATCGTGGACGCAGACGGGGTTTCGTGGGGCACCATCGGTGGGGGCCGGCTGGAGCAATTGGCCACGGAACAAGCCCAACAGATGCTGTATGCTGGCAAGCCGGGTGCCGAAAGCGCACGCTTCCCCCTGGGTGCCAAGGCGGGGCAATGTTGCGGGGGCGAGGTCACGCTCTTCTTCGAGAGTTTCCTTTGGCTGCGCAAGCAGGTGGTGATCTTCGGCGCCGGACATGTGGGGCAGGCCCTGGGCGGCTTGGCTCCCTGGTTGGGCGCCGACGTTTTGCTCGTGGACTCGCGCAGCCGCGAAGAGCTGGTTCCCCGCTTGCCGGAAACGACTCCCTTCGAGGTTCGATTTGTGGATGCACCCGAAGGCGAGATCCGAAACCTGCGGCCGGGCAGTCTGATCTTGATCATGACCCACAGCCACGCCATGGACCTGGAAATCCTGGCCGAGGCCCTGCGCTCCGGTCCCCACGCCTACCTGGGCCTGATCGGCTCGGAACGCAAATGGGCGCGCTTCAGGCAGCAGCTCGCGCGTATGGGCTTGGGGCAGGAGGCGATCGACAGCGTGCGTTGCCCCATCGGCACCGGAACCACGAGCAAGGAACCCAACCAGATCGCCCTCTCCGTGGCGGCGGAACTTTCCGGCTTGCTGCGTTAGTCGGCGCGGGCCAAGGCCAGAATCCATCGTCGAATCGGGCCATCCGTGGCTCAATCGGGGGCCTTTGACCTCGAAAGGTCGGGAAAACCCAGGGGTGCCGGGCGCGCTTTCGTAATCTGGGGCCTGTGAATTGGCAAGTGCGTTCCCTCCTCATCCTCGGTTCGGCCGTGGCGTTGTACATAGCCATGGCTTGGGTCTTGTCGGATGACACCGAGTACAAGACCGTCCTGGCGGTTGAGCAGCGAATGGATGCTTTGGAAGAGTCCCTAGCCCAGGCGGGCAAGGAAGGCCGTGGCACACTCTTTCGCCTATTGGTGCTCAATCCCGACTTGGGCCAGACCCTTCTGGCCGGGTGGACCAGTCAGCGATTGACCTCCGAAATGGGTTGGCCGGATTCGGTGGAAGGGGTCGTGTGGACCTATGCGCCGCGCCTGTCCAGCGGGGAAAGCCTGCGGGTTACCGTGGGGGCCAGCATGCAGGTGGTGGTGGGGGTGGAGGTATTGCCCCCCAGTTCAAGCAGTGGCGAACGTTAACCTCAACGTTGAGGTTGACTGCCTGGGTTGCGTGTGGATCGTTCCAGCCAGGCCCTCAAAAAGGGCTGATTCAGGCTCCCCAGGTCCATTTTTCGGAGCTCTGTGCAACTCGAGGGGCTGCGGGTCCGGCGACCCCCATTCCCGACCCCAGGGGGGCTTGCCATGCTCGTTCCGGGACAGCAACACGGAACCCAGGCAGTTGCCATGTTGAGAGCTTCCGGGCTTGCCCACTGAAATCGATGGCCCGGGCCTAGTAACCTGTACGAGTTCCTGGAAAGTTCAGCCCCGTGGTTTACTGTCCCCGGTCATGGTTCCCCCTCCCACACTCACACAGAATATTGGCCGCCTGGCGATAGGGTCCTTGTTCCGTCTGGCTCCGCCCCTGGGCGCGCGCCTGGCCTGGTCCCACTTCGTAAAGAGTCCGAAACCGGTCAACTCAGATGCGTCGGATGAGCACTTCCTGCAAAGCCACGCGCGTCAGGAGACTTTGCAGTCCGCTGGTCATCGGGTGAGGGTTTATCACTTGGAGTCCCCGAGCGAAATCCGCATGCGGGTTCTGATGATGCATGGTTGGGGTAGTCGGGCCACGGCCCTGCTTGGCATCGGCAAGCAGTTCATGCGCGCGGGTGCTGATGTGGTTTTGTATGACGGTCCGGGGTCTGGGCTCACCGAAGCACCCATGGCCATCTTGCCCCACGGTTGGCAAGTTTTGGAGGATCTGCAGCGAACGGCAGGACCTTTCGACGTGGTCGTGGGTCACTCTTTTGGGGGGTTGACGGCGGCGCCGGTTTTGGCGGCGGGCAAACTGCCGACTTGCAAGGTATTCGTGACGGTGGGGTCGCCCAATAGCTTGGAGACCATGACCGAGCGGGTCCTAAGGGATCGGGGCATGCCCGGAAGCGTCATGTCGTACTTTGACAAGCGCTCCTTGGAATTGTCTGGCAAGCCGATGTCGGAGCTGAGTATCGTGGCGGCCATGTGCAACATGTCGGAAAGTCCGTTGCGTTACCTTTGCGTGCACGATTACGAGGACAAGGAAGTTTCGGTGACCCATGCGGATGAAATCGAGCGGGCCCTGCCCTGGGTGCAGGTCGAGCGCACCAGCGGCTTGGGTCACAACCGCATCCTGCGCGATTTGGCGCTGCAGGAGCGCATTCGAGAGTTCGCCGACGAGGTGTTGTATTCGTAGGGCTCGATCAGGGTCCTACCGCATCAGCTTGGCGAAGCATTGGTCCAGGATCGTGCGCGTCATGCCCCAAACCAAACGATCATCCCAGGCCCAAGCGGGATAGCGCCGGACTTGTTTGTCGCGCTCTATTCGATATTCCGCGTCCAGTTGCCCCGCCAGGGTGGGCAGGATGGGGAGCCGGAAAGCGTGGGAGGCTTCGGGCCCTAGTTCCAGCGGCGCGGGGCTGTGTTGTAGGAAAACAACGGGGGTGACCCAGAGCGCCACCATCTTGCCTTTTGTGCGCGCTTGCAAGGGGTCGAGGAATCCGAGCGGGTCGGCGTGTCGATCCAGATCCAGCCCAACCTCTTCCAGGGTTTCCCGGGATGCGGTGTGAATCAGACTTTCATCTCCGGGGTCCCGGTGTCCTCCGGGCAAGGCCACCTGCCCTGACCATGGATCCCGCTCATCCTCAGCGCGTACCATGAGCAGCACGTCGGGCTCTGGTCCTGATCGCAATATGATCGATACGGCCGCGTGTTTGCTGTCCTCGGGCAGTTCGGGATGTTTGTGCAAACCGCCGAGTCGCCCTCGCCATTCATCGGCTGAATCGGGTAGGGGGCCGCGCTGCATGGGAGTAGCTTACCCGAAACGTCCACTGCAAACAGATCGACGCTGGCCCTGGGGGTCCTGGCCGGGCGTTGGAGTCGGGGTCGTGCGAGGCTATTGGGGCAGCGAAGCTGCTGCCATGACCTGTTCCGTCAGGATGGCCATGCGTTCTTCATTGCAGGTCATGCCATAGGTGATGCAGTTGTGGA
>JAAETM010000370.1 GCA_024228395.1 bacterium | reverse complement strand
GGTGTTCTGCAGCGACTGTCATGGCAACGACCATCAAAGGCTGCATCTGCCCACACCCGAGGTGTGCGGTAGCTGTCACGCTAAGCAACAGAGTGAATCCAAGGATGAGGCCCGCTACGGCTTTCCCAGCCACATACTGGCTATGGAGCGGGCGGTGGACGCACCTCACTTTGCCGACAAGCCCAAGGCCGAGGTCCAGTCCTGTGTGCAGTGCCACTCGGTGGCCACCAAATGCGACTCCTGCCACACCCGGCACCTCTTTGATGCCGCCGAGGCGCGCCGCCCGGAGGCCTGCATAACCTGCCACTCGGGGCCACCCCACCCGGATGACACCACCTATTTCGCCTCCGCCCACGGCCAGATCTATCTGGCTGAGGGCAAGGATTGGGATTGGTCAAAACCACTAACCAAGGGCAACTACAAGGCCCCCACCTGCGCCTACTGCCACATGGACGCCGGTCGCCACCAGGTGGCCCACAAATCCATGTGGAAATTCGGCCTGCGCGAGATCAACCCCCACACATCCAACAACCAGGTGCTGCGCCGACGCTGGGTTGAACTGTGCAGTGATTGTCATGCCGAGAAAGAGGCCGCGCAATGGCTGAGCGAACTGGATCGAGAACGCAAACAGGCCTGGTCGATGCTCTACATGGCAGAGGCCGTCCTCAAGAACCTTCGCAGTGACCAACTGCTGCAACCCTCTGCCGCTGAACGACCACCCTATCCCATGGGCAGCCTGTGGCCGATGGAGCGTATCGGT
>JAAETM010000369.1 GCA_024228395.1 bacterium | reverse complement strand
TCGAGCGCAGTCAAGCCAGGTTGGCCTTGCAGTGCCCGCACCGCGCGGTTGGCGGTCCTGGAACGATTGCAGCACTCCTCAAGGAACGGCACCCACACCGCGCTAGTGTGCTGACTGGCCAGGACCAAGGCCCCGTTCTCCCAGGCGGTTCCATCCCCACCGGCCAAGTACATTTCGAGCACTTCGCGCAAGTCAAAGGAACGAGCCACTTCCGCCGCCCATAGTTCCTGTGAAAGGTTGCGGTCCTCCAGCAAGGCGAGCGCATGTTTCGAGCCCGCGTCTCCAGCGCGCTGCAACAATCCAGCGAGCACGGGAATCGAAGCGTCGGGAATTTTGCGCCTGGGCGCCTTGCGCATGAGCAACTTGGCTCCCTGCAAGGCTTGAACGCCGTTGCAATCCGCCAGTCCATCGAGCGCGACGGCTTCGAATTGCCCCTCCCAATAGAGGTCGACCGTTTGAGCCATGCTCAAAACACCACGGACCTGAAGCTCTTTCACTGCGAAGCTTCCCAAGCGCTCATCCCTGCGCAATTCCCATAGGCGACGGTTGGCCAAACGCCCGCCCTCGTCCGCCAATGCATGAATGGCGGCCTTTGCCGTTTCCAGATGTTCATCGCCGAGCAAGCCGGAGATCAAGCTGGCCATGGGCCAACCCGCCGTTCGCAAGGCTTCAACCCGATCCCCATACAGCTTCCAGTCGGGGGATGCGCCCATCAACGAAGAGAGCGCGCCGCGCAAGTCTGCGACCGCGGCCAGGTGACGCTCGGCCTGGAAGTCGGAATCGTCTGCAATGGGCCCGGGTGCTTGAACCGGTTGGCCCACAGGATCCGGTTGAAGCTCAGGCGTGATTTCAGCCACGTGTTCGGTTGTCGAATCAGGCTCACCTTCGGACGGCCCATCCAGAAGCCAAGGCAAACCCAAAGCCAACAAAACCACCGCCGCCAAAGCATAGGGTTTGAGTGAACGTGCCGACTGCAACGCTTCTTGCGGAGCCTCACCCACCGGCTCGGCGCTGATGCTGTCTTGCACCTTGTCCACGAAACGTTGCACGTCGAACTTGGCCAAGGGCGCTTCGCGGTAGCTGCCCAAGCTCTCCAAAACTTGATCTTGAGCACGGGCCAAAGCCGCGCAT
>JAAETM010000368.1 GCA_024228395.1 bacterium | reverse complement strand
TTATTGCCCCGGACGTCCCGGTCACTGGCACTGCGCGACAACATCGCAAGCTCGTTGCCGCTCCGTTGCCAGCTCCCGAAATGACTGGACGCCGTGTTCGGATGCCTACTTTGCTTCCCCTCTGGCGCTATGCGCACGCCGGGGAAGCAGTGCGGCCTCACGGCTACCGGGGTTTACGCGCCTTCGTTTCACTCTCCATGGCGCGCAGCGAAGGAGCAGCAGGGGGTGAAGGGCTATGCCAATGGTTTTGAAGGGTTGATTGGCTACGTTAATGGATTGCCGCCATCCAATGAGTTCATTGAGCAGGCGCTTCGCTACGCGGCCCGAGTCCATCGGGCCACTGCCTGTGCCGGCTTCCTGCCACACATGCGCTCGCGCACCGCACACTGAGAGATGCCGATGCGGCTATCGTTTTTGGAAGGGACCCTGGAACGAAATAGTCAGGGTTGAGTTGGGAAGATGGCCTGCAGCCTATTAGCTGTTTGCACCTGGGTCGGGTCGGAGGTGCTCAAGGTGCCGCTGATATACCGCAGCGGCAACGGTATAAACCTGGCCAGATTCTAGCACAGTTACAGGAGCCAGAAGGAAGTGCAAGTGAGTCTTTGATCTCGTGATGCGTTTTGGGACATCCAAGTCCCCAAAACGCACTCGATCTTCGACAACCTGTTATTGCCCCGGACGTCCCGGTCACTGGCACTGCGCGACAACATCGCAAGCTCGTTGCCGCTCCGTTGCCAGCTCCCGAAATGACTGGACGCCGTGTTCGGATGCCTACTTTGCTTCCCCTCTGGCGCTATGCGCACGCCG
>JAAETM010000367.1 GCA_024228395.1 bacterium | reverse complement strand
GGCTGCGACCCCGCCAACATCTTCGTCGAGGCCGCCTCAGGAGGCCGCTGGGACCGCCCCGAGCTTCACCGCCTCCTCGACCGCCTGCGTGAAGGCGACGTCGTGCTGGTCTGGAAGCTCGACCGGCTCTCAAGGTCGCTCAAGGACCTGCTCACCCTCATCGAGCGCATCGATGAGGCAGGAGCAGGCTTTAGGAGCCTCACCGAAGCCATCGACACCACCAGCCCAGCAGGACGCATGCTGATGCAGATGCTCGGCTCTGTAGCCGAGTTCGAGCGCGAGATGATCCGCGAGCGCACCCGAGCTGGCCTCCAGACTGCTCGAGGAGATGGTCGCGTCGGCGGCCGCCGTCCCAAGCTCACTGGTGAGCAGCGCACCGAGGCCCTGGCCATGCTCGAAGCGGGCAGGTCCCAGGCTGCAGTGGCCCGTCTCTTCAAGGTCAGCCCTGCCACCATCAGCCGCATTGCCGCCAGACACCGCAACAGCGAAGGAGTGTGAGCCCCTCCAGGCGTGTGAGGTGGCTCACCTGGAGCACCAGGTGGCTTCCTACGACGCTTCGACCAACTCAGAAGAGCTTATCGGGTGGGGTGACCTGCCAAACAGCCTCTTCAAACCTCCCGGAGGCTCACATAACCCCCCGCGAAGCTCATCAACCCCTACCTGCCAGAACATTGAGGGGGTCCGGGGCTTATATGGGCTCGATATGTGGACCCGGTGATGAAGATGGCGGTCCGTTTGGTCCCTAGAAGAACTTCTGGGCTGGTTTGGGCGACTCTATAGGTGCCGTGATGCGAAAAACGAACGGAGGAGCAAAGCGAACGGTTCAACTACGTCTCAAATGGGTGCATGGGGAGCATTCAGTGGCAGTGAGCGCTCAGATCCATGCCCTTCTACGTGTCGAGATGCATCAGCTTCGCCTACGTCCCCCCTGACGAAGCCAGCGACGGCAGTGCTCGTCGGTTACTCCCGCACCTACCTCAAGCCCCGGTTTAACGGGGATCCATCCGTGGTACTCCTAGGGCAGCGCTCTAGGCGTAGGGGTACCACGTGCGCAACGTCTCCCTAGGGACATCCCCCTACCGCAAGGGGCAGTCCGACGACGCCAGCACGTGTTGAGAAAAAAGATCAAAGCCCTGTATCACGACATCGAACCCCTTTGGTGAGCCCCTACGGTGGTACCGCCACCGACGTCATTGCCGCCAGGTGCACCCTACGTAAGGAGGAGAAAGAAGGCGCCGCCGATGACCTTGAGGGGCATGGGTAGCGTCGTGTGGGTGACATTTGGGCGATACTAGGTGGCGTTCGAGGTCGTGTTTGTCGGGTTTGGTGCTTGATTTGGCGAGCTCGTGCCTGCTCCGCCGGCGTTGATGTGGCTGGGGGTGGTGGTGTATCGGATTTGTGCGTGTTGACATCGCCCAAGCATTGTCTGGCATCGCCCAAGCATTGTCTGACATCGCCCAAGCATTGTCTGACATCGCTTAGACGTTGTATAAAGGCGTGTTTGCTGTCTGTGGCATGGCCGTGTGTATGCACCATCTGGAAGGCCGTTTGGGTGCAGGTGTGCTTCAGGCTGTGTTTGGTCGTGTTTGGTTGTGTTGTGTAGGTGTCAGACGATGTCAGGCGATGCCTGAGTGATGTTGGATCGATGTCAGGCGATGCTTGGGCTTGATTCTGTAGTGTTTTGCGAGAACGCGCGCTCAACCTGGCGACGGCGCGAAGCAGGTCTCGTTCTTATGTGTCGAATGTCGACGGTAAGGGTGTTTGTCGGCTTGTTTTGTCGTCGTATGTGGGGCTGTTGGGGCTCGGTATGTCGAATATGTTGCGCGGCTCTGTGCCTGTACAGGGACGAACCGGCGAACATCTCGAACGCCTGTACCGCCTCGGAGGGCTCCAGCTGAGCTAGGTGCAGAACGTGTTGTTCTCGTTGTAGACGGCGTCGAGTCGAATCGCGAACCCGAACATGTACCCCCTGGTCGTCCACGTGGTACAGCGCCTTGTCCTACGTGACGTTCGCCGGCGGTCACTATGGCCGGCTAGGCACCAGGTTCTACAGCACTGGTAGGTTCGATTTCGGTAAATACGGGGCTCAAGGGTACCTGATTGGCGCGAGCTCGACGCCTTGTGAGCCCTCGCTGCTCAGTTAACTGACCCCTCCGTATGACCAGACCAGGGCCTGATCGACACCTTGAACCGTCCGCGAACGTCAAATTCAGCTCAAAACAGGCCTCAAAGGCACATGTTCGCTCCATACCAACCCCAGATCGACACCAGGTGGTCATCCTGAGGGCTCTAGGAGCATGAGGAGGCGTCCCTAGACCATCTCGAAGTACTCCTAGGGCACAAGTAGGTACCCCTAGAGGGCCAAAAGGCCTTCTTGAAGCACTGGTAGGTACCCCTAGAGGGCTAGTAGGTACCCGGGAAGCATCCCTAGACCAATCCGAAGTACTCCTAGGGCACAAGTAGGTACCCCCAGAGGGCTAGTAGGTACCCCTAGAGGGCCAAAAGACCTTCTTGGAGCACTGGTAGGTACCCGGGAAGCATCCCTGGACGACCCCGAAGCACTACTTGAGCGCTAGTAGGTACCCCCAGAGGGCTAGTGGGGTCCCCTGGAGCACCTCGAAGTACTCCTAGGGCACTGGTAGGTACCCCTAGAGGGCCAGTAGGTACCCAGCAGGCACCAGAAGATGTCCCGGGGGGAGCCTCAGGTACCTCTGGAGGGCTAGAAGGCGCTTCGGGAGCATGGATAGGTACCCCTAGAGGCTTGGTAGGCACCTGGTAGGCCTCTAGGGAGCACCAGAAGACATCCCCAGGTCGGCATGAGGTTGCTCAAGACAGCCAGTAGGCACCAGGTCAATCCCCCCAGGGCACTGGAGGCTGGTGCAGGAGACGTGGGCTGCTTAGATTCTGGGGTTTTGGGTTTGGTTCTGGTTGGGGGCCCACGGAGCAGCTCGGGCCGTATGTCGGTCACGCTGCCTGAGGTCATCCCCCAAGATTCAGAGCCGATGCTTCAGACCAGGTTTGACCGTAAGTCCAGTTCGGAAAAGCACTTTATCAAGCCGTGCTTATCAGAGAGCAACTGTATCTCAACCTGGATAAAACGAGCGCTCCAATCTTGTATGCAGCGCTATTGCCGTCGTAAGTCCAGCTTGAAGCTGGACTTATGACGATGGAATTCAGGTGGGTACCTCGTGAATAGGCTTTGGGCGTCTAATATTGGCTAATAGCTCATATTGGCCTGAGCCTAAAAGGGCTAGTAGCCGGTATTGGGTTGGCCTCGAGGTCGTCTTATCGGGGCTCCTTAGCATCGGATGAGGGAAGGTGACTCTTGGGGAAGGAGCTCGCCGCTCGACCAACGTCAGCTCCCTGATGAGCTTTAAGGCGGCTAGGTCAGGATCCGCTCCCGCCCTGCGCTCCAGAGACGGCGGTGCCAGGGGTCGAAGGCTCGGCCCTGCGAGCTTCTAGGAAAATCGGGGTAGGGGGTCGCCAGCGGGGCGCCCGGGTCAGGCCCCCTTGCCTTCGGCTTCGGGGACCGGGTCAGCGAGGGTAAGGCCGACCTTACCCATCACTGCCCCTCCTGCCCCACGCTAACCCCGGCCCTGACGGGCTTTACATAACCAAGTTATGCAAACTAGCTCCCCCCTCCCCAGCGCTGTACCCCCCCCTCCAGTGGGGGGGAGGGAAAACGGTCGCGACGGGCCTTGTGCCCCTCCATACGCTGCCCTTGCTGGGGCTGGGTTTGATTGGGGAAGCCGCCGCTCGGCCCCTCCTGGCGCTCTGTTGGGCTTCTAGGCGGCGGTCAGTTCCGCTCCCTTTGGTTCGCTCTAGTTCCCCCCCGCCTCCCTCCGTCCGCCCCCCCAGGGGGGCTCCCCTTCCGCCTCCCGGCGGGGCAACAAGCAGCCCCAGGCAGGGAGCGAAACGGCCCCGGGGAGCAACTCCCCATCCACCATCCGCCAGCCCCCCTTTGGGTGAGGGCTGGACGTACGGCGAACGGGGAGTTTCGCCCCTCACCGACGAAAGGCGAGCAGGCACTCGGGAGAGAAGAAAATTCGTGCTAGATTGAAGAACAAAAGAAGGCCCAACACCGCTAAGCGTCGGGCCTTCCCTAAACATAAGCCTGGGCGCCGGTGTGGTGCTGTTTCTGTTTTGGCGACGGGAACCACCACACCGAATCAGGGCGACGGACCAATGGGGGTCCTATGTCGTCTTCCAGGAAGGAGACCCCGGAGACAGTCCCCAGTGTACGCCCCGAAGTGCTCAACGCAAGAGGGGGAGCAGCGAACACTGGATGACAAAACCCGGGTCCTTCCATCCCAGGCCGCAGCAGATGGAGGCCGAAATGGCTAAGAAGAAACCCGAAGACAAACTGGACCAGGCGGTAGAGGCCATCGCCAAGAGGGAGCATGAGCAAGAGAAGCTGATGGCGAAGGCCCTCGACATCCAGAACGAGGAGGCCAAAGAGGTCGGTAAGCTGGCCTTCTTCTCCCGGATCCTGGTCCTTGCGACCATGCCCCACAGCAAGACCGAAGAGACCGTCTTCACGCGCCAGAACGGGAACTTCAAGCTCCAGATGACCGCACACCCGGACTACGGGCTGCCCTACGGTTCGACGTCGCGGATCCTCCTGGCCTGGCTCTCAAGCACCGCGATCCAGCGGAAGATGTCCACCATCCACATCTGCGGGCCGATGGCCGGGTTCATGCGAGAGCTGGGGCTGGAGCCAACAGGGGGGAAGAGGGGGACGATCACCTACTTCAAAGACCACTTTCAACGGCTGCTCAGCTGCACCGTCCACTTCACGTACGACGGCGAAGAGCAGTGGACCCGGTCGGGGTTCTGCATCGCGAACGAAGCCGAGTTGTGGTGGAAACCAATGAGGTTCAGCAGGATGGATCCTCCGCCTTCAAAGGTCGAGCTGTCCAAGCCCTTCTTCGAGGAGCTGCTCAAGCACCCAATCCCGCTCGACATGCGGGCGATCCAGGCGCTGCGTAAGTCCCCGCTGGCCATCGACATCTACAGCTGGCTCACCTACCGCTACCACTCCCTCAAGAGCCCGGTGGTAATCCCCTGGGAGTCGCTGATGCTCCAGTTCGGCGGCAACTACGTCCACAAGCACCATTTCAGAGAGAGCTTCCTCAAGCAGCTCCGGAAGGTGAGGGTGGTCTACCCCAAAGCCAACATCACCGAGATCCCCGGCAAGGGGATGAAGCTGTGGCCCTCACCCACCCACGTCACCCCCACCCACTGAACTGACAACTTACCCCAGGCCTCTCCACACCCTGTGGATTGCTGGATCCGGGCTGTTCGCGTCAAAGCACAATCAAGACCGTCCTGTACGGGCTAGGTGGGTTATCCACAAAAAGTGGACTCAAAAAGTTATCCACGCAGAAACGCCGATAAGATCTGGGCCAATCCACGCAGAAACGCCGATAAAAGAGCGGTTTTCGGCACGCAGAAACGCCGATTACCCCTCCCGATCTGAGCCGTGATACCTAAGGCGGAGAGGAACGCGCCTAGTAGTTCTTTAATAGGTATTACCTAGTAGTAACACTTCCTAGTAGTAGCCCGACCCCCACCTGTGGATAACTCCCCTCTACGACGGGCTCGAAGCACCTGAACACGCAGGTCCATCCAGGGCAATCTGGCCCCAAGTAGCCACGGCACCAGAAGACCCCAGGAAGCAGATGGGTTGGTGAGGCTCCCCAAACGCTCACGCAGAAACGGTTACGCTTTTTGGCCGGTTCTACGCAGAAACGCTGACCACACAGCGATTTTCAACGCGCAGAAACGCTGACCGAACCTCCCGATCCAGGCCGTGATACCTAAGGCGGAGATGAATCTTCCCAGCAGTCTTATGAACTCCCCGTTCTCAAGCACGCAGAAACGGTTACGCTAGCGTCGATCCAGCCCGTATTGGCCGATATAGATTGAAACCAAGACCTTCTTACGCAGAAACGTATACGCTTGGTTCGGTCGGAGCACGCAGAAACGCTGACCAAACCCCGTTACTTCTCGTGATAGAGGGGAAGGAGCCCCTACCCATCCAACCCACATCCTCAAACCCAAACGCAGCCAGGCTGTTTTTGAGAGACAGGTTCTAGAAGCAACTCACAGCTCGAAGACAAAGCCCCAGGCCAGACCAACGGCAGCTGGCCCACACCAAACCCCCCCCCACATCGCTCCAGGTCACCCTCAGGAGCTTCAGTCGGTCAGGTGACAACATCGCCTCGTCCAAACCAATCTGGCTCGTCTGAGGGCCTCTGAGGGCGTTGACGAGATTCTGGAAGCTGCGCTGGGTTCAATCACTGGACAAAACAGCAGATAGGCCATAGATTGAGGAGGTCGTCGGCTCCTCTCCCCCCAGCCTCGGTTGAGGGTGGCGCCGGCCATAGCCTACGTCGCGTCGGTGAAAGTGGTCCCCAGGGCCCCTCACCCCTCGATATTGCCACCGATGGTAGCCCCCGGTGGTCCTATGCCCCCTACAGGTTCCCCTGGGGGGGGTCCCAATGGGGACGTATAGGCAAGACGAGACGCAGCAGGTGCTCCAGGCGAAGCCGTTCTTGCCCGTAGGGGATCGAAACTGCTTCTCTACAGCCGGTCTAGCACCGGCTTTTGTCGTTCTTGGGTACCTGGAGCGCTTCTACCCACCGGATATGTACCCCTAGGGCTCTCCCTTGACCGGATTCGCGCCCCCAAAGGCCTTATTGGCCCCCCAAGCACCCCTTTACTGCCCCTAGAGGTGCTCTACCCACCGGATATGTACCCCT
>JAAETM010000366.1 GCA_024228395.1 bacterium | reverse complement strand
GCCTGCTGTAGGCGATGGGCCACATTCAACAGTTTGGCCTCGGCAAAGTAGTTTCCAATAAGCTGCAGCCCCACCGGTCTACCAGCCACCGGCTGTACCGGAATCGACATTCCCGGCAGGCCCGCCAGATTCACCGCGATGGTGTAGATATCCGACAGATACATGGTCACCGGGTCATCTGCCTTCTCCCCAATACCAAAGGCGGTGCTGGGGGTGGTTGGGCCCATGATCACATCCACCTGCTCGAAGGCACGTTTGAAGTCGTCTGAGATTAGGTGTCTGATCTGCTGGGCCTTGAGGTAATAGGCGTCATAGTAACCGGCGGAAAGGGCGTAGGTTCCAATCAGGATACGGCGCTTGACCTCCGCTCCAAACCCCTCACTGCGCGAACGCTTGTACAGATCCTCCAGATCCTTGGGATCATCACAACGATGGCCATAGCGCACGCCATCAAACCGCGCCAGGTTGGATGAACACTCGGCCGGGGCCACTACGTAATAGGTTGGAACCGCCAGCGCGGTATTGGGCAGG
>JAAETM010000365.1 GCA_024228395.1 bacterium | reverse complement strand
TAAGAAACGTAGGTAAATAGAACTATGAGCCGTAGCATCAAGAAAGGGCCGTATATCGACCCGAAATTGGCCAAGAAGGTGGACAAGCAGCTCGAGACGGGCGTGAAGTCACCCATCACGACCTGGGCCCGTGCCTGTACGATCACCCCGGACTTCATCGGTCTTGTTTTCATGGTTCACGATGGCCGCAAGCACATTCGCGTGCAGGTCACCGAGGACATGGTGGGGCACAAGCTGGGCGAATTCGCCATCACCCGCCAATTCCGCGGACACACCAACAAGAAGGAGGCCATGCGTAACCGCTAGGCCAACTTGAGGACTCAACAATCATGAGCGAAACAACTTCTTATACCGCGAAGCACCGCTACGCGCGCATCACCGCCCGCAAGGCGCGACTGATCGCTGACGTGATCCGTGGTCGCAACTGCAACGCTGCCCTCGAGGCACTCGAGTTCGCGCCCCAGCGTGCGGCCGCCTTCTACAAGAAGGTTTTGGTCTCCGCCATGGCAAACGCAGCCCAGGACGAATCCGTGAACGTGAACAGGCTGTTCGTCAGCAAGTGCGTCGCGGACGAGGGTCCTATGTTGAACAACCGCCTTCGTTGGCGTCCGGGCCCGCAGGGCCGTGCGATGCCCTTCGCCAAGAAAACGAGTCATCTAACCGTTTGTGTCGCCGAGTCCGGTAAGGGAGAGGATCTCTAGATCCTCGGAGTAAAGCACTATGGGACAAAAAATCCACCCGACTGGGTACCGCATCGCAGTCATCGAGCCTTGGTCATCCCGCTGGCACGGTGGCAAACGAAACTTCGCCAAATTCCTGCTTCAGGACAAGAAGGTTCGCGAGCACATCATGAAGGAGTACGGCTCAGCCGGCATTCCTCGCATCGAGATCGAGCGTACCGGTGAAGCCGTCAACGCCGTGATCTACACCGCACGCCCCGGCGTTTTGGTGGGTCGCAAGGGTATTCGCATCGACCAGCTCAAGACTGAGCTTCAAGCGATCTGCGGAATCACCGTGCACCTCACCATCCACGAGGTCAAGCGCCCCGAGCTTTCCGCAGGCCTGGTCGCCGAAAACATCGCCGACCAACTTCGCCGCCGCATGGGTTTCCGTCGCGCAGTGAAAAAGGCAGTGCAAAGTACGATTCAGGCCGGTGCCAAAGGCATCAAGTGTCAGATCAGTGGTCGCCTCGGCGGTGCCGAAATGGCGCGGGTTCTGACCGAGCGTGAAGGCCGAGTTCCGCTTTCGACCCTTCAGGCCAACGTGGAATACGGTTTTGTTGAAGCCCACACCACCTACGGCAAGATTGGAGTCAAGGTTTGGATTTACAAGGGTGACATCGATCGTGGCAAAATGATCGATTACCGTGCCCTGTCTGCCCAAGGTGGACGTTTCGAGCGCGGTGGTCGTGGACCCCGCCGAGGTGGCCGTGGACGCGGCGGTTCCCAAGGAGGTCGCGGGCGCCAATAGCCCGGGAGGAAATTCGCTATGCAATACATGCCCAAGAAGTACAAGCATCGCAAGATGTTCAAAGGCCGCCTGAAAGGCTTTGCCACCCGTGGCAACCGGGTCGTCTTCGGCGACTACGGCCTTCAAGCCCTGGACGCAGGTTGGATCAATGGCCGTCAGCTGGAAGCCAGCCGTATCGCCGCCAACCGTGCGACCGATGGTGCAGCCAAGATCTGGATTCGTGCCTTCCCCGACAAGCCCATCTCATCGAAGCCTGCTGAAACCCGGATGGGTAAAGGTAAGGGTGACTTGGACTACTGGGCCGCATGCGTGCGTCCCGGAACTATCTTGTTCGAGCTCGGAAACGTGACCGAAGAGAAAGCCAAGTTGGCCTTCAAGCGCATTGCGCACAAGATGCCCATCAAAGTACGAATGGTGAAGAGGTTGCCCACCACCTAGGCCCGAGCCTAAGGAGCTAGCAGCAATGAAGATCGAAGAAGTGCGCAGTAAGACCGACGCCGAACTGGAATTCGACATGGGTAACATGAAGAAGGAACTGTTCGACCTGCGATTCAAAACGGCAACGAGTGGCGTTCAAAGCCCCTCCCAAATCAAGATCCTCCGGCGTTCCATCGCCCGGATTAAAACAGTGATGCATGAACGCGTCGAAGGAATTGGCGGACAGGAGCCCAAAGAATAATGTCTGAGCAACAAAGCCAAGGAGCAAATGACCGTAACGCCCGCCAGGTTGTTACCGGTGTTGTCTCCAGCAACAAAGCCGACCAGATGATCACCGTGGTGGTGGAACGTCAGTTCAAGCACCCGAAGTACAACAAGTACATCCGGCGCCACAACAAGGTCTACGCCCACGACGAACGCAACGAAGCTGCGATCGGCGACACCGTTGAGATTCAGGAGATTCGTCCCCTGTCCAAGCTCAAGCGTTGGCGTCTCGTGAATATCACCACTAAGGCCGTGCTGCCGATGGGGGATGCGCAATGATTCAAATGCAAAGCTATCTGGACGTCGCCGACAACACAGGCGCCAAGCAAGTCCAGTGCATCAAGGTGCTCGGCGGTACCCACCGCCGTTACGCCGGTCTCGGTGACATCATCGTCGCCTCGGTCAAGAAGGCCATGCCCGGTTCCGAGGTCAAGACCGGTACGATCGTCAAAGGTGTGATCGTGCGTATCAAAAAGAACACCCGCCGCGCCGATGGAAGCTACGTTCGCTTCGATCGCAACGCCCTGGTGCTGGTGGATGCCGAAGGCAACCCCAAGGGCACCCGGATCTTTGGAGCTGTGGCGCGTGAACTGCGCGATCGCAACTTCATGAAAATTATCTCCCTCTCGCAGGAGGTGATCTGATGCATTTGAAAACAGGTGATGAAGTAATCGTAATCGCTGGAAACGACAAGGGCCAAACCGGCACCGTCACCAGTGTCGACATCAAACGCAACCGCTGCACCGTCGAGGGCATGAATATGCGCACCAAGCATAAGAAGCCCACGGAGCAGAACCCCCAGGGTCAGCGTATCGAAGAGGAATCTTCGATCCACGCCAGCAACGTCATGTTGCTCGACCCCAAGACCGGAAAAGGAACGCGCAAGCGTTCCCAGGAGGCCTAAACCATGACTTCCACTGAAACGAATAGCAATCCGCGCCTCAAGGACAAGTACCTTAGTGAGGTTCGCACCCAACTCAAGAGCAAGCTCGGCTATACGAACGAGATGCAAATCCCGCGCATCGAGAAGATCGTGGTGAACATGGGCGTCAAGGGCGCCGTGGAAAGCAAGGCCAAGGTCGAGGTGGCCGCCAAGAACTTGGGCTTCATCACCGGTCAGCTTCCCACCATCCGCAAGGCCAAGCACTCGATCGCAAGCTTCAAGCTGCGCGAGGGCATGCCGATCGGCTGCGCCGTCACCCTGCGCGGCGACCGCATGTGGGAGTTCATGGACCGCCTCTTCGCCGTTGTGCTTCCTCGTATCCGCGACTTCCGCGGAGTCAAAGACAAGCTAGACGGTCGTGGCAACTACACCATGGGCCTGGCAGAGCAATCTGTCTTCCCTGAGTTGACCTACGACATGATCGATTTTCCCCAGGGCATGGACATTACCTTTGTCACCACTGCGGAAACCGACGACCACGCCTACGAGCTCCTCAAAGAGCTTGGCATGCCCTTCCGCAAGCCCGAATTGGACGAAGCAGCCATCTAAGGCCAAGCCCAGTCAATCGCTCAAAACACAGCTCAAGCCCCCGCTACCAGCGCATTCCACAATGGCAAAGAAATCTCTGATCGCCAAAGCCGCCCGCGAGCCCAAATTCAAGGTTCGTGGTTACACCCGATGCAACTTCTGTGGCCGTCCGCGCGCCGTATACCGCAAGTTCGGTATCTGCCGCATCTGCCTTCGCGAGCGTGCCCACCTGGGTCAGATTCCTGGAATGCGTAAGGCTTCCTGGTAGTCCGCCAGCCAAGACCAACAAGGATATACCGCTATGATGACCGATCCGATCGCCGATATGCTGACGCGTATCCGCAACGCAAACGCAATCTCCAAGCCCACCGTGGCCATGCCCGCCTCCCGCATGCGTGTGGGAATCGCCGAAGTCCTCCATAAGGAAGGTTTCATCGCCAGCTACAAAGTTAGCGAAGGCAAGCCCACCAGTATCCTCGACATCGTGCTCAAGTACGGCGAAGAAGGTGAGAAGGTCATCCGTAAGATCGACCGAATCAGCAAGCCCGGCTGCCGCATGTATGCACAAGTGGGGGACTTGAAGCCCATCCTGCGCGGACAAGGCATCCAGATTCTTTCCACTCCCAAAGGCGTCGTCTCTGACCGCCAGGCACGTGAGTTGTCCGTGGGTGGCGAAGTTCTCGCCCTCGTTTATTAGGGCACTTACCAGGACCTGTTCCAAACCACTCTCTTCGTTTCCAACCAACGAAAGCACACAGGACGAACCAACCATGTCCAGAATCGGAAAAGCACCCATCGCCATCCCCGGCGGAGTCACCGTTGAGGCCAAGGCCCAGGAAGTCTCCGTCAAGGGGCCCAAGGGCAATCTCTCCATCACTATCCGCCCGGAAGTCAAAGTGTCCGTTGAAGGCACCGAGGCGAAGGTCGAGCTCACCGGAGCAGGTCCCGCCCGTCAGGCTCGCGCTTTCCACGGTTTGACCCGCGCGCTGGTCCAGAACATGGTCACCGGAGTTCACACCGGATTCGAGAAGAAGCTCGAGATCGTCGGAGTGGGTTGGAACGCCAAGGCTGCCGGAACCAAGGTCACCCTGAACATCGGCTTCTGTCACACCGTTGACGTTGAGATGCCCAAGAATGTGAAGATCGAGACCCCTGCTCCCACACAGATGGTCATCACGGGTCCCGACAAACAAGCGGTCGGTCAGGCTGCCGCCGAGATCCGTGCCGTGCGTCCCCCGGAACCCTACAAGGGCAAAGGCATCCGTTACGTTGGCGAGTACGTTCGCCGCAAGGCTGGTAAGAGCTTCGGCGCGTAGTCCTAGCCGATTCCTTCCCCCGCTGTTGTCCAAGGCCGCATAAGCCAATATCAAACACCAAGAAGCCCAATGAATTCCGCCAACCAATTGAAGAACAAGCGCAAGCAGCGTCGTGCCATGCACGTGCGGCGCCTGATCCGCGAGCGCTCGAATCTGCCCCGCCTGTCGGTGCACCGCTCCTGCAAGCACATCTCCGTGCAAATCGTGGACGACGTCAAGGGGCATACCTTGGCTGCCGCCACCACAACTTCCAACGCATCCCAGGCCGAGCTGAAAGGCAAGACCAAGAGTGATTGCGCCAAGTTCATCGGCCAAGAGATTGCCCGCAAGGCGCAAGAGGCCGGTGTCAACCAAGTGGTTTTGGACCGGGGTTTTTCCCACTACCAAGGCCGAGTCAAAGCCCTCGCCGAAGCGGCCCGCGAAGCCGGTTTGAAACTCTAGGCTTCTTCCGAGTACTGAATCATGAAACACAAGATCGAATACCTGGACGCTGGCGAGATCGGCGACATCGAGTCCATCACCGAGCAACTCATTCGGGTCAACCGCTGCGCTGCAGTGGTCAAAGGTGGACGTCGCTTTTCCTTTGCTGCCCTAACCGTCACGGGCAATCGCGCGGGAATGGTGGGCTATGGCTTCGGCAAGGCTCGCCAAGTTCCTGGCGCCATCGAGAAGGCATCCAAGGACGGCCGCAAGCATATGATGCTCGTTCCCCGCACCACTTGGGGATCCATTCCCCACGAGGTCATCGGCGAGTACTGTGCAGCCCGCGTCATCCTGATCCCCGCTTCCGAAGGTACGGGCATCATCGCCGGCACCTCGGTTCGCGCCGTGGCTGAAATGGCTGGTATCAAGAACCTGCTCTCCAAGGCATACGGTTCCACCAACCCGATCAACATGGTCAAGGCCACCCTTGACGCGTTGTCCCAACTCCGTACACCCGAGAGCGTTGCCGCCCTGCGTGGCGTCGAACTCTAGTCCACCCCCAGTTTCCTAGAAGGCAACCCCTAGAAGGCAACCATGGATATTCGAACAGTATGTGCCAAAGGCACGCGTTACCAGAAACGGAGTCGCATCGGCCGTGGCGTCGGTAGTGGCAGCGGAAAAACCAGTGGCCGTGGTCACAAGGGTCGCGGATCTCGCTCCGGTGCCAGCCGCCGTGCTGGTTACGAGGGTGGTCAAATGCCCATCTACCGTCGTGTTCCCAAGCGTGGTTTCACCAACGCACGTTTCCGCACCGAGTACACCATCATCAACATCGACGCCCTGGGCGGATTTGACGATGGGGCAACGATCGACCTGCGGGCTATCCTCGAGGCTGGCCTGGTCAGCTTGAATACCGACCTGCTCAAGGTGCTCGGCAACGGTGAAATCACCAAGAAGCTCACCGTCCGCACGCACAAGTGCAGCGCGTCGGCTCAGGCCAAGATCGAAGCTGCTGGCGGAACCGTTGAGATTCTCAGCGCCAAACCGAAACCCGCTTCAAAAACTTCTTCTGACGAGGCATAAGCCGCGTGGATAACCTCTTCCTCAAACTATTCCGGACACCGGAAACTAGGCAGCGCATTTACCGCACCCTGGTTCTCCTGATCGCGTACCGGTTGGGCTTCCAGATCCCTATCCCGGGTACGGACCCCGATTTCCTGAAGTCCACTGCGGACCAGGGCATCATGGGGATGTTGTCCGCCCTTTCTGGTGGCGCTATCGGCCAAACCACCGTGTTTGCCCTGGGCATCATGCCTTACATCTCGGCGTCCATCATCTTCTCGATGTTGACCAAAGTGTCGCCCGCCTTGGAAGCCATCTCAAAGGAAGGGGCCGCAGGTCAGAAGCGAATCAACCAATGGACTCGACTGTCTGTGGTGCCTATCGCCTTGGTCCAGGCCCTCCTGGTCTACAGCGGTGTGTTCATGCAGGATGGAGCCAAAATGGTCGAGGTCGGCATGCGCGAGCATACCGTGGCCATGTTCTTCATCGTCGTGACTTCCCTGATCGCAGGTTCGATGATCGTCATGTGGATCGGCGAGCTGATCACCGAGTATGGCGCTGGCAATGGCGCGTCCCTGATCATCATGGCAGGCATCATCGCGGTGATGCCCTCCAGTTTCGCCTCGATTCGCAGCAACCCGGAATTCTGGCAGATCATCATGTTCCTGTGCGCCACCTGGGCCGTCGTCATCCTGGCGGTCGTGTTCATGCACAAGGGCGCCCGCCGCATCCCGATCCAGTACGCACGCTTGACACGTGGTCGCCGCGTATACGGGGGACAGCGTCACTACCTGCCGATCAAGGTCAACATGGCCGGCGTGATGCCGATCATCTTTGCCTCGGTGCTCTTCGTAATCCCTGGTGTGATTTTCAAGTGGCTCGGTTGGGGCGTGATGGAGAACATTTTCAGCGATCAAACCGGTTTCATTTACGTGACGATCTACCTGCTGTTGATCTTCTCCTTCTGCTTCTTCTGGAACCGCTTGATGTTCCAACCCGAAGAGATTGCGAACAACCTGCGTGAGCACGGATCCTTTATCCCTGGCATCCGCCCTGGTCAAAAGACATCCGATTACCTCGCCGCTGTTCTGACTCGGGTGACCCTGGTCGGCGCTGCTTTCCTGGCCGTGGTCGCCGTGATGCCCGCCTTTATCACGAAGGATTCCGGCATGACCCAATCGATGCAGTACTTTGTCACGGGTACCTCGGTGCTGATCGTGGTGGGTGTGGCATTGGAGCTGATGGACAAGTTGCAGGCGCAGCTGGTCATGAAGACCTACGAAAACGAAGAAGGCGGTGCCGCTGAAGGTCAAAACCAGGCCAAGTGGGCACAGGGCAAGAAGGGCAGCCCCTCCGGCGGAGGAGCACGCTAATCATGTCCAAGAACGTCGTGATCCTGGTGGGCGCACCCGGCGCGGGCAAAGGGACCCAGGCCGTGCGCCTGTCCCAGGCCCTGGAGCTTCCCCACATCTCCACAGGAGACCTGTTCCGCGCCAACTTGGCGGGGGGCACGGCCCTGGGCGATCGGGCACGCTCCTTCATGGATCAAGGCGAACTGGTTCCCGATGAGCTCGTGCTCGAGATGCTCTTCGATCGCGTAGCCCAGGAGGACTGCCAGAAGGGCTACCTGCTGGACGGATTCCCCCGGACCATCGCCCAGGCCGAGGCCCTCGAGGCTCGCTTGGGGGACCTGGTCCCCACCGTGGTGGACATTCAGGTCCCCGATTCTGACATCGAGCAGCGCATTGTGGGTCGCCGCATGTGCAAGGAATGTGGGGCGATCTTCCACCTCACCTTCAATGCTCCGGCAGCAGAAGGTACCTGCGATACCTGCTCAGGGGCCCTATACCAGCGTAAGGACGACACCAAAGAGGTGGTTCGGACCCGTTTGGAGGAGTATCACAGCAAAACAGCCCCCCTGATCGCGTTCTATACGGAGCGTGGGGGGGTGAGCGAAGTCGACGGTCGTCAGCAGCCAGACCTTGTATTTGAGGCCTGCCTCGCTAGTATCCAGGGCCCGATCCAGGGCTCAGGCCATGGAGTGAGTATCTAAATGGCCAAAGAAGAACCCATCGTCGTCGAAGCAATCGTGACAGAAGCCCTTCCCAATGCTCGTTTTCGAGCTAAGCTGGAGAGCGGTCACGAGATCATGGCACACGTCAGTGGCAAGATGCGGATGCACTATATCCGGATCTTACCTGGCGATAAAATCACCGTAGAGATGTCTCCCTACGATTTGACTAAAGGGCGCATTACGTGCCGAGGTGAACGCCGTCGTGGCCCTGGTGGCCGGCGCAGAAGGAGAAGAAGATGAAAGTACGATCCAGTATCCGTCGCATGTGCATGCAATGCAAAATCGTCAAACGCCGTGGAGTTGTCCGCGTCATTTGCAAGGCCGACCCCCGTCACAAACAAAAGCAGGGCAAATAGCCCCGCTATCTCAAAACAAGCCTACGGCAAACATCCGTCAGGAGAAATAAACTATGGCACGCGTTGTTGGAGTCGACCTTCCCAATCACAAGCAATTGGAGTTTGGTCTCACCGCTATCTTTGGCGTCGGTCGTACGACGGCCAAAAAACTTTGTAATACCCTCGGTATGGAAACGACCATGAAGGTCCGGGACCTGACCGAAGTACAGCTTCGTGACCTGGCGGAATTGCTCCGCAAGGAATACGAGGTGGAGGGTGACTTACGTCGCACCTTGGCCCAGGACATCAGCCGTCTCCGCGACATTGGCTGTTACCGAGGCTTGCGCCACCGTCGCGGTCTTCCCGTGCGTGGCCAACGTACCCGAACCAACGCGCGGACCCGCAAAGGTCCCAAGCGTACCGTGGCCGGCAAGAAGTCCGTCAAGGGCATGAAGTAGGCGGACGCCTCTTCCACCGAGCAACAAAACAAAACACCCAAACGACTCCAAATACCATGGCTAAGGCTGGCAAGCGCAAAGCGCGTAAGAACATTCCCAAGGGAGTGGCCCACATCAAGGCTACTTTCAACAACACCCATGTGACCCTCACGTCACGTCAGGGCGACACCATCGCCTGGGGCACCGCAGGAAGCATGGGCTTCAAAGGCACTCGCAAGAGCACGCCCTTTGCCGCCCAGCGCGCCGCACAGACCGCTGCTCAATCAGCGATCCGTCACGGCATGAAGGAGATCGAAGTGCGAGTGAAAGGAGCCGGCTCCGGCCGTGAATCCGCCATCCGCGCCCTCTCCAACGCTGGCTTGCGTGTGACTCTTATCGAAGACGTGACGCCCCTGCCCCATAACGGCTGCCGCGCTCGCAAGCGTCGCCGCGTCTAATCCATCCTTTCGCAGGCTCCCCCCGCCGCGAACCGAAACAAACCTCACATCAGAACCATCGCGGTCTAAGTCTTAAGCTATGGCACGTTACACCGGCCCTAAGGTCAAACAATGTCGTCGGGAGGGGATGAACCTCTTCTTCCTCGGCCAAAACAGTTCAAGCGGCAAGGTAGCCGCGCTCCAGAAGCGCGATTATCCGCCCGGAGTGCACGCCCAAAGCCGTCGCAAGATCACCGAATATGGTGTGCGTCTGCGTGAGAAGCAAAAGCTGAAGCGCGTATTCGGTGTCATGGACAAGCAGTTCATGCGTTACTTCAAGGAAGCCGATCGCCTCAAGGGCAACACGGGTGAGAACCTGCTTGCACTTTTGAGCCGTCGCATGGACAACGTTGTGCTCGCCGGCGGAATGGCGACCACCCTGGCCCAGGCTCGGCAGTTGGTCAACCATGGCCACTTCCGGATCAACGGCAAGCGCTGCACCATCCCCTCATGTCAGGTCAAGCCTGGTGATGTGATCTCTCCCCGTGACAAGGAGAACACCAAGAAGATTGTCGCCGATAGCCTTGAGACCAACAAAGGTGGCGCAGTCCCCAGCTGGCTCGATTCAAGCGCTGATGTCATGACTGTGACTGTTTCGGGTCTCCCGAAGCGTGAAGACTTCCAATTCCCCATCCAAGAGCAGCTCATCATCGAGCTTTGCTCCAAGTAAGAGGCTAAGCCCATGCGTATTCGTTGGCGCAATTTTGAACTGCCGAGCAAGGTCCAGCCTGATACAGGCACCCTGACCGAGTCCTACGGCCGATTCGTGATCGAACCCTTTGAGAGGGGCTTCGGCCACACCATCGGTACGGGCCTGCGGCGCGTTCTTCTCTCATCCATCTCCGGATCAGCTGTCACCTCCGTTCGCATCTCCGGTGCGAACCACGAGTTTGACAGCCTGGAAGGGGTCTACGAGGACATTGCAGACCTGATCCTGAACCTCAAGCAACTCCGCGTGCAGTATGACGGTGATGAGCCGATTACCTGCAAGATTCGTTGCACCGAAGAGGGTGACGTGACTGGCGCGGATGTGGAGTGCCCCGGAACCGCCCGCGTGGCGAACCCCGGCCTGCACCTTTGCACGCTGACCATGGATCGCGATCTGGAGATCGACCTCGAGGTACAAACCGGCCGTGGTTACGTCTCTTCGGACGAGAACCACTCGGACTTGCAAGAGCTCGGTGTCATCCCGGTCGATTCGGTCTTCTCGCCTGTGCACCGTGTGCGCTTCGCTATTGAAGCCACCCGCGTGGGTAAGTTCACCAACTACGATCGCTTGGTACTCGAGATCTGGACCGACGGCACCCTGTCGCCGGAACTGGCTCTCACCGAGTCGGCTAAGATCTACCGCAAGCACCTGAACCCCTTCGTTCTGTATGACTCCAACTTCGAGCGCGACCCGCTGGCCGAAAGCCCGCAGTTGTCCGAGTACAATCAGAACAACCAGAAGCAATCCGAACTGCAAGCTCTCCTGAGCCTGCCGGTTTCCGAGCTCGAACTTTCCGTGCGTGCCCGCAACTGCCTGGATGGTGCCAGCCTGCGCACGCTGCTCGATGTGGTTTCCCTTTCCGAGAGTGAGGTCATGCACCTCAAGAACCTGGGCAAGACCAGCCTCTCCGAAATCAAAGCCAAGTTGGCTGACCGTGGTCTCGCCTTCGGCATGTCCGTCGAAGGCTGAGCCCAACCCTCCCAAATCCTGCCCCGCAATGGGGGCAGGACCCAAACCAAGAATCCCCGAACCCAACCTGAGACATGCGACACCGCGTAGCCGGCTTCAAGCTTGGACGGACCACCAGCCACCGTATTGCCATGACACGCAATATGGCCGCTTCCGTCATCGAGCACGAGCGAATCATCACGACCTTGCCCAAAGCCAAGGCCGTCAAGCCCTTCATCGAGAAGCTGGTCACCCTGTCCAAGGAAGCCAGCCAGCACAACCGGCGTCGTGCCTTCTCCAAGCTTCGCAACAAAGAAGCCGTCGAGAAACTCTTCGACACCCTCGGCCCCCGCTTCGCGGACCGTCCCGGTGGCTACCTGCGCATCATCAAGCTGGCCAAGCGCCGCTTGGGCGACGGCGGCGAGCGCGCCATCCTTGAGTTTGTCGTCAAGACACCCAAGGAAGTTGACAGCTCCGACGAGTAGATACAGCGTCAGACGCCCTGCCACCTATTGCCGGCAGGTAAGTACCGCATCAAGGAAAGCCCGGAACGAAGGTTCCGGGCTTTCTTTGATGCGGTACTTACCTGCCGGCAATAGGTGACATGGAGTCAGACACCGTATGGGTGACAAGTCAGACACGGTACTAGATCCGTACCAAGCCCACGCGGCCTTCGCCCAACAAATCGATCAGCTCATGCGCAAGGCTCTCGTCGATGTCGACTGACGAATTAATGTGGCTGCGCACGCGGCGCAGTTTACCGTCGCCGCCGGTGACCTGTAGGAACAGGGGGCTCGCCCCCTTGTGGTTGGCGATGATGTCCTGCAGTGGATCCAGCAGGGCCTTGTCGGGGGGAGAGAGCTGGATCGACAGGCCGCCACGGAAGTGCTCGAGGGCGCCGCCCAGGGGCAGGATGCGGTCGACGATCAGGGCGGGTTCCTCGCCGGAGTCCTCGAGCTTGGCCATGCAGAGCACGACCTCGCCGTCCACGACCGATTCCTTGAACTCGGCGTAGGTGCGCGGGAAGACGGTGACGCCGATCGAACCGTGCAGGTCCTCCAGGCGGAAACGACACATCTTTTGACCGGCCATGCGGCCCGACTTCACGATCAGCTCGGCCTTTTGCAGAATCAGGCCGGCGATGCGCACTTCGGTGCCGCCTTCTAGTTTGTCCAGGGCGGGGATCGGAGAGCTGGAGATGAGCGAAACCATACCCGCGCGTTCCTCGAGCGGGTGGCCGGTCAGGTAGTAACCGAGCACGTCGTATTCGAGGCTCAGAGTGTCGAGTCGGTTGAGCGCTTTGGAGTCGTCGACGCCGTCGCTGACGGCTGCGGAGGCTGATGTGGGCTCCGCGTCGCCGAAGACCTCGAACATCGACATCTGACCGGTGCGCCGGCTCTCG
Source organism: bacterium (assembly GCA_024228395.1). GTDB lineage: Bacteria > Planctomycetota > UBA1135 > UBA1135 > NORP259. The sequence continues at coordinate 29,672 of JAAETM010000365.1, read as the reverse complement.
GCCTGCATCGAACCGTCGCTCATGGCGCCTTCGAGGCTAGCGAGCACGGCGCCACGGTTGTGGCCGCCCTCGTCGAGGCAGCCCGCCTTGATGAAGGATTCCCAGGCGATCTTGCCCACGGCGCTGGGGTCGACTTCGCCGCACAGGGTGTGCAGGTTGAGGGTTTGGCCTTCCGCTTTCAAGCGCTCGCGGCCTTCCACGATGGCGTCCGCCGATCGTTTGCCCATGCCCTTGATGGCGCCCAAACCGAAGCGGATCGAATCTTCCCCTTCCGGCAAAAAGTCCCACACCGATTCGGCCACGGTGGGGGGCAAGATGCGCATGCGGCTCTTCTTGCAGTCGTCCAGGAAGTTCTTCACCTTGTCCGAGTCGCCCATCTCGCAAGAGAAGTTGGCGGCCAGGAAGGCGGTGCGGAAGTTGGCCTTGAGGAAGGCCGTCTGGTATGTGATCACGGCGTAGGCCGCGGTGTGTGACTTGTTGAATCCGTAACCACCGAACTTCACCACGATGTCCCAGACCTCTTCCGCCACCTCTCGGACGCAGCCGTTGGCCACGGCACCCTCCACGAACTGCGCTGAAAACTTCTGCATGATCTCGGGCTTTTTCTTGCCCATCGCCTTGCGCAGGTTGTCGGCGTCGTTGAGTGAAAAACCACCAAGCTCCACGGCCACCAGCATGATCTGCTCCTGGTAGACCAGGCAGCCGTAGGTGCCGGAGAGAATCGTTTCCACGCTCTCGTGGGGGTATTCGACTTTCTCGATGCCATGCTTTCGGTCGCAGAACATGTCGACCATGCCGGACTCAAGTGGGCCCGGACGGTAGAGGGCCAACACGGCCGCTATGTCCTCAAAACAGTCGGGCTTGAGGCGGTTGAGCAGCTTGCGCATGCCCTCGGATTCCAATTGGAACACACCCAGCGTATCCCCGTGCATGAGCAGCTCGTAGGTGGCCGGATCGCCCTCGGGCAGCTCTTCGATGTCGGGCGGAGTGTCGCCCATAGCCTCGATGTTGCGCAGCGTCTTCTCGATGATGGTCAAGGTGCGCAAGCCCAAGTAGTCCATCTTGAGCAATCCCAGTTCCTCGAGTTGGGGGGCGGGATACTGGGTCGTGATGTCCTCGCCGTTGCGGCCGAGGGGCACGAACTCGTCGGTGGGGCGCGGCGTGATGACCACGCCGGCCGCGTGGGTCGACACGTGGCGCGCCATACCCTCCAGCGAAACGGAGAAGTCGAATAGTTGTTCGAACTCCTCTCCTTGGTCGCGGAAGGTCTGCAGGTCCTGGTCGGTCTCCATGGCCTTGCCCAGGGTCGGGGCGCCGGGGCCGCTGGGGATCTTCTTGGCGATGCGATCCACGTCGCGCAGGGGGATGTCCAGCACACGGCCCACGTCGCGTACCACCGTACGCGAGGCCATCGTTCCAAAGGTCACAATCTGGGTGACGCTATCGCGGCCGTACTTCTCCCGGGTGTATTCGATCACCGCTTCGCGGCCGTCCTTGCAGAAGTCGATGTCGATGTCGGGCATCGAAACACGGCTAGAGTTTAGGAAACGTTCGAAGAGCAGGTCGTACCTGAGCGGGCAAACGCGTGTGATGTCTAGCAGGTAGGCAACGATGGACCCCGCCGCCGAACCACGTCCCGGTCCCACGGGAATATCCTGTTCGCGGGCCCAACGAATCAAGTCCCAGACGATCAGGAAGTAACTGACAAAGCCCAGTTCCTTGATGACCGAGAGCTCGTGGGCTAGGCGTGCGCGCGCTTTGCTTTGATCGCCGGGGTAGAGTACCGGTAAGCGCTCATAGAGCAAGCGGTCGATGAGTGCGTCGGGTGATTCGCCGGTTTCGCTCACGAACTCCGGCATGTGGTAGGTGCCAAATTCGATGTTCACATCGATCTGGTCGGCCACGTCTCGCGTGGCTGTCACACTGTCCGGCAGGTCCCGGAACATGTTGCCCATCTCTTCCCGCGTTTTGAAGTACAGGCTTTCCGTTTCAAAGCTAAAGCGCTTTTCGTCGGAGCGCTTGGCACCCGTGTTGACGCACAGGAGGATGTCGTGTGCATGGCAATCCTCGTGGCGCAGGTAATGAATGTCGTTGGTTGCGACCAGGGGGATGTTCGTTTGCTTGTGCAGGCGGTGCAGGCACTCGTTGGCCTTGTCCTGGATTTCGATACCGTTGCGCTGTAACTCCAACCAGAAGTGGTCGGGTCCAAACAGATCGCGCAAGCGCGCAGCGAGTTCGGCGGCCTCGCGTTCCTTGTCTTGCAGGAACAACTGGTTGAGTTCGCTGCCCAAGCAACCCGACAAACAAGTGATGCCCGAAGCGTGCTGGGAGAGAAGGTCCATGTCGATGCGCGGACGCACCGAGTAGCCATTGACGAACGCCTCCGAGGAGAGCTTCATCAGGTTCTTGTAACCTTCCTGGTTGCGCGCCAGCAGGGTCAGGTGGCTGTACCCGTTGCCCCTTTTCTTCGAATGGTTCTGATGCATCGACTGCTTGGCGATGTACGCTTCGCAGCCGATCAGCGGTTTGATTCCACCCGCCGTGCACTTTTGGTACAGCTCGATGGCGCCGTACATGTTGCCGTGGTCCGTGAGAGCCAGGGCGGGTTGTTTGTCTTCCTGGCAAGCTTTGACCAGATTGCTGATGCGGTTGGCACCATCCAGAAGGCTGTACTCCGAGTGAACGTGCAGGTGGACGAAATCCGGTGAGCTCATTATTGGCGCAGAAGCAGGGAGAGCAGGCTCTTTTGGGTGTGCAGACGGTTGGCGGCCTGGTTGATGATCAAGCTGCGTGGTCCGTCCAAAACGCGGTCGGTGACTTCCAGGTTGCGACGGATGGGCATGGAGTGCATGAGGCGTGTGTCTTCACCCGCGTCCATGATTCGATCGTCCACACACCAATTGCCGGCGCGGGAGTTTTGGTGTGCGGAGAGGCTCGGCTGTCCGTAGTTTTCCAAACCCCACCAGGAGCGGGCATAGATCACATGGGAACCGCTGGCAGCCTCTTCCAAACCTAGACCCGATTCTAGGGTGGAGTTGTTCTTCTCGGCCATGGTCTCAGCCTGCGCCATCACGTCGCCGTCCAGTTCATAACCCATGGGGTGGGCGATGTCCACGTCCATGCCCGATCGCAGTGCCGCCATGAGAATGGAGTGCACCACAGCCGGGCTGGAAGGGGTGGGGGACTGGGTCCATGCGATGGTCAGCTTCTTGCCCTTGAGTTCGCCGAGGGACTCGCGCAGGGTGAGCAGGTCTGCGAGCGCTTGAAGCGGATGCCAGAGTGCGCTTTCCATATTGATCACCGGAACGCGGGAATGCTGCATCCAGGAGCAAATCTGTTCGTCCTTGCGGTCCACGGCCCAGGACTTGCCGAGCAAGGCAGGGCGGATTGCGATAGAACCTACGTAGCACGAAAGCGCGGCCGCCGCGTCCTTGATATGTTCGGGGACCACGCCGTCCATCAACCGATTGTCCCTGGCTTCCAATTCCCAAAAATCAGAGGCCGCGTTGAGGTTGACGGTGTGCCCGCCGAGCTGGTGCATGGCGACTTCCAATGAAGTGCGCGTGCGCAGGGAGGGGCGGAAGAACAAAAGCCCAACCGTTTGTCCGGCCAAGTCGGGGCGCGATACACCGCGTTTGAGCCGCGAAGCCAAGTCGAGGACATCCTCGATCTGGCGATCGTTGAGGTCGTCGAGGCGGTGGAAATGCCGGAGGGCTTGCGCGGTGGTTCCTGCGTGGTCCATGGTGCTCCAATGGGGTGGGAGGGCCCACCCGGAATGGGGGCCGCAACCTGTCACCTAGGGTACCCGTTTGCAGCCCTCCAAAAAACGCCGGAGGGAGCCATTTCCTGGCCGCGTACAGCGCACCCACAGGGCGGGGAGGAAGGGATTTTCGAAGAACCAAAAAAATGATTCGAGGTTGCTTGACACATCCCTGCCACACGTTTACAACCTGCCGCTCAAGCACCCGTGGCTCAACTGGATAGAGCACCTGACTACGGATCAGGAGGTTACAGGTTCGAATCCTGTCGGGTGTACCACCCCCACGCTGGACCCGCGCGGGAGACCTTCGCAGCCAGCCTTGTTTGGCGGGCTCATCGGTTTTCTAGCTGTCTGGCGATGGTCGTGACCAGGCCCCAGAAAACCACCCCGGTTTTTTTCAACTGGATCGCAGCCATGATGATCCCTGATAACCCGGACCGTTTTTCGTCGAAAACCAGCCCTGTGGAACCCAGTCCCGACCCCGCTTCAAGAGAAGCCGTTTCGGAGACCTCGGAAGCCACCGTGCAGGGGCAGGCTGAACAAGAGCAGGATCGCTACTTCATGGGCTTGGCCCTTGAGGAAGCCCACAGCGCCGGGTGCTTGGATGAGGTTCCCATCGGGGCCGTCCTAGTGCTCAATGGCCAGGTACTGGCCAGGGGCCATAACCAAACCCGCTGGCGCCGAGATCCTTGCGCCCACGCCGAACTGCGCGCCATCCAACGTGCCACCCAGGCCACGGGCGACCTGCGCCTTCCCGGTGCCGTGGTTTACACCACCGTGGAACCCTGCTTTATGTGCGCTGGAGCCCTTGTGCATGCCCGTGTGGAACGCGTGGTGTGGGGGGTGCGAGACAAGAAATTCGGAGGTTGCGTTTCCTTGGGCCACGTTTTGGACCATCCCGATGCCAATCACCAGGTCAAATACACGGAAGGGGTTCGAGCCGACGAGGCCGCGGACCTTCTCCGAACGTTCTTTAAAAGCAAACGCGAAGCAGCACGCAAGAAGCGGTCCCAGGACCGTTCCTAGTGGTTGCTTGGTTGATGGAGCCTCAATTCGGGTCTTGAATTCGGATTGGGCCCCGCAGGTGCCCTCAAGAATGCCCCCTGGGTTTTCGATAGGGAACCAATCCCAAGGTGAGGTGTCAGAGCGGCTTAATGAGCTAGTTTCGAAAACTAGAGTGTGGGCAACTGCACCGGGGGTTCAAATCCCTCCCTCACCGCCACCCCAGCCGCCTATGCAGATAGGCTGCGTTTGGTTATAAACTATGCAATCCCCGTTTCGGCGGGGAGAACAATAGGAGAGATGTCTGAGTGGCTTAAGGAGCACGCTTGGAAAGCGTGTGTGTGGGTAACTGCACCGAGGGTTCAAATCCCTCTCTCTCCGCCACCAACCCCAGGATCGCCAGAGACCGGATCGAGCATCGACATGTTTCTTGGGGGGAGCTTTCGGAGCCAAAAGCCCTTGAAGCATGCAAAGCGACAAATGGACACGCCTGGCGGTGGGTCCGGTCCCACATGATGGATCGGGTTCGAACCGGGTCAGGCCGGGAACGGAGCAGCCCTAAGGACTTTGGTCCAGGCATGAGGTGCCCGGGCCCTCCGGCGGGCGTGTCCTCCCCTTTTTTGGGTTCTGTTTTGCTGATCGAAAGCGGCGCTGAATCCGCTAACCTAGGGGCATGTCCTACTTGGTATTGGCCCGAAAGTACCGTCCGACGACCTTTGCGGAGGTCGCGGGGCAAGAGATCATCATCAATACCCTGCGTGGGGCGATTGAGAAGGATCGAATTGCCCACGCCTACCTGTTCACCGGCCCGCGCGGCACGGGCAAAACGACCACGGCCCGCTTGCTTGCTAAGGCCCTGAACTGCGAGCAAGGTCCGACCACGGAAGCCTGCGGCAAGTGCGAACGCTGCGTGGCCATGGACCGTGGTGCCGAGGCCGACGTGCTCGAGATCGACGCCGCCTCCAATACCAGCGTGGACGACGTGCGCACCCTGCGGGATCAAGCGGGATACAAACCGCTTTGTGCGCGCTTCAAGATCTTCATCATCGATGAGGTGCACATGCTTTCCAAGGCGGCCTTCAACGCACTGTTGAAGACCCTGGAGGAACCGCCGTCCCACGTGAAGTTCCTCTTCGCAACCACCGAGCCCCACAAGGTGCTCGACACGATCCTGTCCCGTTGTCAGGTGTTGAAACTCAGCCCCTTGCCCGAGGAGCGTATCGTGGGCCGCTTGCAGGAGGTCTTCGTCGCTGAAAACGTCGAAGCCGAAGGCGGCGTTTGCGAGGAGATTGCCCGTCGCGCTCGCGGCGGCATGCGCGACGCACTTTCCATCGCCGATCAATTGTTGTCGATGGTGGGGGACAAGCCTCGCCTGGCGGACATGGACCGCTTGTCCGGCGACGAGAAAAACGTGGGCATGGCCCAGGTGGTGGCCCACATTTTGGCCGGGGATAAAGCTGAACTGTTGGCCGATCTACCCAGCGTTGAAGGGGTCGAAGCCGATTGGCTGGCGGAGCTTTTGGATTACCTGCGAGCGACCCTGCTCGCCAACCTGTGCGGTGCCAACGCGCCCATGCTCGAAGGTTTGGCCTTGGACGACCAAGCCCGCGTGAAGCTGGTCGAAAGCGGCAAGGCCATTGGCGCCGAACGTCTCGAGCTTTGGCTCCAGGAATTGCTGCACGCCCGCGAGCGCATGCGCCTCTTGCCCAGCCATGGTCGATTGATCCTCGAGGTCACCCTGTTGGACCTGTGCGGTGCGGGTCACACCATGCCCCTGGGCGATTGGTGTGACCGCTTGGAAGGTCTGGAGCGGCGCTTGCTCCAGGGCGGCGCCCAGCCCGGCTTTGCCGCCCAATCGTCTCCCGCGCAGGCCCCAGCTCCCCAACCGGCCGTGGTTTCCCAAGCGGCCTCAAAACCGGTAGCCCCCAAGCAGGAGGCAACCCCGGAGTCCAATCAGAACGTTCCCCAGGCTTCACAGGCGCCTGCAACCCCCGCGCCCAAGCCTGAAATCCCGACCAAAGAAATCCCGCGCCCTGCAAAGCGCAAGGCGATCCGTACCGGCACTCCCGGCAGCGCCGCCCAGGCTTGGGATGCTTTTTTGCTGGAGCTCAAAGCAAAGTCCTCGTCCCTCGTGGACATCCTGGAACGCCGGGGCCGCCTAGCTCAAATCGGCGACGGTCGCGCGGTCATCCAATTGTCGCGTCTTGCCGATGGTGAGCGTGACATGATCATGGACCGGCGCAACGCAAGGGTTTGTACCCTGGCCATGTCCGAAGCCATGGGCCAAGACATGCAGCTTGACCTTCAAGACGAGGCCCAATCTGCCGAGTGGCAAAAGGACGATTTCACCTCCGAAGTGGTGCGCCGCTTCGATGGTCGTGTGGACTGATCTTCCGATTTTCGCGGGTCCGCAAAGACCCATTTCCCCGATATGCAACAGCCCCAGGGCAAGAATACAAGAGAATCAAATGAGTGGACCCCTCGGAGACATGGGCAACCTGCTGGCGCAGGCGCAAAAGATGCAGCGAGCCATCGGTGAGGCCAAGGCCGCCCTGGAAAACGAACGCGTGATTGGCACCGCCGGTGGTGGAGCCGTCACGGTGGAGTTCAATGGCAGTGGTCAGATGCTTAAGATCGAGGTGTCCAAGGAAGCCTACGGTGCTGGCATCCAAGACATGCAAGAGCTGATCATGATGGCCTTCAAAGATGGTCAAGCCAAGGTGGAGCGCTTGCGCGAGCAGCGTATGGGCGATGTGACGGGTGGGCTCAATCTTCCTGGTTTGCTCTAAACCCTGACCGCTTGAATCATTGGCATATCCCGAACCGATCGAAGCCTTGATGGACGCTTTCCAGCGCTTCCCCGGCATTGGACGACGCACCGCGGAACGTTTGGCGTTTCATGTGCTGCGCGATCCGTCCAGCTCCGCTTTGGCCCGCGCCATCGACAGGGCCTTGGGCGAAGCCAAACGCTGCCGTGTCTGCGGAAACGTGGCCCAGCAGGACCCCTGCGGGATCTGCAATGATGAAAGCCGTGATGCGAGCCTGGTGGCGGTGGTGGAAGAGCCGCGCCATGTGGAGGCCCTAGAGCGCGCTGGGGTCTTCGAAGGCCTGTACCACGTCCTGATGGGCGCCTGGCAGCCGGCGGAAGGCACCGATGAGTGGCACCTTTCGATTCCATCCCTGATCGTCCGCCTGCGCGAAGGCCAAGTGCGAGAACTGATATTAGCCACCGATCCCGATGCGGAGGGGGAGGCCACCGCCCAGTTGGTCCTGGAGGCCCTGGATTCAGCCGGACTCCCAGAGCTGAAGATCACCCGCCTAGCCCGTGGCCTGCCCGCCGGTGCGGCCATTGAGTATATGCACAAGGGGGTCATCGAGGATGCCCTTGAGGGTCGACGGGAAGTCAAAATTCGCTGAGTGGTTTTTTTGCAACTGTCTGGGTTCCGTGTGGATTGATCTGGCAGAACCTCCAAAAAGCATCGATTCAAGCTCCACAGGCTCGTTTTTTTTGGGGTTCCGGCCAACCCGGAGGCCCTGCCGGTCCGACGATTCCGGTTCCAGGCCCCAAGGGGGGCGCTCCATGCTTGCACCGGGTCATCAACACCGAACCCAGGCAGTGGTTTTTTTCCCTCCGCTTGGCACGCGCGGTGCTCCGGGGCTAAACCAAATTGGGCCTGTGGCCGATAGGGGAGGGATGTCCCACCCTGGAATGCACCAAGGCCTGTCCCTCCGGACAGAGCAAAAGATGCTTCTGCAGCCCCGCATGCTGCAGGCCATAGAGGTGTTGCAGTTGGGGGCCATGGACCTGTGCACCTACGTGGCCGAGGCCGCGCTCAAGAACGAAGCCTTGGAGCTGGAGTCCGCACACTCGGAAATGCCTGGTTTGGGCAAGGGTGGGGGCGCACGCGGACGGGAGGCCCGGGACGCGCATCACGAGATGCTGCAGAACCAGCCGGACCGGGAGCTGGGGCTCAATGGTCAGGTAGAACTTCAATTGGCGGGCATGGATCTGCCTGCGGGGGAATTGGAATGGGTGCGTTTTTTGGTCTCTTGCCTGGACGAGGCCGGGTACTTGGGTTCCAGCGATGAAGATCTCCTGCAAGGAGCTATTTCCGCGGGTTTGGGCGGCGGCGTTGCAAGCCTGGGTCGCGCCATCGCTGGCTTGCAGGGTTTGGAGCCCAGGGGGATCGGTGGCCGCGATGCGGTGGAAGCCATGCTATTGCAGTTGGATCCGGATGAACCCAATTACGCTCTCCTGTGCTGCATGCTCGAAGACCATCTCGATGATCTGGCACGCAACAAATGGCCCAAGGTGGCTAGCCAATTATCGATCACACTCGCGGACTTGAAGTCCCTTGTGAAACGCCTGTCCCAGTTGGATCCCCGGCCCGCGGCCGCGTTGGCGGGGCAATTGGCCCCTGCGATCCACCCCGATCTAAGCCTGATTCAACAGCTAGACGGGACCTTGTCGCTAAAGGTAGACCGCAGCCAATGGCCGGCCCTGTGCATCGATCCCGATGTCAAGAACATGAGCCAAGACGGGGACCTACCAGCCGAAGTGCGACAACACCTGCGGCGCAAGGTAGACGAAGCGCGCTGGTTGCTCGACGCCGTGCAGCAAAGAGAAGTAACCCTCTTACGCGTGGCCCGCGCAGTTTTCGAAGTCCAGTCCGCTTTCCTTAAACTAGGTAGCGGGCATCTAGTGCCACTATCAATGGCCACAGTCGCGGAACGGTTGAGCTTGGCACCTAGCACTGTAAGCCGTGCTGTTGCCGGAAAATACGTGGATACACCCCATGGGGTTCTTTCGCTACGCTGGTTTTTCCAAACAGAAGCCGGCGGTGCCGCCCGCGACGACTTGCGGGAAGTCGTGCGCAAAATGGTCAACGAAGAAGACCCTGTCAACCCATTGTCTGACGAACACCTGGTCAAATCCCTACGGGCCGCCGGGCACAAAGTCGCTCGCCGGACGGTGGCCAAATATCGCAAGGAACTGGGGATCAAGAGTTCCTATCAACGCAAGGTCCACGCGGCGGCTTAGTTGCGCTGCGTTGGGGAGAGCCGAATGGAGAGAGGGGGGCAGCGGAAGCTCTTGGCTTTGTGCGAACCGAGAGAGCTTCTGCCGCACCCCTCTCTCCATCCGGCTCTCCCCACCTCAGCGCCTTCAAATCATTACAGGGTCCAAAGGCAACCACCTCAAGACCCTTGCCATTTGCAAGCTTCGCGTGCCGAAGGTACCCTCCCCGCATGCGAACAGTGCGCATGCAAATCGCCTACGATGGGTCCGCCTATTTTGGATGGCAAAGGCAAGATGGCTTTCTTAGTGTGCAAGAAGCCATCGAAGACGCGTTATTGGATCTCTTGGGCGAAGTGGTGACGATCTATGGATCGGGGCGTACCGACACGGGCGTGCATGCGCTACGGCAGGTGGCGCATTGTCAATTGGAGTCTGGGTTGGATGATGATCGGTTGAGGCATGCGTTGAACTTTCGTTTGGGCGGTATGTGTGTCATCGGGCGATTGGAAACTTGTCGTGCGGATTTTCACGCGCGGTTCGATGCGGTGGGGAAGCGCTATGGGTATTGGGTTGAGACCGCCCGCTTTCGCCCGCCTTTGGGTCGCACGATGTTTCACTGGGTGCGCACGCCACTTGAGTTGGCGCCCATGCGCGATGCGGCCGCGCGCTTGGTGGGGGAGCATGATTTTAAGGCCTTCAGCAATGCGGGTTCCGTTCGTCCCACGACCGTTCGTACGATCCACAGCGTTCGTATCCTTGCGCGCACGGAGCGCGTGGGGTTCATCGTGCAGGGCAATGGTTTCCTGTACAATATGGTACGTACTATCGCGGGCACGCTGCTTGATGTGGGGCGCGGGCGTTTGAAGCCGCAGCAGGTGGACTTGGCTTTGAAGAGCACCGTTCGTGAGGATGCAGGGGTCACGGCGCCGGCGGAAGGGCTTTACCTGTTGCGGGTCCTGTATGATGAACCGGTGTTTGCTGGACGTGACCGGGGCGCTGGTGGAGTACCTGGAGCCTTTCAGTATTGAGCACGCTCGGGCAGTGTTGTGGACCTTGGAGTGCCCCAAATCAAGGCGTTGGCTGGCTGCAGTGCCTCCTGCGGGAGCATGCCGTTGCGACGGGAAGAGACGCCTTGACGAAATGGGGGGGGCGGGTGCAGATTGGAGTACCGACGAGCGCTTGGGATTGAAGTTTCCTAGGCCGTGAAGTCGAAAGAACTGACAACTCAATCCGAGCGGATCCCCTCCTCGGGGATTCAATTCCAGGGCCCTCTCTCCAGGTGCCCGCTACAACACAAGGAACCGCAATGAACAAGCAGATCTCCATCATGCATCAGGATGTCCCCAAAGAAACGCGTGGCTATGTCGAGAGTCGACTGGACGCGATGCAACTGTTTGGAAATCGCTTGGACTCATTGACCGCTCGGCTGGATCTGACCCACGAGGTGCACATGGTGGAGCTCGTGGCAGGCGTGGGAGGAGCGGGGACCCTGGTGGCAAAGGCCAGCACTTCGACCCTCATGGGGGCTCTCGACGAGGCCATCGACCGTTTGACCTGTCAGCTTCGTAAGATCCACGACAAACGTTCCGATCGTCGATAGGTTGGATTTTTGGCCCTTGGGGTGCCCAGGGGCCTGTAAAGCCACTATTTTGCCCTGCCGCCTTATTCCACAAGTAGCTTGCGGCGCCGGTAGGTTCCCGAGCGCATCACTGTTTGGTAAGCTTTGGCCACTATGGCAAGGGCTACGACAGTTGATTGGTACAAGCGTTTTCGCGCGGGTGTTTGCAGTGTGGGCCTCAGGGCCTCCGACAAGACCACCGCGCTAGAAGAAATCGCAAATAATATGGTCAAGGGCAAGGCGCTCGACCCTGGCTTGTGCGCGGAGGCGGTAAGGGTCCTGCACGCCCGAGAAGCCAGGGCAACCACCGGCGTTGGCATGAATGTGGCCATCTCCCATGTGTCTCTGGCGGGCCTGGATACGCCTCTCTGCAGTCTTTCCATCCACAAGGAAGGCCTGGATTGGAATGCCGTGGACGGGGCGCCAGTATACTTGGTTTTTGCGATATTGAGGCCTGAATTGTCCGCCCCCGGACACGATCCGGACGATCACATCAACATGATGCGCTGGATTGCCAGTCTGGGTCGGGATGCCGATTTCAGGGCCTTTGCCCGCCGTGCTGGCAAGCGCAGCGACCTGATCGAGCTTCTAAAAGAGAAGTCGCCCCTGAAGACGAGCTGACCCAAGGCCCGCCCAAGTGTCCTGCGATTCGGAATACCCTCTGCTAGAAGTGGAGCTGCCCATCGTGAATGAAACGGGCCTGCATGCGCGCCCCTGCCATGCGATCGCGGCCCTGGCCTCTGGCTTTGAAAGTTCCTTGTTTGTGGCCTGTCATAACCGACAAGTGGATGGAAAGAGCATTCTATCGCTGATGACATTGTCCGCTGCGCAAGGTGACCAATTGCGCTTTCGAATCCAAGGTCAGGATGGCGAGCGCCTTTTGGAAGAGATCAGCAGTCTGGTGGCCTCTGGATTCCAAGAAATGTCCTAAACCGATCCACCGATTTTGCCGATGGGCGCCGTGAGGGTTGTCGGGGTTCCTGGAATCCCCTGGGTGTACAACCGAATGTCCCATACGGCGAGCACGGAAAGTGATCGGAAGAAAAAAAAGCATAGTCGGACTCGATCTTGGCAGCTCAGTGGTAAAGGCCATCGAGCTGACAATGGATGGAGCAGAACCTGTGGTGACCGGGTTCGCCCGAGCCGAAATTCCTCCTGGCGGCAGCGCAAGGGAGGCTATCCAGCAAGTCTTCAATGAGGGCCACTTTCGCGCAAAGCGCGTGGTCACTGGTGTTTCTGGCGAATCAACGGTTGTGCGCTACATCCCCATGTTGCGCATGAGCGATGACGAACTGGAGCAGGCCATCAAGTTCGAAACGGACAAGTACTTGCCGTTCGATCTGGAAGACGTGGTCATGGATTGCCAAGCATTGCGAGGCAGGGTCCACGCAAAGGTCAACGAAAATGGTGAAACTGTCGAGGACGACACCATGACGGTGCTCCTGGCAGCTTGCCGCAAGGAGGCCTTGGAAGAGCGTGCGGCCATGGTCAAGGGCCAGGGCCTCACGCCCATCGCGATCGATCTGGATCTCTTCGCTGTGGCCAATGCTTGGGAACTCTGTGGTTTGCCCATGGAATCCCAGTCCGAGGATGGCACTGTCAGCGCGATAGCGTTGGTGGATGTGGGAGCTACCCGCTCATCCGTCAATGTACTTGTCGGCGGCGAAAGTTGCTTCAGCCGTGAGATCAACATTGGCGGCGCGGACATGACGCAAGCCATTGTCCGACGCCTGGGCGTGGAAGGTTTCGAAGCCGAGGCCATCAAACGCGCAGCCGACGGCCACAAGACCGAAGTTGCTCTGGCGGTGCAGCCCGTGCTCGAGGAGCTGGCCAGCGAACTGGCCCTCTCCGTCGATTACGTGGAGCATCATGAAGGCGTTCAGGTCGAAGAAACCCTGCTGTCGGGCGGGGGCATTTTGACCCCCGGCGTGGCGCAGTACATCGAACAAGCGACGGCTCGTCCGACGCGCAATTGGAATCCCTTGGAAGCTCTCCGGGTCGACGTGAACCGCGTCGATGTGGAAGAGCTGGAAGCTTGGGCCCCGTCCTTGGTGGTCGCAGTCGGCCTAGCATCGAGAGTTCAATAACATGATCCGTATCAACCTACTTCCCGACGAGTACCGCAAGCGCACGCGCATGCCGGCCAAGAGACTGGCCGCAGTTGCGGTAGTTGTGGCGGTCAACACTTGCCTGCTTGCTTTCCTGGGTCACTTGCACTTCGCTGTTGCCAACGAAGTTGAAGGCCGCCACTCCGGGCACCAGCTCGACATGGATAGCTTGAAACCTCAGGTGGCTTATCACGACGCCCTGGCGACCGAGATCAAGCTGTTCAGCTCTCGCGAGAATACCCTGAGCGACATCACCAAGAACCGGGTTCTTTGGACTCGAAAGATGGATCAGATGATCGACGTGGTCAACGCCGGAAACGATGTGGATCACTTTGTTTGGTTCGACGACGTCAGTGCCCAGATCCTGCGTCCGCGCCGTGGTCGAGCCTCCAAGAGCTTCGGTTCTTTTGAAGCCAATGGGCACTCCGGTTCGGATGAATGGGACCGCATGGCGCACTTCCTGGATGATGTGGTCGACAAAGACCTGTCCATGTTCATTGACGACTTCGATACCTTGAACCGTCCCAATGGTCGCAAGGACGATACCGACGAGGACCTCATCCCCGCAGTCAACTGGGAATTCCCCTTGAAACTCACCCTGCGCAGCCCCGACGAGCGTCTCGCCCTGCGTGACAAGGAGGAGGAATCCAAATGATTGACCGCAAATTTTGGACCATACTGGGCGGCATCTTTGTCCTCCTGGTATCTGGCCTGTCCTACGCAATCGTAACGCAGCAAGAGCACATCGCGGAACGCCGTGCGGCCGTCGATCGCTTGACCCAGAATATCAAGACCGCTCGTCAGACAATCGCGGAAACCCCGAGCTTGGTCAAGGACGTCATCGTCCTGCGTGAGCTTGCCGTTGTGTTCGAGGAAATCCTCCCGACCACCGACGGTGCCAGCAACCTGATCAAGAACTTCTACAACTATTCCCGGGAAGCCGGTGTGGACCCTGATTCCTTCAAGGACCAGACCAGTCGCCAGGACAAGAAGTCCCAGTCGGATTTCTATCGCTTCAGTTACACCCTGGAGATGACCGGCGACACCTTCCAATTCATGGACTTCCTGAACCACATTGAAACCCACTCGCGGTTTATGGCGGTGCCCAACTACCGGTTGACCGCCTGTTCGCGCGAGGACATGGAAGAAATGGGTTTTGCCCAGCACAAGATCAAAATGGAAGTGGAGACATATGTCTACCAACCCAAGACCAAGGCCAAGGTCGTTGCGATCGACAACTACGATCGCAAGCGAGATCTCCTGATGGGGGAGATCAACCGTCGCCGTCAGGCCCTGCGTTTGCACACGTTCCAGTACCGTGGTGCCCGCGGTCGTCGCGACCCCTGGGTCGACCCCCGCGTTTCTGTGGAGGAAAACCCCAGCGGTTTGACCATCGTGGATCAAAAGGCCAAGGTTGATGAGCTCGCAATCATGCTCAAATCTGCCACCGGTCAATGGGAACGCGTGCAAGACGCTGAGAATATTCTGGAGCGCATGATGGAGAAGCGCGGTGTGATCGAAACGATGGCCAACATCGATGAGGAATTGCGCCGCATCGACAACGAAGGTCTAGTCACCTATCCGCTGGCCGCAAAGCGCCTCCAGATTGAAGTCCGAGACCCTCTGCAAGCCTTGCACGGAGCCCTGGACGATACCAACAACATCCAAGGACCTCTCAAGGAAGAACTGGATCAAGTGGTACACCACATGCGCAAGAACATCGAGTCCGGAGAGTTCTCTCTGGCCTTGCAGGACTACAACTCGATCAAGGCGGGCCTGGAATTGGTCCAAGGTGATCCGGTTCGCATGGAGCTCGCCGAGCTTCTGAAGCTCCTGGCAGAAGAAGCTGACATCCTTCGTGAATTCGAAGCGATCGAAATCAGCTTCTCCGGTCAAGCACTCATCGAGGGCCATGCCCCCGCCGTGTTGCTCAATGGAAAGACCCTGAAGGTCGGAGACATGCTCCAGCCCGGGGTTGAAATCATCGCAATCCGTCCCTTCGAGGTGGACTTTGCCTTCCGGGGCGTTGTCCTGACCCGTTCCTTCTAATCCCCCTAAAACCATCGTCACAAGTCCCCGAAAGGGGGTGGAATCACTGTGAAAAACCTCAAAACTGTTGTACTGGCGCTCGTCGCCTTCGCCTTCGCCACACCCGATGTGTCGGCTCAAGTCCCGAGTATGGATGCTCGCATCAACCTGAATGTGGTTGAGCAGAATCTGGCTCAAGTCGTTCAGTATATCCGGGACCGTTCCGGTGCCAACATTGTACTTCTGGAGGGAGGCGACAAGATCGTCAAGGACCTGCAGATCACCGATGTGGACTGGCGTGACGCCCTCGAGTACGCCACCCGCATGGCGAGCTGTGTCGTGACCGAGGACCGCAGCGGAGTGCTCACCGTGACGGACCCCGTGCGCGTGCACTTCGATTTCCTGGATGCCGACATCAACGACATTATCACCACCATCGCCACCTCTTCGGGTGCGAATATCGTGGTGGGACCGGAAGTCACCGGCACCCTGCGTGTACGCCTGCAAAACGTCCCGTGGCGCGATGCTTTGGAAGAGGTTTGCCTGGCCCGTGGCTACGTGGTTGTGGAAGCCCGCCGTGGCATCCTGCGCGTGGTGGACCCTGCCAGCCTCGAACGTCAGAAAGAAACTCGCACCTACCAGTTGCGCTACATCCGCCCCCGCGGTGTGTACGTGCCGATCATCAAGTCCGAGTTTGTGGAAGGTAGTCACAAAGCTCCCACGGGCCCTGCCGCCGAACATTTCACCGTGCTGGATGCCCTCAAGAAGAGCCTGAGTGGTGAAGGCCAGTTGGATTATATGGAAGATCAGAACGTGATCATCGTTCACGATACGACCCAGGTCCACGAGAGTATCCAGGACATCCTGCGTCGCCTGGACGTGGAACCCACCCAGGTCTTCGTCGACGTGAAGTTCGTGACCACCAGCAACACCGACGTGTTGAACCTCGGCGTGAACTACGGCGACAGTGGTCCCCAGATTTCCGTCAGCGGTGGTCAGATCCCGATCGAGCTTCCCTTCAGCATCGGTGACGGTGGTTTTGAGGATGGTTTCATTGCGGACCAGTCTGGTTTCGGTCCCTTTGCCGATCCCGCCCTGTCCAGCTCCGACATCATCTCCCCGAGCACGATCTTCGGTGCTCTGTCTTTCACTCAGGTTCAGGCCACCTTGCGCCTGCTCCAGCAGGATGTGCGCTCCGAGGTTGTTCAGGCCCCGACGCTTGTCACCATGGACGGCCGCCCGGCGACCATCTTTGTAGGCGAAACCGTTCGCTATGCTGAAGCCAAGACCGAGCAAGGTCAGTCCGGTGGACTTTCCTTGAGCGTGGCAGAGGCTAGCTCCTCACCGGTTGAAGTTGGTTTCCAGCTGATGATCAGGCCCAACGTAGTTCCCGGAACCAAGAAGGTCATGATGGATGTGATCCCCAAGCAAACCAGCCTGTCCGGTAGCAGTGCGAATAGCGCCCTGGCCCCCGCTGGCTTTGACATCTTTACCGTCGGTGCAGCCGGAAGCGAAGGCACCATCGCCTTGCCCCGCACCCGTTCTTCGACGTTGATGACCCAGATGATGCTGGAGAGCGGACAGACTGGAATGATCGGTGGTTTGACCAGCGACGTTCAGAACGAAACGGTCACCCGCGTTCCGTACCTGTCCAAGATTCCCGTGCTGGGCAACATGTTCAAGCACCGGTCTCGCACCGACGAGAAGCGTAGCTTGCTGATCTTCCTGACCCCGACCATGGTGCACAGCGCCGAGGACACGGAGTACATCTTGCAGCAGGAGCTGATGCGTCGTCGCTCGAGCCTGCGCGATGAGATCGAAGCCATGCTGGATCCTTCGCTCGTCGAGGGTGAGTGATGGGCGGAGCCGGGCACGGATCCACCCCATGCTTGGGACGGTTTGCTGGGAGGCGACGGTTCGGATGCACGAGGTGGTGCGAGTCAGGCACTCAGCAATTCATTCCGGGGCGGGTGAGCAATCGCTCACCCGCCCCGGTTCGTTAGGCGTCAATCCGCTGGTTCATGCACGGGGGTGTGGAGGACCTGCCTGCGGGCGGCGGCCCTGATGGGGGCAAAGCCTGTAGAGCCAGAAAGTGTCAAAGTACCCCCGAATTGGCCCCGGGGTGGTCCGGATCCCCTGATTCGGGGCACATTTGTAAGAAACCTCGGTAGGGGATCGAATCCAGAGCCTAGAGTAGGCAGCATAGGCATATGGGCCCAGAGTCCGAGCCCGGAATACGCTCGCCATAGCGCATAGATATTCCTCCCCAGCCCAGCCCCGGACATTTCCGGCCAGCACCGGGCCCGGGAATTCCAATAGTACAAGGGCCCCAACAGGGGCCGAGACCCACAATTGCGGCCCCAGGCCGCCTTTGGCAACCCGATTTTGTCCCCCCGGCCCCAGCGCGGAGCCCTCGGGATTGTCCTGTATCCCTGCGAGGCCTGGCCCGAGGGGGTGCCCCCTCAAGGGGGGACGGTCTTCGATCCAGCGCCCGGTCTTTGTGGGTTGAATTCTGACAATGAGCGAACACCAAACTCCGGACGCCTCGAGCTCCGGAAATCAGGGGGCTTCGGCCCAAGGCAACTCGGATTCTTCAAACTCCTTCGGCGCAGGCTTGAAGGTGGATTCGAAATCATCCGGCGGACGAACATCCAAGGCCCGTGCCACGAAGGTGCCGCGCAAAAAGCGTGGCACCCGCGGTGGCCGTCGCAAGACGACAGATCGCAAGCCTGAGGATGAACTTCAGGAGGCACCGCGGTCACGCGAGTCCGAGCCTGAGGAGGAGGGTAAAGCTGCTCCGAAGCGCAAGACCCGCGCGAAAAAGGCACCTGCCCGCAAGCGTGCGACCACCCGTAGCCGCACCCGCGACGAAGGCGACCACGATGACGATCGTAGATCCGACTCGGAGGAGCGCGCACCGAAGAAAGCCACTCGCAAGCGTACGACTTCTCGAAGCCGTGCACGTGACGAGGACGACCGCGATGATGGTCGCAGGTCTGAATCGGATGACCGTGATCGCGAACCTAAGACGGCCACCCGCAAACGTGCGCCCAGGCGCCGCAGCCCCGCGCGCAGCGAGGATCGCCCCCGGGATGACTACGACGGACGGGACGATTACGATCGTGATGACAGTGACAGTGACCGTAACAGTGCCCGTGGACGGGATCGCGATGAGGACCGTGGGCGAGGTCGCAGCGACGGGGATCGGGGTCGGTCCAGAACGCGCTCACGCAGCAGCCGCGACGACGACGATCATGACCGCGATCGCGATGACCGTGGCCGTGCTCCCCGTAAAAAGGTCACCCGCACACGTTCCCGCGGGAGTTCTTCTAGTTCTCGCGACGATGACCGAGATCGAGATCGCGACGACTACGATCGCGATGATCGCTACGAGGACGAGGACCGTGGCACGGGCCGATCCCGTACAAAGAAAAGGGCCAGCAAGAAAAAAGCTTCCAAAAAGAGAGCTTCCAAAAAGAAAGCTTCTAAGAAAGCGACCCGCACCCGCCGCTCCCCCTCCGATGAGCATGAGGATGATCGCGACCGCGATGGGGAGGACGCTCCGAAGATCCGCAAGAAGGCCACTCGCAAACGTTCTCGCAAGTCAACCTCCGGCAAAACAGACGAGGAACTCGCCGCCGAGGCGGAGGCCTTGCGCACGAAGACCATCCTGGTCAATTCCACCGATCCCGAGGAGCGTCGCGTGGTCGTGGTGGGAAAGGAAGGTCGGATCGACGACCTCTTGATGACCGCAGAAAGCCAGAAGAACCTAGTCAATGATATCTATCGTGGCAAGGTCGTAAACCTGGAGCCCGCCATTGGCGCCGCGTTTGTTGACTTCGGCCAGGGCCGCAATGGCTTTCTGCACACCTCCGACGTGCTCCCCGTTTACGGAGAAAACGACTTCACCTTGGAGAAGCTGATCACCACGCGGATGGAGGATGAAGAAGGCCATCCTGATGTGGACGATGATGATGACCACCAGGACGACGAAGATGATGCCAAGGGCGGCTCGAAGAAGAAGGCCAAGTCATCGAAGAGGGGCCGCAAGCGTGGTGGTGGAGGCGGTTGGCGCACACGCCAGCGACTTCCCATTTCAGACCTTTTGAAGGTGGGGGACCAGGTGGTTGTACAGATCACCAAGGACGCCATCGGCGACAAGGGGCCCACCCTCACCACCTATATCTCTATTCCTGGCCGCTATCTGGTGCTTATGCCGTCCATGGCACGTACCGGGGTGAGTCGCAAGATTCCAGACGACAATGAACGGCGTCGCCTCAAGCGCATACTCACCCAACTGAACGCGCCCGAGGAAATGGGCGTGATCGTGCGCACCGCAGGTGTTGGCAAACTCAAGCGCGATCTCAAGCGTGACTTGGACTACCTGCTCGGTGTGTGGAAAACTTTCGAGAGCAAACTGCGCCAAGGCCGTGGGCCCACTCCCCTGTACCAGGAGTCCGACGTGGCCACGCGCACCCTGCGCGACCTGTTCAACAAGGAAACCAAGGAAGTTGTAGTCGATGACTTTGCTGTCCACGAGAGCATGGTGGAGTTCGCCGAGCGCCTCATGCCCGAGCACGTGGAGCGCATCAAGCGCTATGAGGGGCAACGCCCGATTTTCCACGACTTCGGTATCGAACAGGATTTCGAGCAGATCTTCAATCGCAGCGTGGACCTGCCGTCGGGTGGCTCCATCGTCTTCGACCAAGCGGAAGCCTTGGTGGCGATCGACGTGAACTCCGGTCGCACGCGGACCAATTCGTTCGACTTCGAAGAGGTGGCTCTCAAGACCAACCTGGAAGCTGTACCCGAGATCGCCCTTCAGATTCGTTTGCGCGACCTGGGTGGCATCATCGTCTGTGACTTCATCGATATGATGAAATCCTCCTCGAACAGGGCCGTGGAGCGTGCTCTGCGAGCCGAGCTGGTTATGGACCGGGCTCGTAGCAAGGTGGGGCGTATCGGGCAATTTGGACTGCTCGAACTGACCCGCCAGCGTCTGGGCCCCGGAACCCACAAGAAAGTATTCCAAGCCTGCCCTAGGTGCCGCGGCACAGGTCGCATCCGTACCGTGCAGTCCCGCGCCCAGGCCATTCTGCGGCGTTTGGGCTCTGCCCTGACCCAGAAAGGCTTCAGCCGGGTCGAGGTTCGCGCCCATCCTGAGGTGGTCACCTATCTCAAGGAGAACTTGAGCGACTACACCCGGGCCCTGGAACACCGCTTTGAGCGCGAAATCCAGTTCACCTCCGTGCCCGACCAGGCCGAGGACAGCGTGCTGCGCTACCTGCGCGTCGACGGCCGGGAGGTGCGCCCTGGAGGCCGCCGCAAGCGGTAATCGGCAGCGCTGAGGTCCACAGACCCGCGGGAGACCGCGGGTCTGTCCCGTCAAGGGCCCTGGGCGGTCGATTCCGGGCCCAAAAAAAGTGGGGAATCAATGCTGCCGGGGGTTTGCAGCCGGGGTGGCGCCTAGTATGCTTTCGCCCCTTACAAACCGTATTGACCCGCCTTAAGGCGCCTGCGGGAGGTTATCCACCGCAGGACAGCAAGGAACAATCCCTTGTACGCAATCGTATCAGATAGAAATCAGCAGCTCACCGTCCGCGTTGGCGACGAGATTACCTGCGACCTCATGGACGCCGCTCCCGGTAGCGAAGTCGTCTTCGACAATGTTCTCTTGGTTGCCGCAGACGGCAAGACCCAAGTGGGCAAGCCCCAAGTCGCCGGCGCGACAGTCAAAGGTGAAGTGCTCGGCACCACCCGCGGTAAGAAGATCGTTGTCTTCCGCTTCAAGCGTCGCAAGAACGTTCGCCGTAAGACAGGCCACCGCCAGTCCTACACCTCCGTCCGCATCACGGACATCAACGCCTAGTTCCAGGCTCCACCCAAGCAACACAGAGGTAAACAGCTATGGCACATAAGAAAGGTCAAGGTTCCACCCGCAACGGTCGTGATTCCAACCCCCAGTTCCGCGGCGTAAAGCGCTACGGCGGCCAGTCCGTCACCGCAGGCACCATCCTGGTTCGCCAGTGCGGTACCCGTTTCAAGCAGGGCAAGAACGTTGGCATAGGCAAGGACTACACCCTGTTCTCACTCATCGAAGGAACTGTTCGTTTCCAGACCGGTCGTCGCGTTCACGTGGACCCGATCGCCAAGTAAAGCGCTCCCGGTTCACTGGGTCTCCCGTTGGATCACGCAATGCCGTGGCCCGCAATCTGAGCTGCGGCGCAGGTTTCGGGCCACGGCGCATATCCAACCAGTAGAAGGTACACCTCCCATGTTTCGTGACGAAGCCACCATCGAAGTCATTGCCGGCAAGGGCGGTGACGGACTGATCTCTTTCCGGAGGGAGAAGTACGTATCCGAGGGTGGTCCCGATGGGGGAGATGGTGGAGCTGGTGGCAATGTAATCCTCGTTGCCAATAGTCAGATCACTTCGTTACTGAGGGTAGGGCGTCAGTTTCGCTATGCGGCCAAGGGTGGAACACCCGGCGGCCCGCGCAAGCGCACCGGCGCCCGCGGCAAGGATGTGGTCTTAGAAGTTCCCGTCGGAACCCAGATCTTTGAAGCGCAACACGGCAACCTGCTGCGTGACCTTTCCAAAGAGGGCATGGAACTCGTGGTGGCCAAAGGCGGCCGTGGTGGCAGGGGCAACCCGCGCTTCGCAAGCGCCGTGATTCAGGTTCCGCGTAAGGCAACCAAGGGGCTCGTGGGAGAGCAGCGCCGCATCAAGCTTGAGCTCAAACTGTTCGCTCAGGTGGGCCTGCTCGGATTCCCCAACGCTGGCAAATCCACCTTCCTGTCCTGCGTGACCCAGGCCAAGCCCAAGATCGCGGATTATCCATTCACCACGCTCGTGCCCCAGGTCGGGATTGCGGCTCTGCCCGATTATCGGACATTGGTGATCGCTGACCTGCCCGGCTTGATCGAGGGGGCTTCGGAGGGCCATGGGCTTGGGCACCGTTTCCTCAAGCATGTGGAACGCTGCAAGGTGTTGCTGCACCTGGTGGACGTCTCTACCATGGCGGACCGTGATCCGGTGGAAGCATGGAAGGCGTTGGAGGATGAACTATTGACTGCATCACCAGACCTACACTCCCGGGGTCGTGTCGTCGTGGCCACAAAACACTTCGAGGAAGAAGAGTCCGAAGAGCGCCTTCAGGAACTGAAACTGGCCGTGGAGGCCGCAGGCCAGGAAATTCTGCCCATATCTAGCGTGCTGGGATTGGGATTGAACGAAGTGTTAGGCAGTGCTCTGGCCATGGTGGACGGCGAAGAAGTCTGGTAACCCGGGCGGTTTCTGGTGCCAACCAGAGGCTGTGTCTCAATCTGAATGACTTGATTGGGACCTGTGGGGATAAAGTTGCATGGCCCCTCGGGTCGATGTGGGGGCAGGTGGGGGTGTCGATGGTCGGAATTCCCCACAGGCTAGATTTATGCACCAAGACCCCTCAAGCAACGAATCGCGACCCAGCGCTTCGGCCCACATTTCCGACGAAGAGTTCAGCTTCGCAGACGTAAAGTCCAATATTTCCGAATCCAGCGGCGGCTCCTTGGATCTCGATTCAGTGGAGTCTCTGATTTCAGATGCGGAGTCCACCGCCGCCCAGATCCTAAACCCCGCTCCTGTGGACCCGCAGTTGGAGGCCATGGCCAGGGCCCATGGGCAGCAGAACCCAACCGGTCTGTCCCCGCGCCACCAGGTGGAGTCCTGGTTGGCTGACATGGTGAAGTCGGGAGCCTCAGACCTAATTTTGCGCTCGGGTGGCAAGCCCTCCCTGCGTGTGAACGGGCGCATCACATTTTTGCCGGGCCAGGTTCCGGCGCCAGGGCCCATGCAGGAAATTCTGGCGGGAATTTTGGGTGACAAGCGCATGCAAACTTGGCGCGACACGGGGTCAGCCGATGCGGGCATTCAGCTCGATGGTTTGGGCCGTTTCCGAATCAATGCCTACAAGCAGATGGGGGAGCCTGCCATCGTCATTCGGCGCATCAATGAGGAAGCCCCCGAGTTGGCAAACCTGCATCTGCCCCAGCAACAACTGGAGGAACTCGCCCTGAAAAAACGTGGTTTGATCTTCGTGACCGGTGTGGCGGGTTCCGGTAAGTCGACCACCTTGGCGGGCATGATTCAGCACATAAATCGTAATGCGGAACGACATGTGATTACCCTGGAAGATCCCGTAGAACTCATCTTCAAGGAGGATCGCTGCGTCATCAGTCAGCGCGAGGTGGGGACCGATACGTCCACATTCAGCGAGGGCCTCAAGCACGCCCTGCGGCAAAGCCCCGATGTGATCCTCATCGGCGAAGCGCGCGATGCGGAGACCGTCGTGGCCGCTTTGGAAGCCACCGAGACTGGCCACATGGTCTTGTGCACCATGCACACCGTCAATGCTGCCCAGACTATCGAGCGTATTCTCGGGTTCTTTCCCGCGGAGCGCCACGCGCAGATCCGTCAGCGCATGGCGGACACGCTGGGCGGGGTGCTCAGTCAGCGTCTGATCCAGGACGTGTCGGGCGGGTTGCGCCCGGCATTTGAGATGATGGTTCCGACCCCCCACGTGAAGCAGCTGATTGCCGAAGGCAACACGTCGGAGTTGGCTCGGGTCATTGAGACCGGTTCTGAAAAAGGCTTGATCTCCTTCAACCAGTGCCTGCTGCACATGGTGCAGAACGGGATTGTCGAATTGGACAGGGCCCTAGCCACTTCGGATCGGCCCGAGGAGCTGCTGCTCGCATTACGAGGCATTTCAGGGGGCAACGAACGCGGCAAGGAAAGTGCGACCATGCTGGGGACTGGGGGACAGTGGCCCGCTGCCCAAGTGCCTTCTCCCGCCTCGCCCACCGCCGGGCCAGCGAATGCGGCCAAACCCGCGCCGACCCTCAGCAGGCCCAAGCGGGCCAATGACGACTTCCCCAAGGGACTCAAGTAACGGTTTGTCACCCCCACAAAAACACCCTGCCCGGTGGGAAGAATCCCCCGGGCGGGGCGTATTTGGACCTAGAAATGGTCTTTGGGGGTTCCCGAGGGCATTTCCTGGCGTCGAGCCAGTGTTTCCGTGCTCGCCGCAGGCTCCCCGAAGCGCTAGGATGCCAAAACGCTATGAGTGTCTCATCAATCAATATCTTTGCCTGGACCGCATCCTTGGCCCTCACCGGAGGCTTGGGAGCGTACGGGTACAAGAACATCAAGTACCTGCAAGAAACGCCCAAACCCTATTCTGAGGAGGATACGGAGGGCAATGCCCGCGCTAAGGCTGCACTCGGTGGTGGGGAGGTGGTCACGGTCAACAAGGGGTACCGGTTGAATTACACCAAGTCGGTGGTGCCCAACTACGTGGATTTCAATTGGACAGGCAAGTTGGCTCCGCCGCCGCCCCCGCCGCCGCCGCCTGGGGTGCCCAAGGAAGCCCCCCAGATCGAGATCAAGGACATCCTTGAGGTCATCTACTTCCAAGTGGACACCGGCGATGCCGGGGGCAGTCGTGTCCTGGTGCGTTATTTCGGCGTACTCGCCCAGCATGAAACGGTGGAATTGCGCGTGGCCGACACGCTACCCAGCCCGCACAACGGCATCGCGGTCGTGGGCATTACGGCCGAGTCCATAGAGTTCAGCTTCTCCAAGGAGGGGCGCGACAACGAGACCTTCTTCCCTGGCGAACTCAACAATGGCTTGATCCACGTGATCCCCCCCGATGGCAAAGCT
This sequence comes from bacterium, assembly GCA_024228395.1. Classification (GTDB taxonomy): domain Bacteria; phylum Planctomycetota; class UBA1135; order UBA1135; genus NORP259. The sequence continues at coordinate 4,433 of JAAETM010000365.1, read as the reverse complement.
TTGGAACAGGAGTGGGAGGAACTTGTCATCGGTGGAGCTCCGCCGGACACCCGTCCCCAGGACACGATCAAGATCAATCCCACCACGTATCAGCTTGGATTGAAGGACGCCGAAGAGTTCGGCAACAACTACCAGTCGATCCTGACCAACGACGTGCGCACCAAGACCCACCGGGACGCCAACGGCCAACCCGCTGGCATCGAGGTCTCCCATGTGCGCGAAGGATCGATCGCTGCGCGCCATGGCCTGGAAACCCGCGACGTGGTCATTAGCATCAACGGCCACCCCGTGAATTCGCAACAAGAGGCGATCCAGTGGGCCAAGGACAACCAGGAGACCTACACGGTTTGGACCGTGATTGTGGAGCGCCTCGGGCGCACTGCAACTATGACCTACCGGAGCCCCGATCGCTGATCGGAGAAGCCAGGCATGCAGGAGCCCAATAGGTTGGAGTCTGGCTCCAAGGTCTGGCTCTTGTGTGACCTGGGCAACAGTTGCTTGAAGGCGGGGTTGGTTTGGGGCACACCCTCCGACCCGTCCCCGGAATTTGAACCCCTGGTCGAGATCACCCACAAACGTGGGGAAAGCTGGGACCCGATCCGTCGTTTCCTGGATGGAAAGGACATTCGCCCGAACGGCATTGCTGTTTCCTCGGTTGCCGAATCAACCACGTGCGACAGTCTGCTGACGGCTCTTCAGCGCCCTGGTTTCCCGCCGGTTGTTGTGAATCCCGAATCGGGTTTGGAACTGCGCGTGCGCCACACGGAAACCGTGGGTTTGGATCGATTGTACGCGGCCCGGGGCGCTTTCTGGCGCGTGGACTCGACACCCGCAATCGTGGTGGATGCGGGCACGGCCCTCACCGTGGATGCGGTGGTGCAGAGCAAAATACCAGGTCAGGCCGCATTCTTGGGCGGAGCCATCGCCCCTGGACCCTCCATGCTGGCCAAGGCCCTGGGAGCTGGTGGCGCGCAGTTGCACACGATCCAAACCTGTCCCGGTGCGCACGCCCTGGGTCGCGAGACACAAGAAGCCCTGGCTTCTGGGGTGGTCGTTGGCTTTGAAGGGGCCGCCCTGCATTTGGTGGAGCGCATCGCTGAAGAGGCTGGCCTCGAACAGCCTCCGGTCGTTTTGACGGGCGGCGCGGGCGATTTTTTGGAGCCCATATTCCGTCGCCGTTTTTGTACGGTGTACCGCGAGCCGCACATGGTGCCCATGGGTTTGTGGCTTGCGGTTTGGGAAGGGAGTTCGTGATGGGCCAACCCCGTTTGGAAGTGACGGTGCTCACGCCCGCCGGACCCGCGGGCGTGGCCGTGATCGAGTTGCATGGCCCGGATCTGACGCGGGTCCTGGGGCGCGTGGGCGTTTCGTGTCCGACCCCGGGAGAGCTGCGACTGGCGCACTTGTGTGTGGGGGAAGAGCGCTTGGATGAAGCGCTCATCTGCGGTCGAACAGCGGATCGGGTCGAGCTGCACGTGCATGGCAGCGTGCCCTTGGTACAAGAGATCATGGAGATCCTGGGCGCGGGTCTCGCAGCCTTGGATGGGGCGCAGCTTGCCCTTGAAGAGGCCTGCTGGCAGGCCATGTCCAGCGCACCCAGTGAGGTCGGGGCGCGCATTGCACTTGGCCAATCCGAAGGGCTGTTGCGTTCGGAATTACAGCGCCTCATGGAGCTTTCCGACGGGGGGTTGGGCTCTGGGCTTGCAGACCTCTGTGAAAAGGGGACCAGGGCCAAGCGTTGGTTGCACCCCACCCGTGTCGCCTTGCAGGGCCCCCCCAATGCGGGCAAGTCCACGCTCTTCAATGCCCTCGTGGGACATACCCGGGTGGTCACCAGCGAGGAAGCGGGCACGACTCGCGACCCTATCTTGGAGGCCACTTGCTTGGCGGGTTGGCCGGTGGAGTTGGTGGATACCGCAGGTCTGCGACCTGTGGGTGCGGGCAGTTTGGAGGGTCGCGGTCAGGATCTTGGCCAGCGGTTGGCGGATCAAGCGGAGGTGGTTTTTCACCTGGTACCCTTTGGGGATGCGGTGGAAGTGCCTGAGCGGACCCACAAGCTCATCACCCACGGGGATCGGGCTGGGGCTCCGGATTCCGTAATCGACGCCTTGCACGACCCCCTGGGTGCGAGCCAGCACGTGGGGCGCTTGCTGGGGGAAATCCTGGATACCGGACCCGCTTGGGACTTCTCTTGGGCGGTTCCTTGCACCATGGGACAGCGGGATCTTGTGCAGCGTGCCGCTTCCATGGAGGATCCCGCAGGGGCGCGCAGCCTGATCGCCGCTGCATTGGCCTCGCCCTCGGGCTGAGCGATCCACCCTGACCTCCAGAGGGCGGGGCCCGGGGCAATCGATCGGGGATCCAGCCAAGGAAAATGGGGGCCCCCGTATCGTTTCAAGGTGGGGAAGCTTATCCTCAAGCGTCCCCGGTCGCCTGTCCCGAACAGCCTCGAGATGCAAGCCCCGCGCCATTTGGTTTCGATCGATGACCTTTCCATAGGAGAGGTTCAAACCCTTTTTGAACACGCTGACCGTTTTGCGGCGGCCCCCCGGGAGTTTTCAGACACCTGCCGTGGCATGATCGCCGCGAGTTTGTTCTTCGAACCCTCCACACGGACGCGCCTCTCCTTTGAGTCCGCCATGCTGCGCTTGGGTGGGGGGGTGTTGACCGCCGCCGACATGCGCTCGTCGAGTTCCGCCAAGGGCGAGTCCCTGGCCGATACGATCCGGGTGGTGGGTGGTGGATATGCGGACGTGATCGTCTTGCGTCACTCCAGCGAAGGCGCCGCGCGGTTGGCGGCCCAGTACTCGCCGGTGCCGGTGATCAACGCGGGCGATGGCGCCCACGAACACCCCACCCAGACCCTGTGCGATCTCTACAATCTGCACGTGGAGCGGGGCAAAATCGAAGGCCTGGAAGTGGTCTTGGCCGGCGACTTGAAATACAGCCGAACGGTGCACTCCTTCGTGTACGCCTTGGCGCGTTTCGGGGCCAACATCATCTGCACACCCCAGCCCGGATTCGAATTGCCGGAGTATGTGGTGCAGCGCGTGCGCGAAGAATTTGGCGTGGCGCCCGTGCGTGCGGACGTACGCCGCTTGGGAGACTTGGCCAATGAGAGCGATGCGGTATACCTCACCCCGCAGAAGCCGCACCAGTTGTCCCTGTTCACCGACTTGAGCGATTGGGAAGTGCAAAGCGTGGATGCGGTTTACATGACGCGTCCGCAAACCGAGCGTTTGGAAAACCAGGAGGGCGGCTACGGACAGTACATGCGCATTCAAAAGAGTTCCATGGCTGCGGATTCCCTGCGCGATGCCGTCGTCATGCACCCCTTGCCCAGGCGGGATGAGATCTCCGAGGAGATCGACAACGATCCACGCAGCATCTACTTCAAGCAGGCCGCCCGGGGGGTGCCCATTCGCATGGCCCTGTTGGCTTCCCTGATGGGCAAGATCGACATGGGCACGCCATCGGGGGAGGGGCACCGGGAGTCATGGCCCGTTGCGGAGGGCGAAAATCCTTGCCCCAACCCCGCCTGCATCTCGAGAACGGAACCCCGGCATGTGACACCCATGTTCACCTTGCAGAGCCGCACCCCACTGCGTGCCCATTGCGCCTACTGCTCGCGGGAACTGATCTATAGCTATGTGGGTTGTTCCACCAGCAAGCACTACCACAAGCCGGATTCATCCGGGCTTGGACGCATCAGCGCAGACCATTTGGTCTTCCTGCCGGATGAGGGCAGTGCTGAGGCCTTGCAGTACAGTCCCGCCGGTCGCTGACGGATACCGAGTCATGCGCTGTCACCCGCGAGGGTGGGGGCGAAGCGTTGACAGGGGCATGCATAGGCCGGGTATTGAGCCGCTAAAGAGCATTTAACTTGAGGAAGCCGACAGCTTCGTGCCTGGAAGGCAACACGGCGGCGGGCGCTACTGGTAAGCCCGTCACCGCTCCTCCGCAGTCTGAGACCCCGAGCATGTGCAGAATCATCCTGCGCGGGAACTGGGAGATCTCCTGTTTGGTCGTGGCAAGAAATGGCAGCTGCGACTCGCAATGGCAATCCACTAGCCCGCATTTTTCACGAAGGCCATAGGTGATGCGTGAACAGCGCGCCGCAATCTGCGAGAATCAGGTTATAACCGCTTGAAACAAGCAAATCACGAGCACGCTGTATATTAAGGTCTACCCCACCGTCTGTCCTCTTCGAAGGCCAATTTTCTAAGCCCGTTACAGTGGCGTTTGACTCCGGATCCCTGACCTCGGATGTTGGCGTCATTCTGCTGGCGGCAGCCGACAAGAAACTCGGATTGACTGAGTCCATGGCCGCCCAAATCGTGGACCCCAGGCAACCGGGGAAGATCCAGCACACTATTGGAGAACTGCTTAGGCAAAGGATCTTCGGCATCGCAGCTGGCTACGAAGACTGCAAT
>JAAETM010000364.1 GCA_024228395.1 bacterium | reverse complement strand
TCACATCACGGTCGATCTGTTGCGCGTCGCTCATCGACGCTCACGTAAGGACGGCGCGGTGGGCATCGATGGTCAAACCAGTGCGGACTTCGAGAAGGATCTGGAGAGTAATCTCCATAGCCTGATCGACCGCGCGAAGTCTGGCCGGTATCGAGCCCCACCTGTTCGTCGTGTGCTGATCCCGAAAGGGGAGGGGCGAACACGGCCGATCGGTATTCCGACCCATGAGGACAAGGTGCTGCAGCGTGGCGTCGCGATGGTCTTAGAGCCGATCTACGAGCGGGACTTCCTGCCTTGTAGTCATGGCTTCAGACCACAGCGGTCCACGCATGGTGCGCTGAGTGAGCTACGGGAAGGGTTGATGTCGATGCGGGGTGGTTGGGTGCTCGAAGCAGACATTCGTGACTTCTTCGGGTGCTTAGATCACGCCAAGCTGCGCGAGATTCTTCGTCAGCGAGTGCAGGACGGTGTCGTGCTGCGCCTGATCGGAAAGTGGCTGAAAGCTGGTGTGCTCGACGACGGCCTGTACTTCGGGTCCACGTCGGGGACTCCCCAGGGCGGGGTGATCTCACCCAAGCTGACAAACATATACCTGCACGAAGTGCTTGATCTGTGGTTTCACCGTGAGGTGATACCTCGGTTACGCGGCGCGGCGTTTCTCGTGAGATATGCGGATGACTTTGTCATCGCATTCGAACGTGAGGACTGAGCGCTGTGCGTACACAGTGTGCTGCCGAAGCGGTTTGCTAGATACGGCCTGGAACTCCATCCGGAGAAGACCCAGCTCTTGAACTTTCGTCATCCCTGGTATGGGGGCGGCGATCCGCAGAGCATCGACTTGCTTGGATTCACACACTACTGGGGCAAGTCACGTCGTGGCGCGCCCGTGATCAAACGGAAGACCATGAAGTCACGGCTTCGCCGTGCTCTTCGTGCGATTTCGCAGTGGTGTCGTGCCACTCGTCACGCTCCGATCAAGGTCCAGCATGAAGCACTGAATCG
>JAAETM010000363.1 GCA_024228395.1 bacterium | reverse complement strand
TTTTCCCACGCCCTGGATCTGGAGGCGGAAGGTAATAATGCTGAAGCAGCAGTCATGCTGGAGCGACTGGCAAAGACCAGCAGACCACCGGTAAAACAGGAGGCCATGCTCAGGGCGGTGGAAAACTACCTGCAGATAGAGGACAACGCCTCCGCCTTCCGCCTGCTGCAACTCATCGGCACCGACAACCTGCCACGACTTGGCCTGAAACGCCGCGTACTACTCGCAGAGGTGGCCACAAAAGGCAATCGTCCGGATGAGGCCCTGCAACTGCTGGAACAACCGCCAGAGAGGGGGATGCCGTCACATCTGCTACGGCGCTACCACAAGAACCGTGCCGAGGCGTTCCACCTTACCGGGAACATGCTTGAGAGCGCACGTCATCTGACCGAGCTGGACCTGCTGACCCAGGACCCGATGGCCCGTCTGGATAACCAGCTCAACATCGTTCGCACCCTGAGCACCTATACCGACTCGGCCCTGGAGTTGCTGAGGCCGAATCCGCCAGGTGTCTTTGGCGGCTGGATCGAACTGACCAGGGCGATCAAGATAAACAGCAACAACCCATCCATGGGACATGCCGCCATGCAGAGATGGCGCGAAGAGTTCTCCAGCCATCCGGCCCTGCCCCAACTACTGGAAAGCCAGGTCCAGCACGTGGCCACCGAATACTCCAGACCCAGACAACTGGCCTTGCTCCTGCCAAAACGGGGACCGTACGCCAAGGCGGCCCGCGCCCTCTACGATGGCATAATGGCCGCCCACAACAATCAGCCGGAGCACGAACGCCCTGAAATTCGTATCT
>JAAETM010000362.1 GCA_024228395.1 bacterium | reverse complement strand
TGACCACGTTGTAACCACGGTCGCCGATGGAGAAGTACAGCCGGCCATCGGGTCCCAATACCAAACCGTGCATGTCGTGACCGCGGAACGCCACGCGCACGCCATAACCATGGTGCACCACCTCACGGGCATCGGCCACGCCATCCTGGTCCTCGTCCGTCAACTTCCAAAGGTTCGGGATGCATGTGTACCAAACGTCCTTACCCCAGGCCCAAACACCGGCTCCAGTGCCGTCGAGCAAGTCCGTAAAACCACCCGCAAATACCCCACTGATGTCGACGACACCATCCCCATCCAGGTCCTGCAAGATGCTGATGCGATCCTCCTTGTCCGTCCATTCGGTGGCATACTCCGGGTGATGCATGAGGTACATCTCGCCGCGCTGCTCGACCGTTTGCAAGCGCAGATCATCCTCCAACCAATAGCGGTGGGAGCGGTTGTCGGGTACGCCTTCGGTCTCTTGTCGAAAGGTTTCTGCCACATACATGCGACCAAGAGAATCGAAGCAAAAGGCCACGGGGTTCGCCAGGTCAGGCTCCGCCGCCCAAAGACTAGCGGTGAAACCACTGGGTATTTTGAAACGCCCGATGGCGTCGTAGGCTTGCTTGGGAAGGGCAGGCTTGGTTGCGTCACCCTCTTGAGGGGTTGCGACTCCAACCAAGATCGATGTGAGCAGCAATGACAGACAGGTGCGGGAAGCTATGGCTTTCATGTCGCCAGTATAGCGTCCCTATTTCGTATGCGCGTTCTTAACGGCGCTCCAGAAAATTGCGCAGTAAGTGATGCCCATGCTCACTCAGAATCGATTCGGGGTGAAACTGGACCCCATAGCGTGGAAGCTCACGGTGGCGTAGGGCTTGAATGGCCCCGTCCCCCGTGGTGGCTGTGACTTCTAACACTTCCGGGAAGCTCACCGGGTCCACCACCAAGGAATGGTAGCGCCCCATGCCCACAGGATTAGGAAGCCCCGCAAACAGGCCGCCGCTACCATGCTGCACACCCCCAATGCGGCCGTGCCAGGGCTGATCGCCGCGCTTGATTTTGGCCCCGAAAGCCATCGCCAGGGCCTGGTGCCCAAGGCAAACGCCAAGCAAGGGCACATCGCTCGGCAAGGCCAAGGGCAACTCCCGGCTGAGGTAGGCATTCTCGGGATGTCCGGGCCCCGGGCCGGTCACGACGAACTTTGGACCTATCTGTAAGATCGCTCCCACATCCAGGTCTGACGCCCGCCGCACAACTACCTCCTGGCCCAATTCCGCCAGGTATTGAGCCAAGTTGAAGGTGAACGAGTCACGATTGTCTACGAGAAGCAGCACAGGCGCCATCCTACCCTCGCCAAGCCGGTCCGCATCCGTCATCCTTACCCCGTGAAGCAGGAAACCCAAACTTTCGAGCCCGTTGTACGCGAGCTCCGACCCGCGCCTTCGTTCGAAACCGCCCTGACCCACCTGCGGGTTTGCAGGGGCCTGGTAGCGCTCGATAGCGCTGGAGGTCGACCTGCGAACTTCTCGTGGATCGGCTTTGACCCGGAGGCCTTGCCCGACGACCTTGAGCAAGTGGAAGATCTGCGTGGTTTGCTCGCGAGCCGAAAGACCGAAGGTTCTGTCCCAGGTCCCTTCCAAGGGGGCTTCATCGGCATCCTCGCTTACGACCTCGGCGTGCACGGGGAGTCCTTGGACCTTCCCGAAGAACCCTGGGCGTTGCCCAAAATTGTGGGCGGCCTCTACACGCGCTTCCTGGTGTTCGACCATCGAAACGAAAGGGTGTTTGCGGTTGCACCCAAGAGGGGTGGCGTGGGCGCGGAGCTGGACGCACTCGAGCAGCGGTTGCGCCGGGAACACACCCCCCAGCCGTTTGCCGTCGGACCTCTCAAACGCCATACACCCTCCGACGTACACGAAAGCCGTATCGAAACGAGTCGCGAGGAAATTGCTGCGGGGGAGTACTACCAAGTCAATCTCGCCCACCGCTTCAGCGCTCCGATGGAGGGAAAACCCCTAGCCCTCTACTTGCGTCTGAGAATTGCCAATTCCGCGCCATATTGCGGTTATCTGGAATTTGAAGGAGGTTCTGTGCTGAGTACCAGCCCCGAATTGCTGCTCTCCTACAACGGGGAGCAAGCTTTCACGCGGCCCATCAAGGGCACGGCACCGCGCTTCGAGAACCCCACTCAAGACCAACAATCCCAAGCCGATTTGCTAGCCAGCGAAAAAGATCGCGCAGAGTTGGCCATGATCGTGGACCTGCAACGCAATGACCTGGGCCGCATCGCCCAAACGGGCAGCGTTCGAGTGGATCAGTTCCCCGAGCTTGAAACCTACGCGCGTGTCCACCACCTGGTCGCCACCGTGCGCGCCCTCCCCAAACCCAATACCGACGCCATCGACCTCCTGCACGCACTCTTCCCCGGCGGCTCCATCACGGGAGCCCCCAAACTCGCCAGCATGGAGGCCATCGCGCGTCTCGAAGGCGAAGGACGCGGCTACTTCACGGGATCCCTCGGCTTTCTGGACTTCCAAGGACACGCCCTGTTCAACATTCTGATCCGAACCGTGGTTTGGCGGCCCCAGGGCGACCAGGGCGAAATTTCCTTCCACGTGGGGGGCGGCATCACGCATGCCTCCAGCGCGCGAGAAGAGGACGAAGAAACCCTACACAAGGCCGCCGGCCTGATCGACGCCTGGAGTTAACCGCATGTCATGGACCATCTTTATCCCCATCAGCATCGCCCTGATCAACGCTTTTTGGTTGGTGTTGGTGCTGGTTGGCTTACCGGGCACCTGGCTGATCATTGCCACCTGCGCCCTGGCCGACTGGTGGCTGGACATGAACATGTTCTCGCCCTGGGTGCTAATCGCTGCAGTTGCACTATCCGCCCTTGGGGAGATCATGGAGCTACTGGCAGGATCCCACGGTGCGCGCAAGGCCGGGGGAGGCAAACGCGGGTCATGGGGAGCGCTGGGAGGCGGCATCGCCGGTGCAATCCTGGGCACCATGTTCATTCCAATCCCGATCTTGGGGTCGCTCATTGGCGCCGGGCTGGGCGCTTTTACTGCGGCTGCCGCCCTGGAACATGATGGAGGCCAGGACTTGACCACCGCCTTTCGAATCGGTCGCGGAGCCGCTTGGGGTCAGTTCATGGGAACTTTGCTCAAGCTAGTTATCGGCATTTTGGTGTGGCTTGTGGTCACCGTGGCGAGCTTCATCTAGTCATGAAGACGTGCTCCAGGCACAGCAACTCGGTTCCTGGCAGGGCTTTGTGGATTTTGGTCCCGAAGGCAACGCGATAGGGATCCCCTTTACAAGTCCCGAAAGGGACCGGTGATCCGCTGCACGGACCGGAGCTAACCTGTCAGAGGGTGAGAGGGACCCGTTTGCTAAGCCTGGGGTGCGTGTTCATGAAATGTCCGGGCTAGAAATCCATGGGTGCCGCTAGAGTCCTGATCGCCCCACGGTCACAATGATGGGGCAATGACCTCATACGCAGATACGATTCGCGCTTCCTTCGTTGAAGCCCAAACGACCCTCAACGCATTTCTCTCCGATCCGGTGCATCTGAAGCCCGTGGTAGATTTCGCAGCGGCCGCCGAAAAGACCCTCAAAGCAGGGGGGTTGCTCATGTCCTGCGGAAATGGGGGCTCGATGTGCGACGCCATGCACTTTGCAGAGGAGTGGACGGGCCGCTTCCGCGGCAACCGCGCTGCGCTGCCGGCTATGGCCTTTTCCGATCCCAGCCAATTGTCATGCATCGCCAACGATTTCGGTTACGACCAAGTCTTTGCGCGCAGTGTGGAAGCCTATGGCAAGCAGGGAGATCTGCTAGTGGCCATCTCCACCAGCGGCAACTCGCCCAACATTCAGAACGCCGTGAAGATCGCCAAAGAAGCTGGCATCACCACCGTGGGATTGCTGGGCAAGGGGGGCGGGGCGCTCAACGACCAGGTGGACATTCCGATCATCGTGCCCAGTGCCACGACTTCCGACCGGATCCAAGAACTTCACATCAAGGTCCTGCACATCACCATCGAAGCTGTGGAGCGTTCGCTCTTCCCCGAGAACTACTGATGGCAGAAGCCGATCACAAACGGCTTTACGCGCTACTCCCCACCGGAGCGCAACGCATCCAACTCGATCCGCTTCCAGAGCCGTTCTACGATCTGTACAAGGGTGTTCGGCCTGGGATCTATGAGGCGGGGCGCATTTTTGACGGGGGCCGCATGTTTGGGTTTTGCATGCACCAAGAACGCATGCATGCGGGCATTCAAGCCCATGGATTTGAACCCGCACTGACCGATCCAGAGCTTCGCAGGGCCCTGCAACAGGCAATCGACGAGTTCCCGAGCGATTCAATCAAGCTGCGCTGGGATATCAGTCCTGAACCCTACGCGACGCTGCACACCCCGGCACGAATGATTGCCACATTAACCCCGCGTTTGCCATTGGTGGATTGGATCATCGAAAAGGGTGTCCATCTTTCGCTAACTACCAAATTGCAGCGCGACCAGCCCACGACCAAGGGAGCGGCCTTTGCGCTCAAGAGAAACTCCATTTCGTTTGGATGCCGAGAAAACTACGAGCCGGTTATGGTTGATCCGCAAGGCTACTTGTTGGAAGGCCTCATGAGTAATTTCGGCGCTATTCTAAGGGGGCGGCTGCACGCCAACCCAAACAAGGTACTGCCCGGCATTACAATTCGAACCATACTCAAGCTTGCGGAGCAGTCTGGCCTGGAGGTCGTGCGGGAACCGATTCACCGGGACGACTTGGATCATGTGGAGGAGGCATTTCTGTGCTCTTCGATTCGAGGGTTAGTGTGTGCCACCAAGATCGATGGGCATGTCATCGGATCAGGCCTTCCAGGACAGCGCTTCAAGGCGCTGGCCCAGAGATACGCCCAGTATGAAGAGGCCCATGCGAAACGGCTTTGGCCTGTGAAATTCGAACAATAAATAAGTCCGCGCCGATGAAATCATCGGCGCTGAATCGCTGAGTTTGAGATGTTTACTAAATAGAATCTAGGCCCCAAATGAATGGGGACAGGGGCATGCCGTCAAAACGGATACCGGTTTCCTTCTCAATCACTTCCAACAAGCTCCGTTTCCCTTGCGGAGGGCAAGTACCGAGCAGCGCTTGACGGCGATCCAAGACAATGGATCCCTTGGGCCCGGTCAAACGCAAGGCCTCCTCATCCGTTGCTGTGCGCAAGCGAGGGTCGCCAAAGCGTTGATAAATTTTTGCCATGCCTTGCATGTCCAGCACTCTAGCCATGGCCAATACTCCTTCGATGGCGGGAATCTCCAACTCCAGAAGGTCCTTGCGCAAATCGACCGCTGTCACGGGGCACATCAAGAAGATCGAGTCCGAGCCTTCGGACAAATTGTCCAAGTAGGCGCGCAAACAGGCCAGCACGTTCTTGGACGATCCGGCCCATTCATGCACGACGCCCTGCAAGTCTTGGCCCCTACCCATCAATGCGTAGCTAACGACCTCTCCATTCTCTTCGTGCACCAAGCCGGCGATCTCCGGTCCATGCAACAAGGTAGATGTCTCGGCCAGAGTTCGGTCTACGCGATGGGAGTGACGGACATACAAAGCATGCATAGCGGCGTGGTCGCGGGTCTCCATCCAGCGCACCCCTTCCGAAGTGGGCAGCTTCCCGGAGTCCGTAACAGACAGTGCGTAGTCGACTTCACAACCAATGGGGATGTAACCCTTCTTTTCGTAGAAGGCCGCGTCATCCGCCCAGAGGATGGATAGGACCGCGCCTTCACAGAACAGATTCTTCTCGGCCTCCCTCAGCAACTGACCCGCGTAGCCCTTGCCGCGGTGCTCATCAGCCGTGGCAACGGTTCCAATCATGCCTATGCGCATCAACCATCCATTGAGAACCAGGTCACGCGGCAGAATCGCACAAGCGCTCACAACCTCATCCGCTTCTTCAAGCCCTATGAGAGAGCCTTGGAAGCTAGGGTCGAAAATGAGGGGATATTCGGAAGCAAAATTGCGCTCTGGCCCAAACACCTGCGTGATGAGGTCATAGGCTAGGCGTGTACGTTGAATCGTTGTAATGGTCATTGGATGGTTCCCTAGAGGCTATCGCCCCGGGTTTGGTTCGCGCGGAAGCTCTCAAGTAGTTGATCGGTCAAGGCGCGCGCTTGCTCAATAGCGCGCTCCGATTGACCGACCGCATCGGCCAACCCCTTGGAATCCTGGAGGTTATCCGAGGATTGGCTCAATCCCATGGCCTGCTTTTCAAGCCCATCGAGCAATGCACGAAATGCTATGCCATTTGAGCTTGTGCCTTTCCTATTGCCCGCGAGCTGACTGTTTTGCGACCCTGACAGGCCCTGTATTGAATTCGGATTCATGGACTTATCTTAGGTACTGGAGTAGTGATTGCTGCATGAGTCGGGCTCCTGTGGCCTGCGTCAATTGAAGGGTCAGCTCAGCTTCTTGGAGTTCGAGAGCAGCCGTCGCGATGTCCACATCCACTACACTGGACCGCAAGCCGGTAAGCTGGGTGGAAACGTCGCGCAAACGGAGTTCGGTTGTATTCAGGCGCTCGTGTCGAGAACCCAACCTGCCAAGCCCGCTGAGCAGGCGCTCCTGGCCTTCCACGAGCCGGTCAAAGCGAAGAGATACCCGCTTGCGCACATCGTCCAAACCGCTGCCGTCATCCTCGCGGAGGTCAGCCGCAATGCCGTGGAGCGCGTCGAAGAGATTGGTCGCCCCCTTGAATGTCACCAGTTCTTTGTCCGCCCTGGTGACGCCTGTGGCGTCTAAGTGCAGGAGATTGCCAGTTGAGGCGTCCTGAATTTGGAGGTTTGTGGCGGTGCGGTCGAGAGTCTCGAAAGCACCCCCATTGAGCGAGATCGAACCTTCCCCAGTCAAGGTCGTTGTGACATAGGCGCCACTCCAACCGGTGAAATCGATCACGGCCACGGAACCATCGGCGTCTTTTACTTCCAGACTAGCCGGAGCGGGATTCGGAATGGCGATTGCGATTCCATTGCCGAGTTTGACCGTACGCTCAGCGCCATCGACCTCCAGAACATGGTCGCCAAGGATCGTGTTGCCGCCAACGGCCGCCAAGGCCAAGCCGCCCACTGCGGCCCCAGAAACCGAGTCCGTTCTAAGTTCGAGGCTGGTGTATGCACTACCACTGTCAGGGTCGGAGCCACTGGCTATTCCTGTCACACCACCGAACAATGTTTGTTCGTACTGATCTCCACCAAAGAGCTGGTTACCTGGAATGTTGATTTCGACAAATGTCCCCTTGCCAATCCGGATGCGCTTCTCAAGCCCATCGCCATCGTATTCGACGAACTGCTCTGCATTTCCCGTGCTGCTGGTGAACGGACGGCGGCCGGTCTCCGTCCCTCCGAATAGGTACTGGTCACCAAACTGCGCGTTTCCAATTTCAAGCAGGTTGGCTGCAATTTGATCGATCTGGTCGGCGATAGCGTGACGGTCGTCTTGGGACTGGGTTCCGTTCAACGCCTGCAGTGTCAGCGCGCGAGCTTCCGTCAGAAGCGTTGAAGCCTCTTCGAGTTGCAGGGTGCTAGTTGCGAGCACAGGTTGCACGGACTCCACGCTTGTGATGTGGGCTTCCACACCAGACTTCTGCCGGCTCAGCGACATAGAAATCGCAGTGCCAATGCCATCGTCTGAGGGGCGCAGGATGCGCTTGCCTGTTGCGATCTGTTCTTGTGCTCGGACGAGCTTGATCAGGTTCCGCCGAATACCGGCTGCGATCTGATCATAATTCGAAGATTGGGTCGGTCGTATTGTCATGACTAGATGATGGAAAGAACCGTATCTTGGAGTTGTTGAATAACCTGGATGTACCGGGCCGAAGCCGAGTAAGACTGCTCGAACTTGATCATGTTGACCAACTCTTCATCCACGTTGACGCCGGACACTTCCTGACGCCGCGCATCGAGGGATACCACTAGACTGTCGGCTACCGTTGAGGCACTTTGAGTTGTGGCGATGTTGAAACCCACATCACCTACCACTTGACTGAAATACTCAGGGATAGAAACACCCAGTTCAGAAACGGTGGTATCCTGAAGGCTCAAGATCTTCAGTAGGGAGCCGTTGTCTCCAGATGTGCCTAGGCTGGAGTATGAGAGCCTACCAGGATCGTCTTGAATGTCGGCAGCTATGCTAAGGGAGGATGCGGAATCCCCAACGAAAAAGGAGTTCACGCCAAAAGCGACAAGCACGTCACTCGAGTCGGAATCTGCAATCCAGTCCTGATTGAAGACTTCACGATTCGTGGCCGAAATTTCGCCAAACCCGAAACTAACCTCCATTCCATCGCTAACTTCGAGGTGGGTGCTTGGCACATAACCTTCACCCACATCCAAAACCGCAACCGGGGAACCGTCCTCGCTCACAACCTGAATTTGCAAGCCAGGCGTGCTGCCTATGACGCCATCTCCAAGGGGTTTGTAGTAAACCGTTCGGTTCGTATCTCCAGTATAGCGCCCATGGGCTTCCACTGAGAGGACTGTGTCGCGACCCGTGGCATTCTCGCCAGCCCCAAAACCGAGCGCTCCAATTGAGGTGCCTCCAACAACCTGAATCGTCTCCGTGCTTCCTTCTGTCAGGGTCTGGAACACGATCAGGTCACCAACTGCGGCAGCATGAACGCCGCCACCGGACATGGTAGGATCCGCATTGATCAGCGCCGCAATCTCAATAGCACTTGCATTGGAAATGTCGTCGAAATCGCCGGACTGAAATGACATCGATACGGAGCCGCCACCTGCATCGAGCGTCAAGGTGCTTCCCGCCGTCAAGTTGTAAGGACCTTGAAGGCTTGAACCCAAAGTACCGCGACCACCACCGAAGCTGTTTGCATCATCGGGCTGGCTGTCCAGTCGAGCGCTGAAGTCGAATTTGTAACCAGAATCGCCAAATAGGTTGAGGCGTCCAAGGGAGTCCAAGCCAGCGTTCATGTGGTCGATTCCATTGAACGCGGTGAGTAGCCCTTGAACAGACATGCGATCTGGATCGATGTCTATGGGTTCCGTACGAACCTCACCTGTCGCATCGTCCGTCAAACTCACATACAAACGGCCGCTCTGGACATCAAAAGGCAAGCCCGCGCTGGATAGCAAACTGCCCAGGCGTTCGGTGCTGGTCTCACCCGGTACGGATTCCTCACTGGAAAGGAGGGTGAAGCCTCCTGATTCAGGAACTCCGGTGCTGTGAGCGCGATTGACTTCAAGGATCAAGTTGCGAGCCAATTCATTCAATTGGTCGTCAAGTGTTGGCAGGAATTGCTCACGGAAACTGAGCAACCCTCCGATCTGGCCCGTACCCGTCTGAAGGGAAGCCGTACTTCCTTCCATGAACATTTTTGGCTCGCCTTCTTCGTCTTGACCCAGCTGCAACTGGTAAACGGATTGACTGCCCACCAGAACTCTGCCCGCTATGGTCACATGAATGGCGCCACTGGGCTGCTCGGAGTATTGAATGTCCACCTGTTCCGCCAACTCGCGTAGTTGTACCTCACGCGCATCCCTCAGGTCGTTTGCGGGCTGTTGCGAAGCCTCAATTGCCACAATTTCGCGATTCAGGAGCAGGATGCCCTCGGCCAAACGATTTGTTTCATCTGTGTGGAAACCTATCTCCTGCAAGTTGTCTTCGCGAGCATCCCGAATCGAGGAGCTTAGGTGGTTGAATTCATCGGTCATATTCAAACCTGTCTGCACCATCGAATTGCGCAGGACTTCATCCCCGGGTTCCGTCGACAGTCGCGACACAGATGCGAAGAAGCCGTCGAACAAAGAGCCCAAACCGTTTTCGCCCGGCTCGGACAGCAACTCTTCAACCCTGGTCATGCCCTGGAGCTGCACGCCATAACTCTCAGCGATCGAGACTTGAGAACGGATTCGGTTGTTCAGCAGGTCATCGGTAATACGACGCACGCCATGGGTATCCACACCCGTGCCCAGCATGATGCCCCGTATGCGCAAGGGCCGCGCCGCTGAAATGTCCGTGCGCTGGCGACTATACCCAGGCGTATTGGCGTTGCTGATGTTGTGTCCAACGGTATCCAACTGTGCTTGTGCAGCACGCAGACCCCGTAAGCCAACAGATAATCCCAGACTGCTCATAGCTTATGCCTCCGCATCCAATAAACGGCCTTGTTCTTCGAGAGGATCACCTGCGTTGCCATCAAATAGCACATTGAGCACATCCAGGATGACAGCACGATGCATGTGGGCAGTGGCGCTCACCATTCGACTGGCTTCATTCACACTCTTGACCTTTTCGGCCAACTCCAAACGCAAGGCCATCAAGTCAGCGCCAGTGTCGCCCATACGTTCCGCAATACTGCGCAGTGTGAGCACGTTCGGGTTGACCTGCCAATACTCCCCGAAGCCCTCAAAGATAGCCTTGCGCTTGGTTTCCCGGGCGCGGCTACTTTCGTCTTCCTTTTCAACCCTCGCCAACGTCTCCTCCACAACTTGTGGGTCCCTGCGGGACATGGAATCGCATAGCTCCCGGAGGGAGGTCAAGCGAATGTCTTGGGCGGCTATCTCGTTTCGAATCCAAGCGATGATGTGGTTATTGAGCGCTTGGGGGGTCGGGTTTGTACTAGTCATTTTTTATATCCTGTTTGCCCGTGGATTCACTTGTGGGCCTGCCCATGGTGGCCTTCAACTGCCCTGCCAAACCAAGGGAGTCGGAACGGGAAAGCGACTCGCCTATCTTCTCGTCGAACCATGCGTTGTACGTGTCGTTGCCTGGGCCTGAAGGAAAGAAACCATCCTTAAGGGAGGAACGCATCTCCTTGACCAGCAAGGTTGCCATGAGTTTTTCAAACTCCTTGGCAGCTTTGTTGACATCCTCCTCCTTACCGAGACGCTCGGCTTTCTCTAGCCTCGTTGCAGAAAGATCCTGGCCTGCGCTAGCCTCTAATCCCCGTAGTCCAAAGCCATCCATTAGAGCCTCCGGATATCTGCTACAAGTAAACCGCCATCGGACATGGACATCAGAATGCTGATCAAGTCACGCGGCGATGCGCCGAGCACATTGAGCACATCCACCACCTCTTGCAGGGTTACGGCTTCTGGGATTGCGGTAAGAGCACCTGGCTCTTCGTTGATCAAAATGTCGGTACGCGGGTTCGTTTCAGATGAACCGCCCGACAGTGCACTGGGTTGACTCGTTTGAGGTGTCTCTGCAACTGTGATCACAATGGCACCGTGGGCTATCGCACCTGGACGCAGGCGAACGTCCCCCCCGATGACAATGACTCCGGTACGCTCGTTGATGATCACGCGCGGCTCGTTGTCACTCTGAATCTCCTGTTTCAGGAAACTGTGAAGGTATTGCACGTGGGCAGATTCCGGAATATCCAAGGGGACCGCAACTTTCACGGTTCTTCCGTCGGTTTGTACCGTCGCCGCATTCGGATAAAGCCTGTTGACGGCCGCGGCTACGGCAAGCATATTGCCGAAAGTGCCTTGGCCGGTCTTGGCATCCAAGTGGATATAGCCGTGCTCACTGGTGATACTGGTCGGCACTTCGCGCTGGACCTTGCCGCCAAACGCCAGGACTCCGACATTGTTGTGGTTCTTGGTAGCGGAGCCAGCTTCGCCTGAGGCTGATTGGGCATTGAGCGAGATCGGTCCCGATGCGGTGGCATACACGGAATCGTAGCGCGAGTCAAAGAGCTCACACCTGTCCAGTGTACCTCCAACGAGACTATTGGCGTCCCCAATGGTAGATACGCGCACATGGATCAGCGCGCCGGGCTTCGCGCCAGCTGGGATTTCCGCTTCGACGCGGACTACGGCCAGGTTCTTTGAAGACAGGGTTGTAGGGTCGATGGCCACTCCGAAGCTTCTCAGGTCGTTGCCCATGAGACTCTTGACCAAATCACCGGAGTCTCCGGTACCGGCCAAACCTGTCACCACGCCAAGACCAGCTACGACGTTATTCTCCATGCCCCGTACTGCAACCACACTGCTCACCGGAGTACTCAGCGTTCTTGCCACCACGGGCTTGCTAATCCCAGGGCCCTTGGGACTGGTTCCCCGATTGAATCGGGAGCGTGAAACCAATCCGGACGCTGCTGGTTTTTGCAGGTCTGAACTACGGAGCTCTAATTCTAGGTTGGGACTAGAGCCGGCGCCTTGGGCTAGCATTAGAGGGCTGACTAAGGCACAGATCGCGATGAAATGGATGATGTTCTTCATAGGAAAATCCTCTCTCGCTTAGAAGGGCCAAATCCAGTCCAGGACACCATGTAGCCAGCCGCCAAAGCCGTGGCGTCGGGTCGAATTGGAAAGGGGTCCACTGCCCGAGTAACTAACCCGAGCTTCAGCCACTTGTTCGGACATCACAGTGTTGTCGCTGGCCACGTCCAAGCGGCGAATGATGCCGCCAATTTCGATCACCTTGACCTCCTCGTCCACGCGGATCTCACGACGACCCCGAATCACTAGGTTGCCATTGGGAAGCGAGTCAACAACAACCGCTGTCAAGCGCGCGGTAAAGCGTCCTTTCTTTTCGTAGTTCGCTGAACCCGCGAAGGAATCGGCCCTGGTTCCACCAAGAGCGGGCAAGGTGCTGAATGCGGTCGGGTTGACGTCGAAGTTGGTCAGACTGTAATTCAAGGAGGTATCCTTGGTCAGGTCTGATTTTTCCTCGTTCTTGACGTCTTGGGTTTCACTGATCACCACGGTAACCAGGTCCCCAACGCGGCGCGCGGTCGGACTGGCTCCCATGCGGATCGGAGTCGCATAAGGATTGTAGATCGAACCCCGGCGACCCTGGGTAATACGGTTTTGAGCAGAGCTCAATTCGGCGGTGCAGAGCGCCAAAAAGAGGGCGATAACGACTGGGCGAAGTGATTGCATGGTATGTGTGTGAGTTCTCATGTTTAGCGTAGATCTACGCGAATTCGGTTCTTTGCAACGACAGTGCCCGTAAGCTCCCTTTCACTCGAGTCCAGTTGCACTCGAACGGTATCTCCTATGCGGCCATCTTGCCTTGCCACGCCAGCCGTAGTGGCTGAGACGCGGCCGGACTGAACTTCGACCTGTACGCGGTGACCCTCTGTGACAACTATCTCGCGGGTTACATCGCGCGCATAAACCGGGTCACCCGGCGCCAGCTCTCGAGCTGCCACCGCATTCTGCAGGTTGCGGAAGCTGAGCGGGCGGCTGCTGACTCCGTGGGCACGTTTACGGCGTTCCAGTTGAAACATGTCTGGCGTGACTTTTTGGCCCTTGGAAACGCGCACCCTCAAAACGGGAATGTCCTCCCAAACTGCCACGGACCAGGTAGTCCACTGGGTTCGCCACAATTCCCCGTCCACAAGAATGTCGACCGCTACACCCTGAACGCCTTGCCCGGCTGGACCCTTCGCTGGCCGGGCTTTGACCTCGACCCCCTTCTTGCCTGAGGGAGCAGAAATGTCGCGCAAACCTCCAGTCAGTGAAATCTCAACGCCCGTCCCCTTGAACTTGGCTTCGATCACCTTTCTGGCTTGCCCCTGCAACTCGGCCACCGTGACCACTCTTGTGCGGGGGGACACCCGACACTTTGTGGAACCTGCAAAGGTGATATCCACTCCGGGGATCTGAGGTTTTACCTGTTGTGCGAGGCGAGCACGGTACAACAAACGGCTGTAACCGGGGGCAGGAACATAGCCAAGGTCGATATCGCGTACGCGCTCCACTTCGAACGCATCCTCACCGGTCACTTGGGCAATATCGCCCAGGCGCAAGTTGAGGCCAGAGGCTTCGACCTTCGCGGGGAGCTCGACAGTGACGTTGCCAAAACTAAGTAGTAGGGTTGCTATTAACATTGTTGTTTACCGGACTAGTTGACCAACGGTTTGCAGCATTTCATCCGAAACCTGGATGGCTCGGCTGTTCACCTCGTAATTGCGCTGGGCGACGATGAGGCTGACAAGTTCTTCCACCGTGGCTACGTTGGAACGTTCGAGAGCCCCCTGCTGGATCAAGCCCCCGCCATTTTGTCCAGGGGTGGTGATGGTAGCTGCTCCAGAGCTCGCCGTTGCGGACAACAGGTTTGCACCTTCCGCTTGCAAGCCCATGGTGTTCGGAAAGCGGGTTAGGTAGATGGTTCCAACCGTCTGGTTTTGACCCGCATCGGTGCGATAGCTGACCACACCCGTTTCGGAAACGTCGATGGCCATGACGCCGGAAGGTAGCGTGATCGGCGGATTGATGGTTCCACCTGTCGCCGTACGCAACTGACCATTCTGATCGCGACGGAACGATCCATCCCTGGTGTAGTAGGTCTGACCATTGGGCTGGTCCACAGCAAAGAATCCTTCGCCTTGAATTGCCAGGTCAAACTTGTTTCCTGTGAGTTCCAGCTGCCCCTGCTCCATGACCATGGCTGATCCGGCAACCTGAGTTCCACTACCAACCTGAAGGCCTGTGGCGTCCACCATGCCGGAGCCTAGCTCTGCACCCTGGTTGCGGTAGGTCTGGTAGTACAGCGCCTGGAACGACAAACGGTTCTTCTTGAAACCGTTGGTATTCGCGTTGGAGATGTTGTTGGCAATCGTATCGACCTGCATCTGCTGGGCTTTCATACCCGAGGCGGCCGTGAGGAGTGATCTCAGCATTGTTCTATTTACTTATTGGAGAGGGGTGTTCGGTTAGTTGCCGCGGTTCAGTCGGCGATAGGATTGATCGATCTGGGTGATGATCTGGCTGGCTTGTTCGAACTTCCGCTGCACGGAAATCATGGCGACCAGTTCCTTGACGGTGTTCACATTCGAGCCCTCGACGGCGCCTTGCACAATTTTGCCATTGCCCGGCTCACGGTCTAAATTGGGCGGGGCGACCCAATAGCCATCCTTGGTATTGTCCAAGAGGTGGTTATCGGCAAATTCCATGTAGCGCAAACGGCCGAGCTGGCGGTTGCCCTGAGTGACCGCACCGGTGTGATCCACAACGATCGGGTCCCCTGTAGACTGGATGTTGGCTTGCACGCCATCCCAAACCAACGGGTAGCCTTCCTTGCTGACCACGATACCGTCGCCTGTCATGTGGAACTCTCCGTCACGCGTGAAGACCTCGCCCTGGGGAGATTCCACAGCGAAAAATCCATCGCCCTGAATGGCTAGATTCAGTGCATTGCCGGTATCCAACAGTGAGCCCTGGGAGAAGTCATTACGCTCCGCCATCTGCAGCCCAAGTCTGGCCGAGTCCATGCGCCCCATCCAGGTGCCATGGCTCGCTGCCATGCGACGCTTGAATCCATGCGTATTGGCATTTGCCAAGTTCGCAGTGATGGTATCAAGGTGCCTTTCATGGGCCAGCATTGCTGTGGCTGCGTTTGTGAGACCGTTCATGCCCGCATACAAGCAAGGCATGTGCCAAGTGGAGAATCCCCTGCAGGAGGGCCGTCACGGGCTCTTTGGCCAGCATGGAATGCCCGGACCGGAACTAAGTTCCAATCAGGGTTGGGAAATTAGTTCCCACTCTGAAGAAGGCCATGCAACGCGAACTCACGCCAGGGTTCAGGCCAATTCATCAATGTCTCACCACTGTGGGCGGCGGGATCCTCTTGCGCCATGGCTGCGACCAAACGGTCTGCTACAGGATCGTCCCGCAGCGCCAAAAGCCGGGCTAGGCTTCGCGCTTCCTCAAATGCTCCTGCTTGCAGGGACTCTCGCAATTCAGATCTCAGTCGATCAAAGGCAACCGGTTGGCCATTCTCGTTGGCCAGCCCAGCAGCGGTTTGCAGCAAGTTTCCGAAGTCCTCGCTCACCTCCAAGGCCATTCCGCCATCTTCTGCCCAGGCCACATCGTACGTTCCTAAGGCCAAGTGCACATGCAACCGATCCCCTGAAAAGCGCTGCACCAAACCGCCTAGATAGAGAACGCCAACACATGCTCCTAGCACCAACCCCGCCCTCCCCATCAAGCGAATACGTCGTAGGAAGCGCATTCGGAATACGTCGTCGAATGCAGCGCGATGCAGGAACCTCACGCGACGTGCGGTGCTAAAGTGTCGCCAACCGCCACGGTCTCGATTGCCTCCGCCAACCCTCTCCAGGGCTTGAATTAGAGCTTCGGGATCACCGGTCAACTGCATGCTATAGAGGTCCGCCTCAAGCTCAAAGCGCCTCGAAAGCCAACCAAAACACACATACCAAAGGACCAATGTCACTCCGAAAGACGCGAGACTCAGCCAGCCATCTGGCGTCACCAATAACCAAACTAGCATTTCGCCGCCAATTAGGAAAAATACCGCCCAACCAATGAAGATCGGAACGTGATGTCGTTTCGCATGGCCTATTTCGTGGCCATACACGCACGCCAATTCCCTTGCCCCAAGCATGGAGAGCAAGGAGTCGCTGAGCAGAACTATCCTGAGCCGGGGCGACATGCCAACGATCGCTGCGTTGGCGACCATGTTGTCCGTGTCCCAAAGCAATAGTTTGCGCGCTTTGAACTGCGCTTGCTCCGCAACGTCCTCAAACAATTGCCTGGCGGGTCCTTGCGGTAAGGAACTCGTCTCCCATGTGTGGCTCAACAACATGGGCATTAGGGCTCCGAGCAAAATGGTAATCCCGAGGAAGTACATGCCACCAAACAGTTCGACGGATTCGATGTTGACTTTCCAAACCTCGCTGCGAGCACTGACAATCGAAACGACCATGTACAAAACTAGGGGCGCTAGGGCTGCAAACAGAGAGCGCACGTGCACCTGGACCTGACGCATCACCGGGCGACGAGCGCTACGATCCACCCACGCCTCCGCGTGAATTGCCGCCACTTGATACGCGACAAAAGGCGTGAAACAAACAACGAGGCCCCAATCTGGCCAATCATCATGCCGCAAACTCTGTCCCGTCCAAGCGCGAACGTAATCCACCCAGCCCAAAAAGCCAAGCGCCATGCCAAAGGCCAACACACCAGAGAAGTTGGCGATCTTCGCAAACAGAGAAGCGACACGAAAATCACGTCGAATCGCCCAACGACGCCAGAACCACATCAAACCATAGGGGAGGAGCACCAACGTCGGCATCCATTGCACGCGCACTTTGCCGCCGCTTTCCAAGAAAACGCCGCAGACCATCACCGCAACGGCAAGCAGAATATGAACCAAGAACCTCATGTGCAGTGAACCCTACCGAATGATTCCGGATTGGGCAGATCGGACTTCCTGAGCCGGCAATATTTCCCACTCAGCCCCTCCTTGGAGCCACAAACCATGGGCATTAAGGCCCACCATCAAGGGCCCACCCGGAAGATCGAGGGTCAACCCGCGGCGCAACAATGCTGTACCCCAGAGCGCGCTGGCCACCGCGCAAGCGCCGCTACCGCAGGCCTCGGTTTCGCCAACTCCGCGCTCCCAAACTCTCACCCTTGGCCGATCCGGTTCACCGAAAACAAACTCCACGTTGGTTCCATTTGGAAATTGGGGATGGGTGCAAAGTTGAGCTCCCAACCCAGCCACTTCGGAGTCGGCAATAGAGTTGGCCCTGAGAACGAAGTGTGGATTGCCCACCGAGATCGATGTGCCTTGCACGCTGCGATCTCCGACCTTTAGTTTCAGGGCCCCATCGATCAGCGTGGGAGCGCCCATTCCAACCCTGGATTCCTTGGCCTCAAAGCATAGAGCATCGACTCGCCGCTCACCCGCATCCGTCTCAACGACAAACCGTGGACCAGGAACAAACCCCACGTCACAGGCCACGCGGGTCAAACACCGCAAGGCGTTGCCACAAGCCTCTGGACGGCTCCCATCCAGATTGAACAAGACCATGCGTGCCTGCCCTCCAGATTGCGCGGGAAGCAAGAGCACAAGGCCATCGGGCGCCTGTCCCAGGCTATTGGCCCATACCTCTGGAGCATGCACCAGAGTGCGCGCCCAAATTGGACCCAAGCGCAAGCAAACCTCCACATCGGGATCCCCCATGCAGTCCACCAGCACAAACCGATTGCCCGCACCATTGACGCAGTATACCCCGGATCGACGGGTGACCCCGAACCCACCGGGCACGTGGCTAAGCCAGTCGATTGCGCACCTTCCCTGTGTTCTTGAAATGCAGCTTGGCGACCAGACCGAGCGAATCCCAGCCATGTCTCTGAACGAAGTCCACGCCGCATGCATCGACGGGATACCCCGCTCCTTTGTGAAGGGCCATCCCAAAACGCTCTCCCAACTCAGCCATGCCAAGCAGGAATTCCTGACGTGCCAATATCGAAGCCGCTGCCACCGCCATGTTGCGCTCTGCACGCACCGCTTGCTCTAGCTTGATGTCCAAGCCATTTAGCGCCTTGCGCATGACCGATTCGTTGGCGAAGCGGTCCACAAGTACGCGTACGCCTGATTGGGCCAGCTCGGTGATCGCTTCCGCGTGAAGCTCCGCCAAGAACGCATTGAGCCCCGAGTACTTCGGATAGCGCTCGTTGTATTCTTCCGGATCCACCCGGACCACCGAAAATGGAACAGTTTCACGCAGGGCCTTTCCCAGCTGCAACGCCTTCACATCGGTCAGCTTCTTGGAGTCCATGACGCCACCGGACTTCATCTTTGCCGCAACATCAGGATCCAACCGAACCGCAGCAACGACCAGAGGACCGAAAAAGTCCCCCTTGCCAGCCTCATCGGACCCAACCGTCGTCACCAAGACCTGGGAAACCGCGTCACTATCCTCGGTCTCAACCTTGGCCGCTTTCTTCTTGGGATCGGGTGCCTTGCCATCGACAAAGCGTGCCAAGAATTCATCCGGCGCGGGTCCCTGCACGACCAATTTGCCAGAGTTATACAGCGTTGCGACCACACCTTCTCCCTTCACGCTGTATTGCGCATGCGGAGCGGTACGCCACTCGAACGAACCTCCATCCAATCGTCCCCGAAGCTTTCCCTGCTCGACTTTTGTCAACTTCACCACCGACGTTTCTTGT
>JAAETM010000361.1 GCA_024228395.1 bacterium | reverse complement strand
CGTGTTCACATAAGTTTCCTCTTCCCTTACACCATCCGCTTCTCTTTTTCATCAAGCCGGATGCGCATCTCCTCGCGTTGTTTGAGGATCATTGCGATGAGTTTGGCCTTGGACAGGATCGAAAGCCCCGCCTTGTCCGGGCCGGGATTGTCTGCCTTGCCTTTTGCGGCGGGGGCTGTCACGTCGTTAATCCGTCTCCACCGCCATGATCGCCGCCAACAGGGCGAGCCGTTCCGCGGGGGGTAGCGCCTGGTAATTCCTTGCCCAACGTTCGGCCTTGCGCTTGATGCGCTGGCGGTCGGTGAAGTCCTTTCCCGCGTAGGTGGCCCAGTGCGCGCGGTCGATATCGTAGTTGTACCAGAGTTTCTCCGTGC
This sequence comes from bacterium, assembly GCA_024228395.1. Lineage (GTDB taxonomy): Bacteria > Planctomycetota > UBA1135 > UBA1135 > NORP259. Next base: position 268 of record JAAETM010000361.1, on the reverse strand, counting down.
GCGGGCCGCCCCAGGTCATGGCCTGTAGTTCCACGCAGTTCCAATCTTCCAGCATGCCGTCATACAGGGCCGACGGGTAGCCGGAGAGGATGACCCGGGACGGCAGGGACTTGAGCAGGTCAAGCAGGTCCAAATGGTCCTGCCTACTGTACTCATGGCGGTAGCGGCGTTTCGAGGTCCGTGTCTCGATCAGGTAGGGCGGATCGCAATAGATCAATTCTGAACCGGCATAGTCATAGTTGCGCAGGTAACGGTGGGCACAATCGTT
>JAAETM010000360.1 GCA_024228395.1 bacterium | reverse complement strand
CCAGGGCAATCGCATTTGGAATTATACAGTTCTTGCAAGAAGTTTTGCGAGGAAGGCATTGTCCCATCCTGCTCGCTTGAGTTTGCCTTTGATGGAGCCCTTTGAGCCTTCTGATTTTGCGATATTGAGGGCCCATTTTCTGATAAGGGCGATATTTTCGGGGCCGTTGTCGATGCGGTTTCTGGCGCTGTCTTCCTTCATGGTGACATCGAGCACCCAATGCAGGGAATTCTCAATTGACCAATGGGACCGGATAATCCGGGCGAAGGCTTCCGCATCCCATGGACTGGAGAGCAGGTAGTAGGCTGTTTCGCAAGATAGTTTGCCACGACTTTCGCGGGTTCTGATGACCTTGCCGATGGCGGCCAGCCCGGGCCAGTGATGGCGCGCTTGCAGCCAACCGATGTCTGTGACGACCTCATGGTGGCGTGTCTCGATGCGGCCGTGATCGCCGTCTGTCGTGTCATGACTGTCGGTGGGCATGGTCTTGGGGTCGTCGAGAAACAGCCGCACATCGTCATGAAGCGTGCCTTGATTGCCCTTTAGCGCCAACGCGTAGTCGCCACCCGCACCGGTGATGGCCTTGGCGGTTTCGCGCTGGCAATGCATAGCATCAAGTGTCACGATGCGCCCCTTCAAGGTCAACAATTCCAACAGCTTGGGGACGGCGGTGATCTCGTTCGATTTGTCATCGACGGCGATCTGACCAAGCACAAGGCGCTGTTCGCTGGCCCAGGCGCTGACCAGATGAAGCGGCGACTTGGCGCTGGCAGTGTCAAACGAGCGTCTCAGCATCTTGCCGTCAATCGCGATCACTTCCGAAAGGCCGGTGCTGAACTGGCCCATGAACTCTTGAAAAGCGGCGTGAAAACGCGCCGGGTCGAGGTCGCGGAACAGCCGGCTAAAAGTGTCATGGCTCGGTATGCCGTGGCGCAACGTCAAGAATTGGCGCAGAAAATCCTCCTTCGCCTCGCCAAACAGCGCCATGTCGGTGCAATCCTCACCCCCGCACAGAACCGCCCCAAGCGCAATCACCAGCATTTCGTGCAAATCATGGCGGGCATTGGACCGCCGAGGGTCGTCAATAGCGGAAAAACAAGCCGAGAAATTCTCCATGGGACCTCCTTCGAATCGGAAACCCCTTTCCACGAATCCATCTCAGACCAAATTGCAAGAAAAATTCAAATGCGATTCCCCTG
>JAAETM010000359.1 GCA_024228395.1 bacterium | reverse complement strand
GTTCTCGTAGATCATTCGTAGCCGCCGCGGGTTCGCGACCACGACTTCGTGCCCAAGTTCGGTCAACAATTCATCTATCCACGCGGACTGTCCACCCGCTTCGATCGCAATACGGCACGCATCGATGCGCTCGAAGCGTCCACTGAAACCACTTGGCGTCGTCACCACAGTGCCTGCTCCCACACAGTTCCCCTCTGCGTCCAGGACGCAAACGTGGCTCTGCTTATCTCCGAGGTCGATGCCGATCACTGTTTCTGTGCGAGATTTGATGAGTGTGTTATCTTTCTTCAAGGGTCAGTTTCCGTTTCAAGGGCCAGGAGCCCGAGACTTATTTAGGGGATCCCTCAGGATACCCCAGCGTCGGAAACTGGCCTTCTCATCCCATCTATCCACCGAAGGTCCTCGAGCACGCCAAGCTCCCCCCTTCAAAAGTGAAGGTGGTGTTGGGCGATATCACGCAGCTCCGACTGGATCAGCGCTTCGAATTGGTGACGGCCCCCTTCCGTGTGCTGCAAAACCTCGCGACGGATGCGGAAGTCAATGCTCTCTTCGGGACCATCCGCTTACACCTAGCACCGGGGGGGACTGCGCTCATCACCGCCTTCCGACCCAATAGGAGCAAGGAGGAACTGAAGCGCCAGTGGCCTGACGAACAGGAGTACCCGTGCTGGGAGAAGCAGATCGATGGAGACCTGATCATCTACCACGAGACTAAACCGCGCATCGACGAGGAGCGGATGGTGCTCTACCCCAAGCTGATCCTCCGGAAGCGGCGCGGTTTGGAGCTGCTAAACGAAGCAGTGCCGAGGCTGGCGATGCGCTGTTACTACGCGGACGAGTTCGAACAACTTGTCCGAGATCGCGGTTTCGAGATCGTGAACCGCTGGGGTGGCTACGCGGGCGAGGTCTATGGCGAGGGGTCGGAGCTCATCCTCGAGTTCCGGGAGATGAAAGGGATACCGAGTCGCACACATAACCCGACATCTACCCCGAAAAAGTACCGGCAGGATTCTGGTCAGATTCGACAACCCCACCCACGAACGCACACTTCAGAGCTAGCGCTTCGGCATCAAGAGGCAGACCGCTTGTACGGCTACGCCGGCGCCTTTGGCCAGGGCGCCCATGCCTTCCAGGGTTTTGCCTTTGACGTTGACGGCGTTGGTCGGGATGCCCAGCAATTCCGCAAGGCGCGCGCGCATGGCGGGGCGGTTTGGGGCGATGCGGGGACCTTCGGTGGCGATGACGATGTCCACGTTGCCGATGCGGTAGCCTTCTTTTTGAATCGCGTCGACGGCGGCTTGAATGAAGACCGCGGAGTCCTTGTCCTTGTTGGCGGCGTCGGTGTCAGGAAAGAGCGTGCCGATGTCATCGAGGCCGGCGGCGCCCAGCAGGGCGTCGGTGATGGCGTGCAGGACCGCGTCGCCGTCGGAGTGGCCGGCGGGGCCGGTGGGGTGGTCGAGGGTAATGCCGCCGAGGCGGCAGGGGCGGCCTTCTTCCAGGCGGTGCAAGTCGAAGCCGAGGCCGATGCGCGGGCCGGTGCAGGAGGGTTGTGTCATGGGGTTATTGCATGGCGCGGGCCCGTAGCAGGGCTTCCGCGATGGGTAGGTCTTCGGGGCGCGTGACTTTGATGTTGTCGGGCAGGCCTTGGACCAGGGTTACGGGGCCGGCGAATTGTTCGAAGAGGGCCACGTCGTCGGTGGGGGGCGAGGTGATCTCTAGCGCTTGCTCCAGCACTTTTAGGAAGGCCTGGGTGCGAAAGCCCTGCGGCGTTTGCGCCAAACTCGGAAAGTGGGACACATTCTTGAAAGGCGGAAACAGAATCAAGCTGGTCAAACCGATGGCTCTCACCAAACAGGGACTCGGAATTGCGAGCCAGAATCGAATGCAACTTCGAGCCCTGTGACTTCTCCAGATCCCTCGATGAGGCTTCAAAATCAGCAGCATCCTCATGAAACAACGGAGCCAGATCACTGTGGATGCTTTTCATACCTGTCAATACCCCAAGTCAGATCCGGGACCCCATCAGAAACATAACAACTAGCCCGCATAGAACAAAACGCAGCGTACGAGCGTTACCCCGTCAGGGCAAGGATCGATCCCCGGACGGCCTGTACCGAATTGAATAATAGCCATCAGCCACTCCCGGCCTCCCCTCTCTCACAGTTGCGGCATCCTGCCCCGCGACGGCGCATGCGCGTCAGACTTAGGGGATATGTAGAGTAGATCAGAGCAGATCTTCGATCCCCCCACCGGGCTCGTCCCGGTGGGGGAAAATGGTCAACCAGCGACAACACCATCGCGCATTTCCCGCCACCACCGGCCTTGCGCCGGTGGTGTTGGGTGTAGTTGGGCTGGATGGGTAAGTGTAATTGTCGTCACCGGGTTAGTGTAATTTTCGCTGAGCAGCCCGATCAACGCCACCGTTGAGGTGTTGCCAGAGGAAACTGTCTACGTGGGCACGATCGATTTGCAGAGTCGAAAACTGCGCGATGGTGAGCCTGGGGCTGGCAGGGTATTTCCAAGTCATAGACCAAACCATCGCAGGCTTTACAAGCGCTACCTGGGATGTCGAAACCAGGGATCGTGGCACGATCGACATAGCAGAGTTTCTCCAAAAAAATCCCCGCTCCAAAATAGTTCGAAATACAAACATGCGTTGTGGATAGGCCCTCAATAAAGGTGGCGTGAAAACAGCATCAGACACCGTATTCGCGGACGAAACTAAACTTGGTTCGATATTGCTAGCAGCTGCTCGATGTCGCCTTTGTCGTAGAATTTCCAGCAGGATGCCGAATCGTCTAGGGCGAGTAGGGCAGCTCCAGCCCGCTGTTTGACGGCAGGGTCGTAAAGTTTGTTGGCGTTGCGGCTTTCGAGGGAGCATTCGAGTTTGTTGGCATAGGGGGTAATCACGCCAAGTGTGCGACCGTCGCTCTGCACCAGGTCCTCATAGCGAATCACTTGTTCCCGCGGGAGCAGGCGTATGTAGCGCTCAAAAAACCAGCACAGGAGATGCACTTGCCGATCGAGCACACTTGGCAGCGCCGCCAGATCGGTGCGAAGCTTCAGGTCCAGCTCTTCTGCTGCGGGAGCAAACCCCTTGCTGACAGGAACCGGCAAACTGCTCCAGGAGCAGAGCACCGAAAGGGGATTGCGCACGGTGGCAAAGATACGGTAGCGCTCTCTCAGATCTTCGATCAAAGCTGTGATCGCCGCTGGGTGTTTGATAGCGAGGAGGAAGTCCGATCCAAGTGGTTTGTTGACTCTGATTACGCCGGGTTGACTTCGCTCCTTGCGCTTGCCAAACAGGGGTTGCTTCTCGCTGAACGGGTTGGTGGGGATCTTGCCGTCGATGTGCTTTGAGCTGGCAAGACCCTGCTCAAGCAGACTCTTGCGGTTGGCGCAAAAGAAGCCATCCAGGTGGGCGATGACACCATCGGGTCGCTCAAGCGTGGGTAGGATAGCTACTTCCAACGGCTCGTGCAGGGCAACGGTGTCGGGTAGTTCACCCAAGAGGTTGCACATCAGGGTTGTGCCGGAGCGCGGAAGCCCGGTCAGTAGGATGTTGTTCATCTTTACTTTGGCAGGGACTGAAGCGCCTCGCAGTGAGCCAGCAGCTGATGAAACTTCTTCCGCTCGCGGAACAGGCTGTGCTCACGCGCTGTCCGCTGCCCTGCCTCCAGCAGGGCGTCCAACCCAGGTTCGTCCATACGCTGTCCCCGACGTACCGCAGCAAGGAGTTCACCCAGTTTGTAGCCTGGCCGCAGGCAGTTCTGGCCGTCGAAACAGAAGCTGCGGTTGCCCACGCAATCGGGGCAGATCACTTGCGCGCCGGTGGCCATGGCTTCTAGGGCGGGCAGGTAGAAACCTTCGGTTTCATGGGGCAGCAGCAGCACGCGCCGGCTGTCGGCCAGCCAGGCCATGAGTTCGGCCTTGGGGACTGACTCCGTGATCAGGCGCAGCTTTCGCCAAGGGCGCCACAGGAGCAGGGCGCAGAACCGCCCCAGCCGGGTCCTTTTGCTAGCCAGGATCAGAAGGTCCGTGCCGCGTTCATTCCAGTCCTTTGGGGCTGGCATGGATTCGAGATTGAGTCCATTGCTGATGGTGTGGACTGGGCCGCGGACTCGGCCCGTGGCCAAAATGGCGTCGGCCACCTCCTGGCTGACGCAGATGCGGATGGCATCGTGTTTGAGGAACTGGGAAAGTGGATCCTTGGGATCCGCATGGCGCACATGCTGAATGAAATTGATCACGGGCCGCCCGGGTCGGTCGCGTTGCTCCGGACTGAGCTGCAGCCAGTCCAATCCTGCGAGAAAGAGAATGTCTGCTTGCTCGATGCAGCAGTCGGTCACGCGGAGGCCGCTATCCATCTGGAACCAGGGATTGCTCGCGTCCCAAACAGTCTCATCACTGAACCAGATGCGTGGCGCAAAACCCTCAGCGGCGAGCATGTGGTTGAAGTAGTGCCAGACCTTGAGGTGCCCACCGGTGAATTGCCGAAAGTCGCGCAGGAAGAGAACGGATTTCATGGTCTAGGTCCATCCTGCATTTGTCGGAGCCAATTTTCGCAGGGCGGCCCAAAGCGATGGGCGAGTTGTTTGATCTCGTCCATGTAGAGCTTTTCGAGCAGGCGCAACAGCGGGACTGGAATATCGCCCTGGGGACGCGGCTGGGCGAGAGTCTGGGAAATGCCTCCGCTCTCTTTGTCGGGCGTGACCCTCGGGATAACAACCTGGTCGAGGGCGTAGCATTCCGGTTGGATATTGTCATTGGCGCCGATATGCCTGAGCACTTGGCGAAAGAGCTCGACGGGGCGAATGATGATGTCCTCATAGAACCCGATGAAGAGCTGCTCTTCAGGGAATTGAGCCGTCCAGCTATCGATAATGTTGATGTAGCTACTGCGCTGGATTGATTTGGGGGAGCGCAGGAAGGTCTCGAACTCGTGCAGAGGAACATCAGAGGCCGCCCTTCCCCGGCGCTCCGCCAGATCCATCGTGGCCCCGGACCAAGCCCGCTGTGCCGGATGGCGCAGCAACAGAATCAGCTTGAGCCCCGGGTTGGCATCATGGATGACCTTGATGCGCTGGGCGGGCAGGTGCCCGTAGGCGGGCGTGATCTCCCCGCAGAGTTTGTCTGTGTGCTTCCTGAAATACGAACGATAGCGGGCCATGCCGCGGTGATAATTGGCGTCGAAGAAATGCAGCTCCTTGGCCTTTGGCAGGAAGACTTCGGGATGACGCGAGAGGTTCTCGTGGAGCCAGGTCGTGCCCGCTTTCTGGGCACCGATACCCAGGAAGTCGGGAAAGTGCGTACGCTTGCCAGATAGGGGCTCCCATAGCTTCCAGGCGCAGTCGCGCATGTACTCTCGCAAGCGCATGGCTACCCCTTGCTAGTTACAAAGTGGAGGAGACGATTCCACAGTGACCTGGACGAAGCACGGTTGGAGTGAAAGAACGGTGCGTCAGGTTCGGAGCGCCCTAAGAACGCGCACAGTTCTGACCAACCTTCACCGGCGGGCAGGTCGAGCTCGAGCAGGTCAGCGGGGCGGTCAGCAAAGTGAGCTCGCACAGCGGCATTGTGCGCTAGGTAGGTCTCGACGTAGAGCTGCTCGTGACCGACGGGAGAGCCCTCACCATAAATCCACTGGCGCATCGGCGTCCGTTCACTGCTGAAGTGCTTGACGACGCTGGCGAGCCAAGCTTCGGGCTCGCGTGTCGTCAGGATGAAACGGCTGCCGGGGAACTTTCGGTCGATCTCGCGGAAGAGCAGGGGCCAGGGATTGTCTTGGAAAGCGTCGTAGTTGGGGATGCGCTCGAGGGCTTGTTCCAGCGCAACATCCCCAATCTGGGCATCATGCACACCAAACGCACCCGCCACACGGTAGCCGAGATGCTCAAGTGCGTGACCCAGGGAAGTCGTACCGGTCTTATGGAAACCGACTCCAAAGACCTTAGGGCTCTTGGGATGAATGGGTTCGTTGGAGGACATGACGGCACTATGATCTTTTTGCATCCGTGCACATGGAACACGGGGGATTACTCCCACTCGGAGATACCAGGCCCAAGGCTAGCGAATGCACCGAGGTCCTTTGCACCGAAGATCAGAAGATTCTCACGACGATAACGATTGCTTCCCGATGGGAGACTGAAGTGGTCCCAACACCGTATTCCCTATCGCGCAAACGCCCATCTCATGGTTGGTCGAATACTGAAGGCGGAAGCTCCACTTGGCATACGATTGCCTGCAATCCACTCCATGTTCGCCTTCGCTCCCCGCCGCTCCCTCCAAGATTGCCCATTTGGAACGTCTATCCACTATCCACTAGTAACATGTAACACGGGGGCTTCTAGCCACAGTTAGGCCGCCAATCCGTCCGTCGCAAGCTAGACGCCTACCATCGATTCGTACAACTCGGCTGTATCGCGCAGGGTTTGCAGCAACATCTTGCTGTGAACTTCAGGTCAACGATCTGGACTAACTTCCGAAGCTGGATGCGCGCGATGAAACCTGCGGCCCCTCCCTCAGAGGCTGTCGTAGCTCATACTCTACGCAGAGCCTTGGAGGAATTTCTCCTGGATGCGCCTGATGACCATCAACTGGCGTTATTCTTCAGGGAGCATTTGGACCGCGAACGCTGCCCAATAACGCTACATGCGACCTGAGGCTCCCCACTCAAACCCCGCACTCTCAAGTTAACTAGATGTTGTTCGACGAACTGCAAGCGTATCGAGAAACCACTGCATTCCCGGGATAGCGTTCGTATCTAGGTGTTTATGGC
>JAAETM010000358.1 GCA_024228395.1 bacterium | reverse complement strand
TGCATGAATGGGGCCGCAGCACACCTGATGGAGAAAGGCCACGAGATCATCGTCATGGCCTTCGAATACGGCGACAAGCCGAAAACACCGAGGCAGATCCTGGTGAACGACCGGAACGAGTTCGTGCGCCACATCGACCCGAACCACGCCAACGTGCCTGCGGATCAAAAAGCCCCGGAACGGACCGAATTGCGCTCCTAGCGAGCCGATGATAAATCCGTGGTTTTCAGACGGGTCGTCACCGATCGCCTAGCCAGACGCCAGATCTCCACATGGGCAGCTGTTTTCGATAGGGCTGCTCAGCGACAATTACACTTACCCACCGTGTTGCCTCACGTAAAAATGTTACCGAGCATCCTCATGGGAATGTTACCGGGGGTCCGAGCGTGTTTGCGGCCTAGGACTCCAGGGGCGAGGGGCCCCGGGCCAGAGCAAAGCTCTGGTGTGGGCTCGACCCGACCCACCTCCGGTGGGTCACCCCCGCGGGGGTGCGCGTCTGAGACCGCTTCT
>JAAETM010000357.1 GCA_024228395.1 bacterium | reverse complement strand
CCGGGCGGGGGGTCCCCCCCTCCCTTTCTAGGCCTCCGACCTGGTCTTATAGGTCAATAAGAGTAAATAAAGGCATATTTACCCCTTTTTGGCGTTATCCACCACTCCTGGATGCTGTTTCGGTGTTCTTAGCCGATTTGTGCGTCTTTTAAGGGAGGTACGGGCATTATAGGCCTCCCCTTGGGTCTTGACCCCGTGGCAGTGCCCACAGACCCCCTGGCCGTTATCGGGGCTCTGGATGTCCTCAGTGGGCCATTGGAGCTGGATGGCCAGGGAGTAGGGCACTATGTGGTCGGCCTGCTCAGAGGCCCCGGTACAGCCTCTGAGCCCCAGGGTACATTCGGGGTCCCTGCGGAGTATCTGGCGGGCTATCGGGGCAGGGAAGCCCCTAGAGCGGGGCCTACCAGTAGGCGCCCATGAGCGGCGTTTGCCCTGGTCAGGACGCTGCATTTGTCCTGGGATCCATCACGCTATGTGGGCCACTGCTTGGCGGCCTTCGGCTGGCCATCCCGCCGACGCTAGTCGATGGGATGCACTCGATGACTAGGCCGCATGTGCTTCGGTAGGTGGGTGCGCTCTCCACCACCGTCGGTAACCCAGCGGTGCTTGATCCACAGTTCGGTGGTGGCGTCTCGATTGGGCCAATGTAGGAATGCGGCTGCGGCGCAAACGGTGCCGGGGGGAGTTGGCTCGTAATCCCACATCTCCAGGTAGCCCCCGTTGGGTGGTGGTGTGCATATGGCCACCTGGAGATTGAAGAGCTGCCAGCGGAGCACGAGCCACTGGCGGTCACCGAGGTCCCGGACCATGTTCTCTAGCTCGGGCATGTCGATTACCCACTGAGGCACCTCGTGCCCAGTGAGTAGCTCGTTCGTCTCGTCAGCCACCTTGCAGCCACCGACCCTCGTATTTCGGGTTGTCATGCAAGCTTGGCATCACGTCAGCGGCCCCAGGAGCCCTCAAGGGCGTTCCCCGGGGGGATTCTGGGGCGACCATGCCTCCCTGAGCCCCAGAATCGCTCTCCGGGGCTCCTGGCAGGCGTGCCACGGTGCGCCAATTGGTGGGTCCGTTCTCATAGAGGTCCGTCCAGGCTTGGATGATGCCCAGGATGTGGCGGATCTCCCGTCGGCAGGCCTCCAGGCTCACATGGGGGTGGTCACAGGCTCGCACCACAACACCCCCGACAACCATTCGCCATTCCCACATGCCGGCCGTGGTTTCACGTTCCTGAACGAGCAGCTCGGGGTCGCTCATGCTGGGGCCACCTCTGGCTCGATGGTGGGCTCAACGAGCGAGCCGACAACGGGGCTGACAGCAACTATTGGACGGTTGGCCCATCGGCTCACCTGTTGATGAGTGCATCCGAGGATGACGGCCACTTGGCCCTGGGTCCAACCGGCCTTCAGGGCACGGCGGATTGTCTCTGCCATCTCATCGGCATCGGGGGAGGCGCGACGGCGCTTGACCAGTTCCGCTAGGTATCTGGGTGGCCGCTTTGGATTCTTGGGTTGCATGGGGGCGTTGCCCTTTCTGATATACGATTGCTGGCCTGGTGTGGCAGGTGGGGCCACCTCGGTGCCTGGGGGTTCCGGGGTGGCCCTTCTCTCAAACTCCCTGCACCGGCATCGTGGAGATGTGCAGTGGCCCCGGTGGTAGTAGTGCTCCCACTGCCCGTGACGACAACCATCGCAGTGGTCCGTCTTGGTCAGGGAGCAGGCCGCCCGTCTCATTCTGCAAGCTTCCAGCTCCACCGCTGCACGGTGGTGATGCTCTGGTCGTTCCATTCGG
>JAAETM010000356.1 GCA_024228395.1 bacterium | reverse complement strand
CCTTGAGTTTGATCCGGGCTTGCGGTGTTTGTGGGCGGCCCAGGTGCGCGTAGAGTTAGGCCATGGGGGTGGGCCTAGGCCGCTTGCTTGTCCTTTTGGGTCTGCAGGTTGATAGCGCGCTGGCCTTCCGTAGCTGCGTTCAGAAGATCGCAGACATTGGACATGGGGTCTGTATCCCGCAGGTCACAGGGCTCGGTTTCACTGCCGTCCACCGTGCCTTGCAGGAAGGACTGGAAGCGGTATAGCACGCCCACGAAAGGCATGGTCAACAGTAGGGTCAGCAGGGCGAAAGCGGGAAGAGCCACGCCCAAGGCGATGGCGAAATCACCCATGAGAGCCTGGGTCATTTGCTCCATGACCAGCTCCCCATCGTTGGGCAGCTTCTCCGCCAGATTGGAAAGGCGGCGCGCCACGACACAGGCCGTGAGCACCACGCTCATGCCTGCGCCACAGAAGGCGTACAGGACCATGGGGCGCTGCAGGCTGGGCAGGACGATTCGAATGCGTTTGCGTTGGGTCATGGTTGTGCGATCCAGGTAGCCGTGCTTTGGACTTCGACGGTCACGGGCGTGTAGGGGGGGAGGGTATTCAGATTGTTGTTTCGTTCGTCAAACATCCAGAACCGATCGGGCGGGATGTAGTAGTCGCTGTCCACTTGGAACTTGCCGGTGGCGAAGCGTGACCGGAAGGGGCAAACAATGGAGCCATTCAGGTGTTCGGGAATGCCGCGCCAATCCTCGTGGCGGCGAACCAGGTTGTGGGGGCCTCCAGACATGCCGGATGTGGTCGAGGCGTTGTCCCCCGCGACCACCGAAACGTTGTAAGTGGTTTCGGTCGCATCGGGGAGCTGCCCACGAACCTTGGTGTTGTCCCAGGCGTTCGAAAGCAGGTTGACCGCGTCGGCGATGACGGCAGCCGGTTTTGGATCCACTGTGTTGTAGTCACCCTGCAGGAACACCGAGTTGGGTGAAACGACGCTCAGTCCCGAGGGAAGCTCGGACGCGTTCTTGACAGTGAAGGCCTTCACGTTCGTGCCCGTTCCGTCGCCATTGTGGTACCCGCCCATGTAAATCAAACCATTGGCGGGATAGTGCGCGCTGAGCGCAAGGGCGGCCACATCGACCTCGATCTGTTGGATCGAGTCGGAGCTGTCCCCGGCCTGGCGGCGGTTGAAAATGGAGCTCGAAGTGATCGCCCCGGACAGATCGGCCGAGATGTCGGTGCCATACTCATCGAAGGCCTTCCAGCTTCCGTCCCGGTAGGACTCAATCACCAGACCTGCCTGGTCCATGTATTGGCCGGCCGCATGGGTGCCGGTCCCGGGGGGGGCGGCCACATAGCGGCCGATGGACTCGTCGTAGGTGAAGTCGCCTCCGGACTTGGCCACATACATGTTGATGTCGCCCAGGTCGGGGGGCGTGAGGGTTTGCACGCCGTGCACTTCCGTGCGAACCGTGGACTCGGATTCGTAGGCGATACTGGAGGAGGCCCAAAGATCCTGTGCCTGGGCAAGGAACGGGAGCTTGTCGCTCGCGTCGTCAAAGTCTCCATCCCCGTTCCAGTCGTAGCCGGCAAAGTCGGAGTCCATGCCACCCGTGGTCACAATTCCCAAGGCGTCGTAGTTTTCGATCGTGGGCAGATCCACGTATTCCTTGGCCACGTTGCTATCGAAGGGGTCGGGAACCCAGCGACGAATCTTGGCGGGAACACCGTTTAGCATACTCCAGGTGTCGTAGGTGGGGCGGCCGTACAGGCCTCCCGCAGCGCACAGATAGTTTGTATCGAAGGTTAGATCCGTGCCGGTACGAATGTACATATTGGAGTTCGTGTGCACGCGGCCTTGGATCTGCCAGGGCGCGGGGTTGTAGAACTCCACATCGTTCTCGTAGAAGATGGCGAACTGGAAGATCGGGATGACCGAGCTCTGCACCACGCGGCGCGTGCGGCTGGTGACATCCTCGGAGGTGCCGACACCGGTCACGCCAAAGACTGCGCGGGACATTAGCAGGCCCGCGTTGTTCTGGCTGTCCACGTCCGGCGAAAGGCGTTCGATGGTGTAGCTGACCATTTGGCCGGCCACATCGAAGGTGCCTTGATCGGGTGGTTCCGCTCCGATTCGAAGGGACTCCGCAATGCGTGCCGTGGCCGCTTCGATGGCGGCGTGGCTGAGGGCTTCGGCGTTGGCCTTTGTGACCGAAAACTCGGCGCGTATGCTCTCCGTACGCGCTAGGGTGGCGGTCACGAAAATGGATCCCATGACCACGAATAGGGTGAATAGGACCCAAACAAGGATCACGCCTTGCTGGGCGCGATGGCGCGGGCGGGGGATGATTACCATAGGGCTTCTTCCTCGCGGGCTAGCTCGATATGCGTTTCAAAGGGCAGGGGCGTGGCGGCTTGTGCTTCGTTTTCGCCGGGTGCCATGAAAAGGCGAACCCGGAGTTGGTTGAGCGGGATTTGGAAACCGCTGCTGGCGGAATCGTCGATCACCAGACTGCCCACATTGCGGGCAAGCGGGTTGCGTCCGCCGTCCGCGTCCACCATGTACAGTCGGTTCACGCCTTGGGTGTCCGGGGTCACAATCAGGGCCGCCAAGGTGGGGGACCAGAACATTTTTCCAGCGGCGTCCACATCGGGCCAGCCGTCGTCGTCCGCGTCCACCAGGGTTTGAAAAACCAGTTCCCGGGTGGGGGGCAGGTTTTCATAAGCGTTGGCGACGGGGTGGGCCAGGGCGGGGAACGCGACGCCCATGTCGTTGCCGTCGAAGACCTCGGGCAATCCGCCACCGAAACTGGTTTGGCCCAGGGCCTCGCGAATGGCCGAAAGGCCCTTCTGCGCATTCATTTGGGCTTTGGCCTGGTCCATGGAGCTGCGTTGGTTCTCCGAAAAGCCCTGCAGGGACATGGAAAACAGGGTGAGCAGTCCGGTGAACAGCCCCACCGTCAGCATGAGTTCGACCAGGCCGAGGCCCGCTTGTGAGTTGCGTCGAGTGCGTTTCATCGGATGGCGTCCACGATGGTCATGCTGGCCTGTTGATCCATGGCGGAGGTCCAGGTCACGGTCAAGCGAAAGGGTAGAACCGAGGGCACAGTGTCACCGGCCACCCAGTTGGGAAGGTCATAGGTCACGACCGATCCATCTAGGGCCGCGTTGATATTCAGGTCCTGGCCGATCACGAAGGTTCCGCCCGCATCGGTCAGGTCCTCGGGCGTGGCCCCATGCAGCAGCAGTCGGGCCTCTGTCAGGACGGCGATCGCGATACGCGTCTCCTGGGCCTGATCGCTGAGCCGCTGGGATCCGATCGAACTCTGCAGGGCGGGCACCAGGGCTACCGACAGAATTGCGATCGAGATCAACAGCTCGAGCATGCTGAATCCGGATAAGGAGCCCCCAGGGGCCAATTGGCGGTGAATACACTTCATCACGACCCCTATCGAAATTACGGCCGAATACCTGAACAGTTAGTATCGCCAATTCGGGCAGGTGCGATCTATTTGGCCCCCTATCCCAGACTTGCCGCCCTGAGATCCCCATGGGGGCAGGCTCGCAAACCCTGCGGGGTTGCAAGCAAAGGAAAGCCCATAGGGCACACTTGCCTGGCCCGGACCCAGCTTTCCGATCCTATCGCCCACTTAGTGGATAGACGTTCCAAAGGGGCAGTTTCGGGAGAGCGGCGGGAAGCCGGGTGGGTCGCGGGGGTGAGCATGGCGTGGATTGTGGGCAATTGTTGGCCAAACCCTGTGGGTCATGACTGAGAGGGTCCCCTCCCCCCAAGGCCTAACTCTCGCACACATGGGCCGCCCACACCCACAAATACCGCAAGCCCGGACCAAACTCAAGGTCGCGGGCTACTGCCTTATGGTTCCAACGCCAAATCCTGCCCTTTTTGCCGCCGCCGCGCCGTCGATCCCCTCCCAAGAGGCCCCGTTTGGCTGGCAATTGCCTTCAATAGACCCCACGCACACCCCACGCACACCCCCGCGACCCACCTCGATTCCCCCCACTCTCCCGAAACTGCCCGCTTGGAATTCCTATCCACGCACAAAATTTGGCTGCCACTTTGGGTCGTCATAGGCTTGGCCATGGTTTGATTTCCGTTGTTCGTTTCCGGGGTGGTCGCATTCTATCATACGTCGCGCCAAAGCTTGTTTTGT
>JAAETM010000355.1 GCA_024228395.1 bacterium | reverse complement strand
GTAGCTATTTAGAACCCGACCCACCTCTTCCCGGATACGTTCCGGCGAAGAGTAGAGGATGCATGGATCCAGGTTACCCTGTAGCGCCACCCGGTCCTTTACCTGCACCCGGGCATCCGCCAGATCCGTGGTCCAGTCCACACCCAGGGCGTCACAACCACTATTGGCCATGCGACTCAGCCACTGACCACCGTTCTTGGTGAACATGATAACCGGCACCCTGCGCCCTTCATTCTCCCGGGTCAGGCCACCGATAATCCTTTCCATATAGGCCAGAGAGAAGGCCTCATATTCCCGCGGGCTCAACACGCCACCCCAGGTATCAAAGATCATCACCGCCTGGGCGCCTGCTGCAATCTGCGCATTCAGATAACTGGTAACCGAATCCGCCAGCTTACCCAACAGGGCGTGCATCAGATCGGGACGGTCGAACATCATGCCCTTGACCAGGGCGAAGTTCTTGGTGCTGCCGCCCTCCACCATATAGGTAGCCAGGGTCCAGGGACTGCCGGAGAAACCGATCAGGGGCACCCTGCCATCCAGCTCGCGCCGTATGGTGCGTACCGCGTCCATCACGTAGCCCAGTTCATCCTCCGGATCTGGAACTGCCAGGGCCTGCACCGCCGCCTCGTCCTGGATCGGACGTTCGAAGCAGGGGCCTTCGCCCTCGCTGAAGTAGAGGCCCAGCCCCATGGCATCGGGGATGGTGAGGATATCCGAGAATAGGATCGCCGCGTCCAGTGGGAACCGCTCCAGGGGTTGGATGGTTACCTCGCAGGCCAACTCCGGATTCTGGCACAGGCTCATGAAATCACCGGCCTTGGCGCGGGTCGCTCGGTATTCAGGAAGATAGCGCCCGGCCTGGCGCATCATCCAGACTGGTGTCATATCCACAGGTTCGCGCAATAGGGCGCGCAGAAAGCGATCGTTTTTTAATTCTCCCACGGGCGGGTTTCCTTATTTTGGTGGTTCTTTAGTGGGGGATTGTCCACGGAAAATCTGTATGGCTCACCGGAAACAATATCCAGCAAATCCACCAGCTGTATGTTCCTGATACAACCCGTGCCGCTATGAGGTTCCGTCTGCCTTGCGCCCAGCCTCAAACGCCTGCTCATTGATCGCCACCAGCTTCGGTTTGTGCTGACGGAAGCGGTCCAGGATCGCGCTCTTCAACACCTCAGCCGAAAATGGCAGGTATTCAGAGATGGCCCCCAGCATCACGGTATTCACCAGCTTCGGGTTCCCCAGCTCCCGGGCAATGGCCCCGGCGTCAAAGGCGTGTACATCGATTCCAGCCTGCCTTATCTCCGCCACCGGATCATCCGGATAGTCAAACAGCCCGGTGTTGACCACCGGTGGTTTCTGGCGCAGCAGATTGACCATGGCCACCCCGTCCTTCCGCAGATGGGTGCACCAACGCAGGGCCTCGGCCGGTTCAAATCCGATCAGGATATCGGCCTCACCCGGGGCGATGGCCGGGGATAGCACCCGCTCCCCAAAACGCACATGGGAGGTAACCACGCCACCACGCTGCGCCATACCGGCCACCTCGGTCTTCTTCACATCGAAGCCCTGCTCCAGGGCGGTCTGGGACAGGATCTCGGCGGCGGTCATCACTCCCTGGCCACCGATACCGGCCACCAGGATGTTGGTTATGTTGTTTTCACTCACAATACTCTCTCTTTTAAACGGTTACTGCTGGGCAGTTTGCATGGGCACAATGGCATCTGGCGCACAGGTCTTGGGACAGAGATCACAACCGGTACAGGCGGCAGAGTCGATCTGCACGAAGGAGAGCTCCTTCTCCTTGCCGTTGGGTTTGACCTCGGTCTCACGCCGGGTGACATAGATGGCCGGACAGCCCAGATCCAGGCAGTTGCCACAGCCGGTGCAGTCAGGCTCTTCCACCGTCAGCGGCGGCTTGGGTCCATAGAAGTCCACCAGCACACAGGGCTGATTGGAGATGATCACCGACGGCTCCTTGATCTTGGTCTC
>JAAETM010000354.1 GCA_024228395.1 bacterium | reverse complement strand
CCATATGGTTGGCGAGGTAGCCGTGGACGAAACCCGTATCTCCTACATCACCGCCTGGGTCGAAGCGCGACTCGAAACGGTCTTCGTGGATTCCACGGGAGTCCAAGTGCGCAAGGGCGACCACCTGGTCGAGCTCTACAGTTCCACCCTGCTCTCCGCCCAGCAAATCCTGCTGCACGCCATCGACAACGCGCGCCAGATCGAGTCCAGTTCGATCGATGTGCTCAAGGCTTCGACCAAGGCCAACGTGGACTCCGCCCGAGCCAAACTGCGCTTGCTCGGAATGGTCGACAGCCAAATCGACGATTTGATCGAGCGCAACGAAGCTCAGGAACAGCTGGTGTTGTATTCGCCCACCGATGGCGTGGTGCTCACCAAGAGTGTTCTGCAAGGCCAATATGTGGACGAGGGCGACCCCATGTATACCATCGCGGACCTATCTAGGGTCTGGGTGTTGTTGGATGCCTACGAAGCGGACTTGGCGTGGCTGAGGTTTGGCCAGGAAGCCACGTTCACGGTGCTCGCTTATCCGGGTGAGGTTTTTGAAGGGCGCGTGGCTTACATCGACCGCTTGGTCGACCCCAAGACACGCACCGTCAAAGTGCGCTTGAACGTGGCCAATGCTGACCAACGCCTCAAGCCTGGCATGTTCGTGTCCGGTTCGGTCCACGGCGTTCTGGCTTCGGGGGGGCAGGTGTCATCCCGCCATTTGCACGGCATGTGGTCTTGTTCCATGCACCCT
>JAAETM010000353.1 GCA_024228395.1 bacterium | reverse complement strand
GCCGAGCAAGCTTCCAGATCTGATTTAACCAGGACCGCCCTGGCCTGCCCCACCTGGGCCTCGCCCCAAGCGGCGATCGCCTTGTGGGTATCCTGCGCCTGGTGCGGCAGCAAGGAAACACACCAAACCAGGGCGATGAAACCTATTCCAGCCATTTAACCAGGCCGCTGCCCTGCGTCACCTCACCCAGGGCATACACGGTTTCGCCCGTATTCTCCAAGTGCTCGGTCACATGCGCCACATGCTCGTCATCCACTAGCAGCACGAGGCCAATGCCCATGTTGAAGACACGATAGGCCTCATCGGCGCCCTCGATCCCCGCTTCCTCGACCAACCACTGGAACAGGGGCGGGGTCGTCCAAGAGGAGCGATCGATGATTGCGTCGTGATCTCCAAGGACGCGCGGGAGGTTGTCGAGAAGTCCCCCACCGGTGATGTGCGCTAAGGCCGCAATACGACCCTCTTCCAGCATCGGCATGACCGGCTTCAGGTAGCTGCGATGGGGAGCCAGAAGGGCATCGGCCACGCTGATTCCACCCAAGGCATCCGGCGTGTCGTGAACACTCAAACCGAGGCGTTCAAATACCACCTTGCGGGCGAGCGAATATCCATTGGTGTGCAGCCCGTCGGATAACAAACCGATGAGCTTCTGTCCGGCCGCAACACGGGATCCATCCAGCAACTGTTTGCGCGGAACGCTGCCAACAATGAAGCCGACCAAATCAAAATCACCTTGGGCATAGAGGCCAGGCATTTCCGCGGTCTCGCCACCTAGCAATGCCAAGCCGTTGTCACGGCAGGCCTCAGCGCATCCGCGGATCAAATCACTGACCACATTCGGATCCAGAGCTCCGGTGCCCACATAGTCCATGAAGAACAGGGGTTTGGCACCTTGCACCAAAATGTCATTGATGCAGTGCTGCACCAGGTCACGCCCCACGGTGTGGTGGATACCCGCCATCTTCGCGACCTCGAGCTTGGTTCCAACACCATCGGCGCTGGCTACCAGAATGTCCCCGTCGCTCCCGACCTTAGTCAGGTCAAATAGCCCCCCAAAGGACCCCACATCGCCCATGACCCCAGGGGTAAAACTGTCACGGATAGCCTGCTTGGAGCGGGCCAGAGTTTCGTCCTGAGCGTCGATGTTGACGCCAGCGTCCTTGTAATGAATCGGTGTTTTTTCGCCCATGGTGGCACTGCGCTGGGGGATGGTTGTCGCAGGTGGCAGGGATGAAATCCCTGGGGGGAGTGTCGAAAGCCCCCCCTGGACAGGGGACCGGTCGTCAGCATAGCGCCTGGAGCCCCAGGAATCTCCGTTTTCACGGATGCGAGCAGACAAAAGAGCAGACCTATTCTTTCCACGCATTGATAGGGGGGGTTGTTAGACTACCCACCCGGCCCAGAGCCGCTCAAACACCTATGGCTCGCCTACGAATT
>JAAETM010000352.1 GCA_024228395.1 bacterium | reverse complement strand
TGCTCCGCGATTCGGGCCGGTTGTGGTGACATCGTGCCTGACACCGTATTCCCGTTAGTGACATCGTGCCTGACACCGTATTCCCAGTGGGGCGGATCATTTGTCGTTTTGCAAAACCCGCAGGGAGTCGACCGCGCCCAAGGATGCGTAGCCGGGGTCGTACATCGACGACGCCTGAATCGGCGGTACCGAGTAATCGCCGGCCAGGGTCGCGCGCAACGAGTATCGGAAGACATCTTTTTTTGGGCGTGCGCTAGCGAAAATCACCACCCGGTCCTCGCGGAACTCCACGCGGTCGTAGGGCGATGATCTTTGACCCGGAAGCGTCGTGCTGGTGGCCAGGCGTGGGTTTTCGATCTCCAGGCCCGCGGGCATGGTGTCCACGATGGCGAAGTTGGGGAGGGAAGTGCCGGTGGGTGTGCCGGGGGCGGTGAGGGTCACCTCCACCTGGATGAGATCGCCCACATGAACTTCGCTTTGCGCCGTGAGGGCATTGCCTTCGGCATCGAAGAGCTTGCGACGCACAGCCAGGTTCTTGTCGTACGCAGCCACCGGAATCGTGGGGTTGCCTTCCGCATCCACGACCAGATGGGCCACGGCGTCGCCTTGGGTTTCGATGGTGAAAGGCTTGCCGCCCAGCTCACCGTTCGCAAATTGGAAACGCGCGGTCTCGGTGGAATCGAACTCATACCGTTCGCCGGAGGCGGTCACGAGCGCGCCCGTGAAGGAGCCAGCAGGCTCTTGAATCGTTTGGTACCTGGCCAAAGCGTTCAGCGCGGCGGCGTCCTCCAGGGTGCTGCGCCAACTGCCATTCTCGCGCGCTTTGTGCAGGCGGGAGGCCAGGGCCGAAACCCATTGGTGCTCCGGATCCAGGTCCAGCATTACGGAGAGCAAGGCGCCCTCCTGGCGAATTTGGCTGGTGATGCGTCCACCCGATGAACTGTGACAGATCAGGGACAGGGTGTCCTCGTGCAAGCACTCCATGGCGCGATCGCGGCGGCCCAATTGCAACCAAGCGGCCGCCAAGTGGGCGCGGCCGGCCAGGTCCAAATCGGACAGCTGCTCTTGCACGCGCGACATCCAACCCTCTTGCGGTTTCCCGAAAGCGGCCAACACACGGCAGATCAGCGCTTGTGTGCCCAAGGGTTGTTCCCCCGACCGAAGCTGTTTGGACAGGAACTCCACGAGGGGACTCGAAAGCGATACGGGCACATCGAAACCCGCTCGCTTGGCCTCCGCCAGGAAGCCGCCCGCGTAGGCGCTGCCCCAGGTGCTGGGGGATGTGTTGCCCATCCAGTAACCCAGTCCACCGCTGCGCGTTTGCATGGCGTGTAAGCGTAGGATGCCCGCATGGACCATGCTTTCGACCAGGCCGCTTTCCCCCTCGAGCAGGGCTCCCGCGTTTACCAGGGCGTACAGGCGGCTCGTGGTTTGCTCCAAGCAACCGTGGGGATAATCGAGCAGAGCACGCAGGGCCGGGCGCAGTTCGATTTGCGGATTTCCGCTGATTTCAACCTGGACTCTCAAGCCGCTGCTTTCGAAATTCGCGCTGGGGTCGAAGGTCATGCTGCGGCCAGCTTCGACCTTGGCCAGCCGTGTTTCCTGGTGGAAGGCCGTGGCCGGTCGCACCTGGAATTCGGTTTGGATGCTGTCGATGCCCGCGCTGCGCACGGCGCTCAATTCGATTTGGGCCGTGCCCGGCTCGGGCGTTTCCGCCAGGAACCAAACCAGCACTTC
>JAAETM010000351.1 GCA_024228395.1 bacterium | reverse complement strand
GTGGTCCGGCTTGCTGCCCAATGACACCGACTTGGAAGCCACCCTTTTCGGCACCGACGGATCCTTCAGCAAACTGGTGGGCCTGCGCCTTGGAATTCGCACCCTGCACGAGGGCAGCTATTGGAACTTGAGTTGGCAGTCCAGTCGCTTGACCGAAAGCACCCTGGTTGGCGTGGGCGACACCCTCTGGCAGCATGACTTGCGCGCCGGTCTCAATCGGCGCATCTTTGAGGATTGGAATTTTTCCCTGAGCCTGGACTTGGGTTTGGGCGAGGACCAGGACAATCGCCGCTTGGGTTTTCACATCGGCAGGCGCTTCTAACCCACCCTGAATAATCCGACCAATCCGTATTGAATTTTCTGATCTAATTGGAACCCAGTGAATGACTTCGATGGAAAGCAGGCGGCAAGCGCCAAGCCTTGGGCCTTGTATGGATTGGGCTCCTGGCTGCTGCTTTGTCTGGTGGCTTCCTGTTTGAGCGAGCCCGACCTGCCACCCCAGGGCTGGTGGCAGGAGCGCGGGTCGGTCATGCCCCATGATTCATTTCCCACAGATTGCACCCTATGCCACATCGGCTCCGATTGGCATACGATCCGTGAGGACATCGACTTCGACCACGAAGCAGAAACCGGGTACGCCCTGGAGGGGGCCCATGCGCAAGCCCTCTGCCTGCGTTGCCACAACGATCGCGGTCCGGTTCAGGCCTTTGAATCACGCGGCTGCGCGGGTTGCCATGGGGACGTGCATCGTGGGCTCTTGGGCGAGGGCTGCTCGTCTTGCCACGACGTGAATTCCTGGCAAGCCACCGGACCCGTTGCCGATCATAGCCGCACGCGTTTTCCGCTGACCGGCATGCATGCCGCAACCGAATGTTGGCAATGCCATCCGGGAGCCGGGGTGGGGGAGTTCAGTGGGGCGGATCCCGAGTGCCTTTCCTGCCACGCGGATGAATTGGCACGGGTCGCCGATCCCGACCATGTTCTGCAGGGGTGGACCCGGCGCTGCGACCGTTGCCACCTGCCCACGTCCTGGGACGGTCCAGGTTTTCGACACTCGGTCTTTGCCCTCGTCGGTAGCCATGCCATCGAGGATTGCAGCCGGTGCCACACGACCGGTGTGTTTGACGCGTTGTCGCCCCTGTGCGTGGGCTGTCACCTCGAAGAATATGAAAACACCCTCGATCCTCCCCATCTGACCTATTCCTATCCCACGCAATGCCAGAACTGCCATGGTCTCGGGGTTTGGGAAGACGCGGTCTTCAGTCACCAGGGCCTGCTCACCAATTGCGTGACCTGCCATGAAGACGACTACCTGGGCGTGGCCAATCCCAACCATGTGGGACAGGGTTATCCCACCACCTGCGAGCTGTGTCACACCACCGTGGATTGGGAGGATGACATCTTCGACCACGCTTGGCCGCGGCACGGCCCCCACGAGTTCATGGCCTGCGTGGACTGCCACCTGAACGCGCCCCTGATCGTGGCGCCGGGGGGTTGTGTGCATTGTCACTTCCACCGGCAAAAAGTCTCACTGGGCCAGCATCAGGGCATCGAAAATTACGTTTGGTCCAACCCAGAGTGCATCGCTTGCCACCCCGCTGGATACTGACGCGGGGCTAGAGGCTTGCGGCTAGGGCAGTCCCATCGGGGAAGTCGGAATTGTCCGCGAGTTTGTCCCAGATCTTCTTGCCGTCGGCGTGCACCAAGAAGGTGCCGCCACCGCCGGGAATGAGCTCGACTCGAGCTTCGGGGTGGGCTTGCAGAATGCTGGCTTCCAAACTGGAGGCGTTGGGCAGGTAGTTTCATGCCGTGCAGTATTCGATCGTGATCTTCATGGCCCTATTGTACCCGACCCCCGCTGTCCGCAATGGGGCCCCTACGAATTGTCCGACCGCTGGACAGTGGCGGGGCGGATTTTCGCTGCGCCCTTGGCCCTGGTCCCCGTGTTATGGCTTCCCAGGAAGCTGAGCCGCAGGGTGTGGAACAGGTAGCGCCTGAAATCTTCGAGTAGGGTGTAAGCCAGCGGCACCACCCACAGGGTGAAGAAGGTGGAGAAGGCCAATCCGCCCGCCACGCTGGTCGCCAGAACGCGGTAGTCCAGGCCCTTGCCGTCGTAGGGGGAAATGGCGATGGGTAGCAGTCCGAAAACCGTGGTCATGGCGGTCATCAGGATCGGGCGAACCCGGGCCCGGGCACCTTCCAAAACGGCCTCGTGCCGCGTCAGACCATCCTCGACATGCAAGCGATGGATTTTGTCCAGCAGCACAATGCCATTGTTGACCACCACTCCGATCAGCAGGATGAAGCCGATCCAGCCCATGGAATCCACGGTGGGGTTGAAGAAGAAGAGTGTCCAGAGGGCGCCCACGATGGCAGAGGGCACCGTGGTCATGACCGCTGCCGGCAGGATCACGGATTCGAAGAGCACCGCCATGACCAGGGTCACGAGCAATATGCTCATCACTCCCGCCTTCATCATCTGCCCGCTCTGCTCTTGCTGCACGGCGAAGGCTCCCACGTCACGACCCAGGCTGTAACCCTTGGGCATGTTCAAGCCTTCCAGTGCGTCATAACCAGCCTGTTGAACTTGAACCTTGCTGTTGGCATTTGAGAGTCTGGCATTGATCGAGAAGGTGGTCTGCCCATTGGAGCGCCAAATCTCCCGGCTGCCCGGTTGGAAATCGAGCTTCCCGTAGCTCGCCAACGCCACCACCCCCTCGCCGGTCCACACGTTCAGATTGCGCAGGGTGTCTAGACCGGCAAGTTTTTCCTGGTCGTATTCGATGATCAAGGGGACCTCGCGGCCTTCCTCCTGATAGCGCGCCAGTTGGGCGCCGCGCAGGGCCCAGGACACGTTCTGAAGTGTGGTCTGGGATGTGGCACCGAAGGTGAAGGCGGCTTCGCGATCCAGGATCAGGCGCACCTGTTCGGGGGAACTCTCCAGGGGAGATTCCACATCGGTCAGGCCGCTGACCCCGCGCAGGATCTCGACGGCTTCTTCGCCCAAGCGTTCCAGCTCCGCGGAATGGCTGCCGCGCAGTATGAATTGCACCTGTTGGTTGTTGGCATCGCCCAGGGCCTGTTCGTCCCCAAAGCGCAGGGAGTGTCCGGGGAAGCGCGGCACCTCTCCTTGTAGCTGGTACTTGAGCGCTTTCATTTGCTCCTTGTCCATGCTGCCCTGGGGGAAGTGCAGGCTGAGACGTCCCCGCGTGGCGCGGAAGCGGGCGGAGATGTGTTCGAAGCCCAACTCCTCGCGGCGCTCCTCGAAGTACTGCTCGTACTTGCGCA
This sequence comes from bacterium, assembly GCA_024228395.1. GTDB lineage: Bacteria > Planctomycetota > UBA1135 > UBA1135 > NORP259. The sequence continues at coordinate 4,391 of JAAETM010000351.1, read as the reverse complement.
GTTCCTGACTGGTTTCGTACAGGGTGAAGTTCGGCTCGAGGTCGACCCGCATGACCAATTCCGATGAGTCTTCATCCTGGCCGAAGGACGTCATCTCCAAATGGGTGCCCGGGAAGAGTCCGGTCCCAAGCACCAGGACGGAGATGATAGATGCCAGCACACGGTGGGTGAGAGTCCACTCCAGGAGGCCGTGGTTCGCATCCTGAATCCAGGTAAGAATAGAGTTCCCCGGGGGCACGTGGGACTCGAATTTTTTTGGGGAGTCCGCCTGCTTGCGGATCATGGGGAGAATGAATACCAGGAAGCAGATCCCGACTCCGCCCAGAAAAAACGGAAAGACGGGAGAGTCAGCTTTGGGGTTGGAAAGCCCCATGGCTTGGAGCTGCTGCTGCCAGGCAAACGACTGTTGCCGCGACTGCCAATAGCGGTACGCAAGAAGCAATACAAGGGCCACCGAAAGTGGAAAGCGAAGGGGGGTCAGCCACTTGGCAGCCAGAAGCGTGAAGCGGTGCAAACCCAAGAGCAGCAAGCGCCAAAGGGCGAGGCAAACGCCAATGACATGGGCTATGCCGCGCACGGGGATGGCTGTGACCTTGGCGAGCATGCCATAGGGACGTTTGACCAAATTCGGGCGTGGGGCGCTCACCAGGAACGCGAGCACGGGCAGGAAGAAGAGCGCCACCACCAAGCTGAACAGCAGGGCCAGGGAGAGCGGGCGTGTCATGGCCTGGATGAAGACCGATAGCATCGGATCTTCGATCGTGAAAACCAGGGGCAGGAAAACCACAAGTGTTGTGACAGTTGCCAGGGAAATCGCCAACCCCACATCCCGCGCTCCAGTTGCGGCCGCATCCTTGCGGCTCATACCTTGGTTCCGCAAGCGCGTGATGTTCTCGATCACCACCACGGAGTTATCCACCAACATGCCCAGGGCCAAGGTCAGCCCGGTCATGGTCAAGATGTTGAAGGACCCCCCCGTGAAGTACTCGTAAACCAGGGCCAGCAAAACGGAGATCGGGATCGAGAGCGCGACCACCAGGGTCGTGCGCAGTCGACGCAGGAACAAGAGCAGCACGACGATGGCCAAAGCGCCTCCCCAAAGTGCGGTGCTCTTCAAACGCGACAGGGAAGCTTCGATCACCTCACCCTGGTTGAATAGGGTGGATACGCCGACGCGCCCGTTGAGTTTAGGGTCGGAGTTTAGTTCCGCTAGCAGGTCTGCGATGCGCTGGGATGTTTCGACCACGTTGGCGTTGCTCTCCCGCTGGATCATGCCGTAGTAGGCGCGGCGCCCATCCACCCGCGAGAGCCAATCACGCACACTCTGGGTGCGCCGCACCGTGCCCACATCGCTGATGGTCTGGCCATTTCCGATGGGGTAGTCCCGGATTTCCTGCAGGTCGGTGAAGCGCATGTCCGACCGCAATAGCATCTCCTTGTGACCCGATTGCACCTCGCCCAGGGGACTCGAAAAATTGTCTGCGGAGAGGCGTCGGATCAGGTCGCCGATGTCGAGTTGGGCAGCGGAGACCTTGGTCTCATCGAGCAAGATGCGGATCGCATCGTCGAGCATGCCCCAAATGTCCACCTTGCTGACACCTTCGATGGCCTCCAGGCGGCGCTTGAAAACCTGTTCGATCAGGAAGGAGGGGTCCTCTTCGTCCTCATCCACCGTTAGGATGAAGACCACGATCGGCGGTTCCCCATCATCGTTGGCCCACACGCTGATGCGGTCCACGGTCTCAGGGAGGCGCGGGCGCGCGCGTTCGATGCGGTCGCGTAGCTCCGCGCGGGCCAATTCCAAATTGCCGTCCCCACGGAACTTGATACGCGTCCAGACACTGTCCTCGTTGGAGCGCGACCAAACATCATCGATGTCGGGCAGGGTCTTGAACTCCTCCTCCAGGACCTGGGCCACCTTGGACTCGTTCTCGTTGGCGGAGGAGCCGGGATGGCTCACGTAAATCGAGAAACGCGAGCCTTCGATGCCACTGGGTATCAGCTGCACGGGCAAACCGAAGTAGCTGATCAGTCCCAGTACTGTCAGCGAAACCATGATGACCATGGTTCCGATGGGGCGGGAAACGATCAGGTGGAAGAAGTCGCGCGCGTGGTTCTTCATGTTACTGGGCGCCTTCCTCCGCGCGAACCCTGTCGGGGCCGCGGCCCACCAACAGGGAATAGAGCACCGGCACCACGATCAGGGTGAGAACCGTGGAAGAGATCAACCCGGTGACCACCGTGATCGCCATGGGGGCGCGCATCTCCGCGCCTTCGCCCGCGCCGAATCCGGCCATCATGGAACCCATCACAGGCAGGTGTGACAGCCAACCGGTGAGCGGCAAGAGACCCAGGACGGTGGTCATGGTGGTCATTAGAATCGGACGCAGGCGAGCGTGCCCAGCTTCCAAAATGGCCTGACGCATCACGAGTCCTTCCGCCCGCTTCTGGTTGATGCGGTCCACCAACACGATGGCATTGTTCACCACGATTCCAGCCAGCAGGATCATGCCCACGAATACGACCACCGAAACGGGGATCGATAATGCGGACAGGGTGAAAACCACGCCGATTCCAGCCAAGGGCACGCTGAATAGGATGATGAAAGGCTGCAGCAAGGATTCAAATTGGGTGGCCATGACCACGTAGACCAGGAAAATGGCCAGCAACAATGCCATGCTCAGACTCCGGCGGCTGGAGTCCAGCTCCCGCTTCTGTCCGCCCATTTCAACGATGACGCCATCGGGGACACGCAGGTTGTTGAGCGCCTGGTCGATGGCTTTTGCCGTGCCGCCCATGTCGATGTTCTTGGAGCTGGCGGTGACCAGCACGGCCCGGGTGTTTCCAATGCGGCGGATCTCAGCAGGGCCTTCCACCCGGCTCAAGCTAGCCACGGCCGATAGGGGAATCGGGTTGTCCGACTCCGGGTTCACAATCAAGGAGCTGATGTCCTCGAGGTTTCCCAGCTTGTCGGGGTTGGCGCGCACGCGCACGGCGATGCGTTCTTCACCCTCGACAAAACGAGTGTCCACCCGTCCCAGGACCTGATCCCGTACGAAGGTGGACATGGCACCGATGTCGAGTCCGAAGGCCAAGGCTTTGTCCCGATCAAATACCAGCAAGGCCTCGGGATGTCCCGGTTGGATCGTGGTGCGCACATCGCTCAGGCCCGACATTTCCATCAGCATACCTTCGACCTCTTCGGCCACTTCGGTCAGCCTCTCCAAGTTGTGCCCGCGCACCTCAATGGAAATGGGAGCTTCGAGGGTGAAGGGCGTCGGGCGCCGGAAAGTGGGGGGCTTGCCCATGGAGGGCGTACGCTCGATGATACGGCGCACGGTTTCCAGGGCGATCAATTCCTTTTCCTTGGAGGCATGCCCCGCATCCAGGTGCACGGTCAACCGGGCCGTGTTTTCTCCCTCGATTTCCCGGGTGAGTGTGTCGCTCTCCACGCCCACCATGAGCGCGGTGCCAGCGATGCCTTCGACCCCGCGCACCTCGCGTGCGATATTGCGGAAGACACCCTCGGAAATGTCGATGGGGGTGCCCACTTCCAGGGCCATGAAAGCGGTGAACTCACCCTGGTGGATTTCCGGGAGCAGTTCCTGGGCCAACTTGGTGGATTCTTTCCAAGAGCTCCATCCCAACCCAATAATGCCGAGCAAAATCAGGGCGGGCATGCGCAAGGAAGCGCCCAGGACCTTGGGGTATATCGCTTCCAGAGCATCCCAGATCAGATCGAAAGTAAAGCGCCGGATGATTCCCAGAAGCCAGAGGATTCCGATCGGCAATACGAGCACCAGCAGGACCAGGCGGAAGATCGCGAACATGAATATCCGGAGCAGCAGCAAGCAGAAACTAAACAGACATTCAAAAATGCCCCAGCTCAAGCCGTGCAGGAGTTCATCCTGCATGAAGCGATTCAGGAAATCTCCAAAGGTCGTCATGGCCTGCCCGGGTGACGTGCGCAGGGCACGCCAACTCTCTCCAATCCAGGAGTAGCCCCCATGGAATATTTCAGGCGAGGCCAACAAGGGCCGCGAGGCGAGCATGGGGATGAAGAACAATGCGACCGCCAGGGATACCAGCAGGGAGGACACCACGGTGACGGCCTGGTCGGTGAAGATCTGACCGGCAATGCCTTCCACGAAGACGATAGGAGCGAAAATCGCCACGGTGGTCAGGGTGGAAGCGGTGATGGCACCCGCCACCTCGCGCACGCCACGAATGGATGATGCGACCAGGCCGTCGCCTTCCTCCCTACAGCGCGTGATCGATTCCAACACAACGATAGCGTTGTCCACGAGCATGCCGATGCCCAGGGCGAGACCGCCCAAGGACATGATGTTTAGGGAGACCCCCGACATGAGCATGGGCGCAAAAGTTCCCAC
>JAAETM010000350.1 GCA_024228395.1 bacterium | reverse complement strand
CCCTGCATAAAGGCCAGAGAGAGCCGGTCCAGGGCAGTGGGGGGCAGCTCTTCGGTGCCGATCTCCACCAGTAGGTCGCGGGTATCAGCCATTGGTGCTATCTCCTTCTGCGGCAAGCATGGGGAAGCCGAGGGCCTCCCGACGGTCATAATAAGCCTGGGCCACGGCCCGGGCCAGGGTGCGCACCCGCAGGATAAAGCGCTGGCGTTCGGTTACTGATATGGCGTGGCGGGCATCCAGCAGGTTGAAGGCGTGGGAGGCCTTGAGGATCTGTTCGTAGGCCGGTAGCGGCAGGTCTTTGTCGATTAGGTCCAGACACACCTTTTCACACTGGTCAAAATAGCCGAACAGGTAGTCCACATCCGCATGCTCAAAGTTGTAGGTAGACTGCTCCACCTCGTTCTGATGAAACACATCTCCGTAGGTGACCGGCCCCTGGGGGCCGTTGGTCCACACCAGATCGAATACGCTCTCCACCGATTGCAGATACATGGCGATACGTTCCAGACCGTAGGTGATCTCGCCGGTGACGGGCCGGCAATCCAGGCCGCCCACCTGTTGGAAGTAGGTGAACTGGGTTACCTCCATGCCGTTGAGCCATACCTCCCAGCCCAGGCCCCAGGCCCCGAGGGTGGGTGACTCCCAGTTATCCTCCACAAAGCGGATGTCATGTACCAGTGGGTCGATCCCCAGCATCTTGAGAGAGCCTAGATAGAGCTCCTGGATCTCGTCCGGGGATGGCT
>JAAETM010000349.1 GCA_024228395.1 bacterium | reverse complement strand
TATCCGAAACTTCATCGCATAAAGCGTTCCAATCTTTAGGAACAGTTTCCTTCAAAAAGCCGAGCATGGCCTCGCAGAAACCATTGAAAGTGGCATAGCATCGGTTGTGGGTGACGTTCTTGTGCATGAGCCCCCACAGGCGTTCGATGGGGTTCAGGTGCGGACAATAGGCCGGAATGAAGTGGAGCTGGATCCGCCGCCCCGGCTGGGCCAGCCATTCCTGGACCAGCTTGGCGTGATGGTAACGGGCGTTGTCCAGGAACACATGGATCAGCCGCATTACCGGATAAAGCGCCTCGATCGCCGTCAGAAGCGCAATCGTGCTCATGGCATCGACCGTCAGCACTTCCACAATGCGGGTCTTGCCGGTTTCGAGGTCGAGCGCACCGTGAAGGTTCATGCGCTGGCGACCGCTCGTCTGATCGACCGCGACCTTGGTCTCCTTGGGAGCCCAACAGCCCACCGGTCGGGCTGCATGGGTTGGATGCACCGCATCGGCGAACATCACCGCCTCGTCGTCGGGCAACCTATTCAACAGGGCATCGTAGGATGCAATGAAGGCCTTCTGCTTGGCCTCGTCGAGCTTCCGTGACACCGCTTGCGGCTTGCGGTGTTCCATGCCCAGACGATGAAGCAGGGCAATCAAGCCCGAGCGGCTCTGATAGACGATGCCGAGCTCCCGCTCGATCCACGCCCCAACCTGCCGCGTCGTGCGCGGCAAGGTCTCGCCAACCCATGCCTGAAGCTCTTCCTGCTGGCGCGCGCTCAGATGACAGGCGCTGCCCTCGTAGCCGAACCCGGCCAGACCCTCGAGCCCGTCTTCCATGTAGAGCCGGTACCAAGTCCGAACCGTATCGTCGTCAAGCAGAAGCACAGACCCCACATCTTCGCAACTCATCCCCCGGTCAAGCAGCACAAGAGAATTCGCGCGCCGCGCCAGCCGATGCTCGACCGAACCCATGCGAGCCAACTCGATCAGCTCTTCCCGTTCCGTCGTGCTCAAAAATCCCGCGCGAATCATGTCGCCCACAAGAATCCTTCAAAACAGCTTTGGCAAGCCAATT
>JAAETM010000348.1 GCA_024228395.1 bacterium | reverse complement strand
TCGATGGCCCCTTGATCCGCTCCTACGTTGCGCAGAGCGTCGGCGTACTTGACGCCAGTCTCCCGCATGTTCTCCGCTGCCGCTCGGTTGAGCTTCTGAAGCCGGTAGGCATCGGTCAAGACACCGGGGTTGCGGGCCCCGGCCAGCATCATGTTGAACATGTTGCCCGTGGCGTTTCGCATGTGGAAGGCGGTACCTACAAGGGGAACGGTAGCCCACCCGCCCCAGATGTCGTTGTGCCTGGTCATCAACCGCTTTAGCCCACCCATGGCAGCAGGGTCCCGGATCACGTTGGCTACTGACTCAACCTCGTCCAGGATCTCCTTGCGGACGTAGTACTCGCCCCCGTTGGGGAGATGTCGTTTGAGGTAGTTGGAGGCCTTCTTCCCGTAGGTGGAGTCGTCCAGCTGCTTGCGGAGGAACGTTGCGGAGTTATCCCCCTTCGAGCGGGAGATGTAGGCGAGCGGCCGGCCGTCCAGGTCTGTGAGATCAGCCATGCTGGAGACCATGTCCATCCAGGCGTGGGCCTCATGCGCTTCCCGGGACCGCAAGAGCATGGCTCGTACTGGGTTCTCCTCGTAGAGGTCGAAGCCGTCGGTGCCATCTAGCCCGGAGCTGACCAGCTCTCGGCGTGCTTCCTCGTTGAGTTCGGTCAGGTCCTGGATGTCCTTGCGGAAGGTTCGGCCTCGTGCGTGGCCCGCCTGCTCTAGGGGGTCCGTTCGCCCAGCTGACGGGCCGACTCCTACGTCGGAGACTAAGCCGACCTTCTGGAACGCAGGTAGCTCGTGGGCAGTGGAGCTACCGGCTATCCCTGCTCGAGTGGCACGGTTGCGGGCGTCCTCGGTGAAGGTCCTGGGGAGGTAGCCCTTGGACTCCAGCAAGATTGCCTCGTCGAACCCCGCTGCCACCGACATGTCGAAGATGTCCTGGCGAACATCGTTCAGGGAGTTGGCTAGCCTGGCCGTGTTCTCCGGCATCTCGGCAATGGCGCTGGCCATGTCGTTGGGGGAGCGAGAGAGCACATCGGTGAGCGTGCTCAGCAGGTCAGCGTCTCCACCCATCTCCCGGGCGGATGCGTCCCATAGCTCGCTTGCACCCTGGCGGGTGACCCCGAGCCGGTTGACGTGGTCTGTGACCATGGTTTCTTTGGCCCGCTTGATCGCAGCGAGCTGGCCGACCTGGCTAGCCACCCCTGGCCCCAGGTCTCCTGTACGACTGATCGGCGCTCGGGGTGAGACCTTATCGGAAATCCTGCGGAGTAGGTTCCCGATCATGGTGTCTCTGTTGGCAACCGAACGCAGCCCCCGGGCAGTGATCATGTCCTTCTCGAAGACGACCGTCGGGTTGTCGAACACATCGAGGTTGGCCTGGATGCGGTTTCGTGCGTCCATGCTCAGCTTCTCGGGGTCGAGCTCATCGATCACCCGGCGCATAGGGATGTCGTCAGGTACGTCTAGCTGGTAGACCAGACTCGGGGACACATCTCTGGGGTCTAGGTCGTTGGTGAGAGGTCGAGCCCACTGGGTCTCGAACCAGGGACGCCACTCCTCGATGGCCCCTTCGCCCAGGAGCTCCCTCCCGAAGGTCTCCATCTGGTCGAAAGCTGCGCCCTCTTCACCGATGGCGGTGCGTTGGAGCATGTCATCGAGCCAGGACTCTGGGTCATCGGCCATACGGTTGGCCATGGCCCCCCAGCTCTTGACCTGCTCCTGTAGGTGCTCGGGCATCTCCTGGCCGGCGTAGGATCGGATGAAGGTGAGTAGCTCATCGGGGGTTTCGATGCCGGCTGTCTGTGCAGCGTGGGCGGCCCACGCATCGTTATGAGCAAGACGTGTGTCTATGAGGCCCAGTGAGTTGTAGAGCTTTTGCATAGGCAGGATCGTCCTGCCCCCGATGCGGATGGCCGGGGCCACACCTCGTTCGGCTGCCCTGGTGAGTCGATCCGTGCGAGCTTGGATCATGCGCTCTACCAGATCGTCGTTGTCTCGCACCTCCTTCTGGATGGTCTTGAACACTACGGCGGGGTGCTTGCGAAAGTTCTGCCGCACGAGTGCTGCGTTCTTAGGGTTGCCTACCGCTGCTTGCTGGTACCGGAGGAACTCCGACTTGACCGCCGTCTGGGTGATGTTGTCCAAGTCTCCGAGCTTGGCCCCACTGGCCATGCGCCTACCAGCATGACGGACCGCCACGTCATCAGCCTCGGACAACACTGAGGTCACTATCTTGGCGGCGGGTCGAGACCCGAAGGATGCGTAGGTGGTTGGGTCTAGGAGGATAGTGCCGACCAGATCGGCTACGTCACCTGCGAAGCCCCCGAGCTCAGGGTCCAGCCCAGCGAACTCACGGAGGTTGGAGTCTCCGCTCTCGTCTACATCGACCGGGAGCACCTCCCCACCAATGGTCATGGCCCTGGAGTCCTGGATACCCAGGTCACCTTGACCAAAGGTGGCAATACTGCCGAGCCCCCTCCATAGTGACGACGAGGTGTGCTTGGCGTAGTCCACCCGATCACTGAGTGAGGTGTCGACGGGGGCGGTGGCCCGCAGTGCACCAGACAGAGAGTGAAACCAAGCCTGCTCTACGTCATTGAGCATCTCTAAAGGTACGCTGACCAGGGGAAACTCTAGGACAGCACCCAGTGCCCCGCCTACTGCACTCTTAGCCTTAGAGAACCCAGAGGGCTCTGTGTCTTCCAGAACTTGCTCGATGAGGTCTTGGTTCTGGGAGAGCCACCCTGCTCCGAAGGTCTGGTCCAGGTGTGGAGCCAGGCGGGCGCCGTGTTCAGTGAGAATCTCAGCTGCGTACCTACGGGCAGAAGCCACCTCATCAGATGTCCCCTCCATATTGAGCAACACCGCAGACGTATCAGCGATGTCCTTGAAGTTCTGAGAGGTGGCCGTCTCGTGCTGCCCGAGCTTGACTAGTGCGTCTTGAGCCCGGGTCAGTTGGGCCTGGAACTCTGTGTTGGCCTGCTGAACCTGGTCCCCGTAGTCGTACTTGTTGGTGACTCGTTGGTGGATCTGCTCCTCAGCGAATCGTTGCTCTGCCTGCTGCGTAGCAGCGCTATAGAACCTCTGAGGCTCCTGGCTCCCGGCTAGGTCGTTGAACTCTTGCTCGGACAGGGGGTTGTGGACACGACCCCGGGCCATCTGGGCGTAGGTCTGGTAGTTGACTTCCTGGGTATTGGGCCTAGGCGTGGTCGGCTGGGTGCGCTGAGGGAGGACATCCTTACCCCGGGCCATGCCCTTCTTGGGGGCTCCGCCTGCCTTCACCTGGTCCAGGTTCTCCCTGATGAAGCGGACAATCTCTGGGTTGAACTCAGCCACCCACCTAGACTACCGCTTACGGTACGCACGCTCCGGTGTTGGACGCTGGCCACTACCGATTGCTCGGTGGCCGAGCTTGGGCTTAGAGCGCTCATGGCCCAACTTGGGCTTCCGCAAGGGCTCGTGGCCTAATTGATTGCCCGTCGGGGTGTAGCTACCGCCAGCGTTCATAGGGGTGTACTCATTGAGGAGCCCGAGAGGGAGGGTGGTATTGGTGTTGCCGGCGAAGGGGCTGTAGCCGCCGCCACCGCCACCGCCACCGCCACCGGACGAGGCCCTAGCTCGCATGTCGTAAGGCCGGGTATTGAACTCGGCCTCCCTGGTCTGCGACTCGAAGCGCTCTAGGTCCGCAGCGAACTGCCCCGCCCCTGACCGGTCGACAGCGGCTGCTTCCATGTACGTGCCCGTGGCTGAAGAGAGGCTCTGGTTACGTGCCCCCTCAGCTGCCCGCAGTTGTTGGATCGCCTGCATCGTGGCGTTCAAGTGTTCGTTGTGGCGTCCGGCCAGGGACTTGAGCAGGGACACAGGTGCGTGACGGGAGATCTTGGCCCCGGTGTCTGCCTCTACCTGCTGTAGGTTCTCTCGGGCCTGGTCGTAGATGGCGTAGCCAGCCTGGCCGTGCTCGGCTATCAGCTCAAGGACCCTGATCTTTTCCTCGCGGATACTCTCTTGCTGGCCCACATGCGGGCTGCTCGGGGTCTCGTCCATCAGTAGTACCTACGCTTCCCGACTGTGGCTTCTGGTGTCCGTCGGTCTGGACGGGGGCCTGGGCTGTACCTCTTTGATCGATCTTGGAGGATGGGTGGGCCAGGGGTACGTTTGACGGGTGGTCGGGTATAGGGGCTGTAGCCGCCGCCCCCGCCGCCGCCGCCGCTGCTGTTGTACTGGCTTTGCAGCCTGCGCTGCTCCGCCTCCCACCGCTCTCGCTCCTCCTTAGCTAGTCGCTCAGCTCGGGCTTGCGAGGCCATAGCGAACTCCCGGTCAGATATGCGGGCACGGGCGGAGATCTCTTGCTCAGCTCGCTGCTGGGCCAAGCCGGCCAGACTGCTGGCAGCCGTGCGGTTGGCCTGGGACTGGCCTTCAGCCAGGTTGAACTCCTCTTGAGCTCGACCTTCGTTGATCTGTTGAACCAGGTCAGCTCGGCTTTCTAGCCGACCCCCAGAGCGGAACATGCCCCTGTCCTCGTAGGTGTCGTCCACCCCCTCTAGGCCCCGGGTCTCCTGGTTGGCCAGCTCACCGAAGCGGATATTGCGTCGAGCAAGAAGAGACGCACGTTGCCGATCCCTGTCCGCTGTGATCATGGTGCGTCGTTCGTTGAGAGTCCGTAGGAACGATTGGAACGCTGGGTCGTTGTCCAGGACACTCATGGGCACAGTCTAGACCCAGTGCTGGAACGGTCCAGGATCTGGGGAACTAGCAGGTATTGAGCGTTGAGTGATGTCCTCAGCGATCTGACGGGTGATGCTTGATATTGAAACGCCTGTGCCGAGTAGCGTGGACGTCAACGCCAGGTCGAATGCGGAGCCTGAACCGTAAGTGACCCACTCTGCATCGGCATCGATGGTGTCTACGGTGGGGATAGCAGCGGGATCTATGAAGTCCGCACTGGTGGCTGTTGCTTCTACGCCGGCTGCCCCTGAGGGGCCGATATTGTTGCGGGAGTCGAGCCAAGCTGAGTTGAAGGGTGACGGTGACGCAGCGGGAGCTCCGGCATTGGCCACCCCGGTGTCCATCCAGAAGAGGTTGTTGGCTACGATCCACTTCTCACCTGCGGTGGATTGGGACTCGCTAGCGGCTCGTTCGCTGCGTAGCCGGAAGCCCACTGCCCCGTTGGGGAAACCCCAACACAGATTGTTGACGAAGGTGACGCCAGCGAGGGATGTCTGACAGACGTAGTTGCTCGACGAGGCATCATAGTTGGTGATATTCCCGTCCCAGATGCGATTGCCCTCGATGTAGATCCCAGGGTTGATGTCGTACCAGCTAGGCCGAGCGTTGATCGATGCCCCTACATAGAGGGTTTGGAGCGCTGACCCGAAGACGAAGTGACCTTCGGTGAAGGTGTTGTCCAGCACGTAGATGCTGGAACACCCGGGCTTGATATCCAGGTGGTCGGCTCCACAGTCTTGCATGTCATTGTGGCGGATCAGGATGTTGGTGGCGAAGCTGATCCAGCCAGGAGAGCCACCGTGTCCGATGTAGATGTTCTCCCCGAACTGTGCTGCTACCTGCCCTGGCCCAGAGAGGGCGTTATCTTCCAGGATGAAGTGCTTGGAATAGCCCCACTCGTTCCCGCTTCCCGCTGGTGGCGTCCCGCCACTAGAGGTGATGAGCTGCCACCAACCTGCGACTGCCAGATTCGAGTGACCTGTCCCCGAGATGTCGCAGTGCGCCACCCTTACGGGGTCCCCTGATGTGCCTTCCACGTTGCGGTAGAACACCCCAAACTGGGAACCTGTGGAGACAATACCAACAGCCCAGACGTGGTCGCAGTTGGAGATAGCGAGTGCAGCTACGCTATTGGTCAGTGACACCACGTTGATGGCTCCGCTACCTGTGCAGCGGATGACTATGGGGTTACCAGCTGTGCCAGACGCAGCCGAGCCACCTGATATCCCGTACTTATTCCCTTTGTAGGCCAACGGGACAGTGATCACAGCAGTAATATCGATGATGTCACCGGCCGCAGCTGCGGCCACGGCCGTGGTCCAGGTGCCGGAGCTAGTCACGGTGTGGGTCGTGCCGGAGCCCCCTGCGTAGATCGTTCCTCCAGATCCGTGCTCGATTGCTGCGGCAGTAGGGGTGACGGTTGGGGACTTGGTGGCAGGGCTACCGATAGTCCGGAATGAAACTGTATGTGCCGGGGGTGTCCCAGCGCTGTGCTCCCCGATGTGCCCCCGCAGGATCTTGACGTGGAAGCTGGCCTTGCAGTAGTAGGTACCAGCGTTGATGGCCCACCCTGCGGCCCATTGCCCCTGTTCGTTGGCGGCCAGTTGCTTGCGAGCCCGCATGGCTAGGGTGTTCCACTGCACTGCGGAGATCATGGACTGCCAGGTCCAGGACTCCCAGTTGATCGTGTCCCCTTCGCAATCCCCCCCGAGACCGTCGTACTCATCTGTCATCAGCCACACGGATGAGTTGGTGGCCACGGTGTTTCGGTGTGAGCCTGTCACGTCGATGACCATCGTGGTCGGTTCATCGAAGAGGGGGATATCGTCTAGGTTGCCAATCACCTGCGGCATAGGGGACGAGGTGGTGTTAGTCCCGGCTGATACCTCTAACTCATAGGTGTTTGACCAGAGCATCACGCCGTCGTTACAGAACGGCCGGACAGCACCCACCAACTCGTTCATCCAATAGTTAACCTGCTCACCGAATTGACCCCAGGCTTCTGGGGAGTTGAGCCAGTCCTGTAAGGAAGAAGCGCTCATCTCAGTGATGCCGCCTACTGGAGGTTTCGTACTCAACCATGATCTGTTGGATAGCGAAGCTTCGGATGTCTTTGAGGATTACCTCGGTCCAGGACTGGAACTCGAGAGTGCCATCAGTGGGTGTAGCCACCAAACGAATTAGCCCACCCTCCAATGCAGGCAGGCTGGAGATCTGAGCAGCGTCAGGCCCAATTGTGGTGGTGTGGTTAGTGCCACCGGTCGTGGTGTCGGCTACCTCTATGGTCATGGCGTTAGCGTCATAGGTGTCACCGCTGGCTGTTTTCCAGTACTTGGCATCCACGGTGATCTGCATGATACGGACGTCGAAATCTGGGTCCCAGATCCTGGGCAGGTGGATAGCACCGTCTACGGTTTCGTCAGGGTTAGTGCCTGTACCGGGGGTGTACTTGCTGGGGGTGTTGGCCAGGATCTCACGTTGGTGCACATGCAGATCCCAGAGGCCACTACCTAGGAAGGTCTCTATCGACACAGTCAGGAACTCTAGGTTCTCCTCAGCGTATGATCGGAGGGTTGAGCGATCGGAGTAGTAGTAAGTCAGATCTTCCCAAGTCTCGTCTACCCACGTACTCCGGGAGAAGTGGATAGCATTCCCGAGCTCGTAAGTGGGGATCGTCATAGCATCCTTCTCAGGGCTGGGAGCTATAGGGCTGCGTCTGACGTCTATGTTGGCCACTGTCTCGGCCCCGAACCGGTCCAATGTGGCGGAGTCGATCCGCCCGTCTCTGTCCACTACTGAGATCGTGTCGAAATCAGCTGAGTAGAACAGGGCCATCTCCTGGTACCTGCCCCCTTGGTCATCCAGGGGTGGTATCCGATTCCTACCCTTGGTGTGCAAGGTGGCATTGGAGGGGTCGCCCCTCCCCTGGAGGATGAACCAGTTGCCCTCAACTGTCCAGATCAGGAGGTTGGGGCCAATACTCACGGCGCCACGTACTTCCCCGTCTACATCGAAGAATTGGGTGTCGGCGGTGAAGGTGGTATAGGCGCTGTAGTCGTTGGCTACAACCGTGTCCGAGTACCACACTCTGTTGTGGCGGATGAGAGTGTTGTTGGTTGTCTCATGGACAAAGCCCCAGTAGAAGGCCCGCCCCTGGTGGATGGTGCTGCCAACGAAGCTGTAGGCCTCACCAGAAGGCATGAACGCAGTGGCTAGAGCAGTGACCCCATCGGTGATGGACCCAGCGGCTGCGCCCACACCCTCGGTCCGGATGACCTTCCCCTGGACAAATGCTGTGTGGCGGTCGATATGGTCGACATGGCCGATCCCGAACTTGGACAGGCCAAGAACGCTTGTGCTCGACCACAGAACCGTGGGTGGGTTGGTGACTGTGTCCCTGTTGAATACCTTGACGCCACCCGTGTCCAGGACTACGAAGCCGTCGGCCAGTGTGGTAGCGGAAACCGCACTAGAGCGGTATCGAGTGGGGTAGAAGACATGGGATCGTGTTTGGTCGTACCCTGAGAGGACCTGGAAAGCTGCGGCGCCACCGTGCCACCCCCAACGGAACCACGCAGGGCGCACACAGAGAGAGCCGTCCTTGAGGACACGCATGTTCTCTATGAAGGCTCGACCCTCTTGGTCGAAGGAGCTACCCCTACCACGGCTGCCTTTGGCCCAGGTCTCAGGACCGTAGGTGACCTGGAACTTCTCACTCACCTGGCACCCAACATCCGTATTGTCTCGCTACGGCTGGACCTACGGGAGGAGGGCTTCTTCCTAGCCCCAGTAGATCTGGCCACTGGGAACTTCAGTTTGGCTACACCAGGTCCAGGCTCGAGGTACGAGCTAGCCACCTGTCGGATCGTTGTCGTGGAGTAGTTCACCTGATCGCCCCCAAGAGCTCGTGCGTGGTGCCCTCCACCAGGTCCCGGCTATTTCGTGCGTGCTCGGATTCGATGGCGTCGTTACGGGACTGGATGCGCTGGTAGATTGTTTGCACCCCTTGGCCCCTGACCTGGGCCTTTCGCAGCTTCTCGCAGATCCCACGCATGGCGTCCAGGTCTCTCAACCCCTCCGCCTTCTTAGAGATGATGAGCCGTGGCGGGCTGAACACATTGTCGTACACCTGCCACTCCTCGCTCCGTGGGTTGTATGTCGGGACGATGTTGGGGTCCCCCTCCCAGCCCACTTCGGGGTAGCCCTGTTGGATCGCCTCTCGTAGCCGGCCGCCCACATAGTGGACAGTGGAGAGTGGGTTCAGGTTCGCTGAGGGTCCGGTCATGGTCATGTCACTAGAAGGTAGCCGGCTAGAGAGTCTTCTGTCCGGGTCCTCCGGGGGGTCATACCCTCGATAGTGGTGGACAGGTCATCCTTCAGCTTGTCCAATGTCCGGGCGTACTCCCCGTAGAACCTGGCCTCCAGCTCAGGGTCACGTTCACGGCGGGCCATCATCACACAGACATAGGAGATCACCATGTCTATGGCCCTGGTCGGAGCGAGAGGCTCGTCTGTGCCGTCGGACAAGGTAGCTTCGGAGCCAGCGATGTACGAATAGTCAATCGTGTAGACCCTGTCAGCGGCAGGTAGTACCTTGTGGCCAGCGTCGTAGGCGTAGAACCGAGGTTGGCCTTGCGACCCGTAGTAATCCTGGATGGCCCGCTTGGTCATGCGCCTCAGTGGCACCTGGTTGTAGGACATCATGGTGACTCGGCGAATGTCCGATGCCAGAGTCAGCGCACTGCTGCCCGCAGTGGTGCTGACCGTGGTGGACACCTCCATCCATGGCCAGTCAGCCTCTGCGTTGATCCGCCGCAGAGCTGCGTTGATCAGCGTGGTTAGGTGCGTGTTGGTGAAGAGGTTGTCCTGGTCCGACACACCGTAGCGGACTCGGGTCTCGTCTCTGATGTCGGATAGTTCCACACCATCAGCTTAGCCTGTGGCCCCGGACGCAAGAGAGCCCCACACACAGCTGAAGCCGGAGCTCGAGCAATAGCTGTGTGCAGGGCTCTTCGCAGAAGTCCTACGGTTACCCGGTGGCAGGCAAGCAGTAGCCTACTAGGCAATTCGGACTAGGCGCAACGGGTACAACGTTCTACATCCGACACTACCTCTGACCAGGGCATACACTCTGGCTATGGTTGGTGTCCGGCGATGTGTACTAGGTTCTGAAGAGTGGACTACCCCGTGCTAGAGATAGTCATCGGTGTTGGGCTTGCAGCTCTAGTGGCGTTAGTAGGCTGGGGGTTGTCCACCCAGTTCAAGATGGAGGGGGATTTCAGATCCCTAGCCACCACGGTGAAGGACATGAAGGCGCTTCTCGAAGTGCAGCTCTCCCACTACGAGGACCGAATGCGCCGCATAGAGGACAAGATCGACGAACTCTAGCCAACCTTGTTGATGCGCTCCCTTGCCGAAGGTGCAGGGTTGAAGTCCGGGACGTAGTAGGCCAGGGCGAAAGCCAGGATGGCAGTGATGCCATTTACCAGGTCCTCGTAGTCCTCTAGCTGCTCGAATCCCGCCAGCCCCAGTGCGAAACGCACGACAACGACGAGGGATGCAGCGGTTACCTTGGAAGTAGGCATCCG
>JAAETM010000347.1 GCA_024228395.1 bacterium | reverse complement strand
TCAGTGCGAGCGCAGATAGCTTGCCCGGCACCAATGAAGACAAGCAGGTGGTCGGAGGCTTGGCACCAGAGCGTGCACGGGCATTTCTCGACGCCGTGCATCGCAATGCGGAACGCCTATCCCAGATCATCGATGACCTGCTTGATCTCGCGCGGATCGAAGCTGGTGAGGCCGAGTTTCACTTGAAGGCGGTGACGCTTGGACCAGCCATTCGTCGCGCCACCGACACGATTGCCGTCAAGGCACAGAGCAAGCAGCAGCAGCTGTCGGTCGAGGTGGCCGATAGTCTGAAAGTCGTCGCGGACGCGCGGGCGTTGGACCAGATTCTCCTGAACCTACTCGACAATGCCGTGAAATATACGCCCGAAGGCGGATGCATTACAGCACGTGCGCTGAACCAGGGCAATGCGGTCCGCATCGAGATTCAGGACGATGGTTCCGGAATCGAACAGCAACATCGCCAGCGACTTTTCGAGCGTTTCTATCGCATTGATCCGGGACGATCTAGGGAGGTGGGGGGCACCGGGCTAGGACTGGCGATCGTCAAGCACCTAGTCGGCGCGATGCACGGAGATACCGGCTTCGAGCCCCCAGACCAACCGGGGTCCATCTTCTGGTTCACGCTACCGCTTGCTCGCTGAGCATGCAGCTGGTGCTCTCGCTGGCCAGTAGATCTCTCCGTGGGAGAATGTCTTTGCCTGGCCATCTGACCTGAAACTTCAATCTGCAATGGACGTTCGCGTAGAATGAATCTTCCTGTGGCAGTGGGTAAGTCGGTGGCTCCAGTTCGGAGCCACCAACTCCCCGTTGTCGCGATGGGGTCAATTCCCCATATTTACCGGCGTGAAGGTCTTTCTACCGGGCGACCCCCTTCGAAGGTACCCCTACAGGGGAGTGATGTACCGTGCATGCTCACGGGCATTGGCAAGTAGGCAGAATTGTTCTAACGTCAGCAGTCCGAGTTTACGGTTGAAGTGCCACACACGAAGCCTGCGATTGTCATTGACGCTTTTCCTTTTGAACTTCATGGCTCGGATTCGCATCCGAATCCATGAGTCCAACTTCTGGAAAAGCCAGCGATTCGTCGCAAATGATGTGGCAAAGAAGTTCGCCGTTCCCCTGATAACTCGGTTCAGTTTCTCTATGACCCTACACTCAAGATTATGATGCCGGACGGTGAGATCCCTGACCTTATCTTTGAATTTCTCCACTGATTTGTCCCTCATGCGCCGCGACCGTGAAGAGAGGAAGAATCCAAGAAACTCGTATCCTTTCCCGTACGTCGTGATCGTTGTTTTCTCCGGACTGAGCTGTAAACTCAGTTCGGTTTCAAGCACACTCGAAACGAGGTCCAGTGCCTCCTGCACATGCTGCACAGAACGCCCCACGACGACAAAATCGTCAGCGTAGCGTACAAAACGAAAGCCGGCTTCGTGAAGCCGCCAGTCAAGGTTGTTGAGAGCGATGTTTGCCAGCAGAGGTGAAATAACCCCTCCTTGTGGCGTGCCCACATTCGTGGGTTTATAAACACCATCCTCCATCACCCCAGCATTGAGAAACCGTTCGATGAGGGTTAGGATGTTCCCGTCGGCAACTCTTGCAGCCAAAGCTGTCATGATGACCTTGTGAGGGATAGTATCGAAGAAGCTTTCGATATCGGCGTCGAGCACATACTTGAGCCCGTCGTCGTTATGCAACTTCAATACTTGCTCAATGGCCTTGTGACAGTTTCGGCCGGGCCTAAACCCGTAAGAGTCGTCGTGAAACAGGGGTTCGAAGATTGGGGACAACAAGGTCTTGAGGACTTGCTGTGCAACCCTGTCCCTTACGACAGGTATGCCGAGGGGACGGGAGGTCTTCGATCCCGGGGACTTCTGGATGTGGGCTCGGCGCAGAGGTTTCGGACGGAAAGATCGCGTCTTCAGCTCCCGCATGAGCGCGGCCAAGTTCTCGGTCAAATTGGCCTCGAACATGGTAACGCTCACCTTGTCCACACCTGCAGCTCCCCGGTTCCGTTTGACTGCTTTAAATGCCTTTTCCATGATGGGAAGAGTGATCCTCCCGGTCAAAGAGTGTTCCTTACGTATTCCCATGATGTTCCCTTCACAGCTTCTCACCACGCAAGAAGGTCGAATGGCTTTAGGGCTGTTTTTTAGCACCCACCGAAATGGGCTTCTCGGGTTCCCTTGCAAGAGCACGAGGGAGGCCATTTTGTGGCCGCAGCCGAGCCGCTAACTGTTCACATGGACCATTGTCTTCTCTCACGTCTTCAAAAGGTTTTGCCTTTCCCCCCCTTGCGGGGAGTACTCCGGCTCTGCTGCTATCCCCAAAGCGGAGGCATTAAGGGACACACCTCCGCACCGACGCATCTTCCATACCCTTTCGCCTGTGGCTTATAGGCAGGATTTACCGGACATCCGGACGACGTGGGACGTTCACCGGTCGCAACTCCAAACCATTTTCTCCAGGTGCTCACACGTGGCACCCCCATGGTCCACTGCCGGAAACCGCGTAACCGACAGCGGAGAGAGGACAAGGGACCTCTCCAGCGCTTCGCATAAGGGCGGCGGCTCACGCACCATGTAGGCCTAAATGCAAACCCCCGAAGTCCTCTCGCCTGGCCCCTTCGACACGGCTCCTTCTTCCGGTATTTCCGGTGGATACCGCCCTGGCAACGTACCCCAGCTCCAAGTCGCTGGGTTCGAGCGAGACGTTCTGGACCCGCGCGGACGCGCCCAGGTAGGTTTCGGTGGCTACTCTCACCTCCTTTGAACACCTCACCGTTTAACTCATTACAGGTTGACTAAGTTTGGAGCCACTGCGGCTCACCCACCCTTTCAGGGTGCGAATATTAAACACACTTCTACCCAGGGCTTCGCCCTGGGCTGGTATGTTTAGGCCTTTCAGGCCAAGCTGCACCAGAGACGCGCGCGAGCGCAAAAAGTAGTTTCGCGCTTTCATGATCCGCGGGAGGGACGACGGCGGGGCCCCGGCGGACCCGAACCTCCCCTGCAACATCCCGAAATCACGTGGCGCGGATTTCAGCGCGGCGTACGCCGGAATAGCTCGCGCAAAGGCGCAAAGGCGCAAAGGGGAACAGAAGGATTCCTTCTCCTTTGCGCCTTTGCGCCTTTGCGCGAGATATTCCGGCGTACGCAGCGCTGAAATCCGCGCTCAGTGATTTCGGGATGTTGCAGGGTAGTTTCGGGTCAGGGGGGATCCAGCGGGACGGTATCGGCGATTGCGGCTTTCAAAGCTTCGGTGTTTGGTTGTTCGCGCTGGGCAGCGTCGATCAGTTTCCCCGCGACGGTACACAGGTGCTGGCTAATTTCGTCGAGGTTGCGATTGGACGGGGGCAGGGGGGCGACTTCCAGGCGTGCCTCGGCGGCGCTCCGAAGCAGGTA
>JAAETM010000346.1 GCA_024228395.1 bacterium | reverse complement strand
GGCTGGTGCGGCACGCTTCCCCCTTGTTTGTTTGGTCGTTATAACCAAAGCATCGGGGGGGCTGGCGTGCACTTCCAGCTGGGAGGGGGCCTCACCTGCCCGCGTTCTTAATTGTGGGACGAACCGCGAAACCCTAGTCTAGGGCACGAGAACTGGGGCCAAGACAACCCGGAACCCGACGCGGCCGTTCGAGTTGCTGGGAATCCAGCTGTACCGGCCCGCAGACCTGCAAACGTCGGAGCTGTGGGCCCAGCTGCCGCCACGGAAGACCCGGTCGGGGCCGCCGGTCACAAACGGATCTGTAGCTGCACCCGCGCTATAAGAAGAGTAGGTGTCAAGGCACCACTCAGAAACGTTGCCGTGCATGTCATGCAACCCAAACGCATTGGCCGGGTAATTTCCGATGTCAATTGTGCCGCTTGTTCCGCACGAACTGTTGGCGTGGAAGCTGTAATTGAAGCGCGCATCTGCACAATAAAGGTCCGCCCCCACATTGAATTCCGTCGTCGTTCCTGCGCGGCATGCGTACTCCCATTCAGCTTCTGTCGGTAAGCGGTACTCATACCCTGCCGACAGATTTCCAAGGGCCATCTCCTGTGCAGTCAGAGCTGTACAGTAGGCCACAGCGTCATTCCAACTCACCTGCTCCACAGGCAGATTCGCGCCAGAATTGTATGAGGGATTGGACCCAATCAGAGCGCTGTACTCTGCCTGCGTCACCTCATGTTCTCCCATCCAGAAGTCCTGGCTAATGGTTACGTCGTGCACTGGCTGTTGCTCTGAGTTGTTGTTATACGGAACTCCGGCCGCCGCATCCGACCCCATGCTAAACGTACCCGCAGGGATCAACACCATGCCCGCAACCGGCAGCGTGTGCTCTGGGGCCAAGACAACCCGGAACCCGACGCGGCCGTTCGAGTTGCTGGGAATCCAGCTGTACCGGCCCGCAGACCTGCAAACGTCGGAGCTGTGGGCCCAGCTGCCGCCACGGAAGACCCGGTCGGGGCCGCCTGTCACAAACGGATCTGTAACTGCACCCACGCTATAAGAAGAGTAGGTGTCAAGGCACCACTCAGAAACGTTGCCGTGCATATCATGCAACCCAAATGCATTGGCCGGGTAGGATCCAACGTTGACAGTACTGCTCGATCCACACGAGCTGTTACCGTGGAAGCTGTAATTGAAGCGCGCGTCTGCACAATAAAGGTCCGCCCCCACGTTGAATTCCGTCGTCGTTCCTGCGCGGCATGCGTACTCCCATTCCGCTTCCGTCGGCAGGCGGTACTCATAACCTACTGGCAGGTTTCCAAGGGCCTTCTCCTGTGCAGTCAGTGCTGTGCAGTAGGCAACTGCGTCATTCCAACTCACCTGCTCCACAGGTCGCTTCGCGCCAGAGACGAGTGAGGGGTTAGACCCAATCAGAGCGCTGTACTCCGTCTGCGTCACCTCATGTCTTCCCATCCAAAAGTCCTGACTAATGGTTACGTCGTGCACTGGCTGTTGACTTGAGCTGTTATAGTACGGATCTCCAGCCATCGCATCAGACCCCATGCTAAACGTGCCCGCAGGAATCAGCACCATGCCCTCAACCGGCAGCGAGTAATCAAAAATCACACTCAAACCATTCGAGAAGTTCGAGTTACTAGGCGCCACCGCGGTGTCCCGATACCACAACTGGAAGTGCCAAGTATCGCCGCTCATGATCGGAAAGGGAATGCCTGCTGGAATCATGTCCGGCACATCGAAACCTGTTCCCGTCAAGGACGTGCCCACGAGGTTTTGCAACACCCCAAGACTATCGAAACGCCCCACAGAAATCGCATCCGTCCCCGCGACGGAATACCTAAACACCTGAGCAGTGCCTGTGCCGACCAAGCAGTTCAAACCACTGGTAAACACCACCCCTGAAGTCACTTCATTGCCAACAAGGAAGAAACCAATCTCATTCGGCACACCACTACCGACATCTAGGTGCAGGTCACTACCCACCCCACTTCCAAAGGCTCCAGTCAAGGCCGCCGGCGCACCGGTTGAGTTATTGTTTGCAGCACAAAAAGTTGTACCGGTTTGAGCAAAAGCCCCACAAGCCAAGGCCAAGGCAACACCAGGGACAATAATTTCAAATCTGAGCATGATTATATTACTGTTGAGATACTGAAGGTTAGAAGTGGTCCGGCAAACGGAGCCAGGGACCGCAGTGTTTCGATTATGCCTGATGGCCGTCAAAGTAGGGCTTGGATTTAGGGTTTCTTTGTGGGGTGGGAGATGATGGGAGGGGTACTCGGAGCAGCGATTCACCTTGTGACTCGCATATTCAGAACCCCGAACAACTGCGGCGAATACTACCGCATGCTCTGAAAGCCAGCCCTCATCCCCCTGAGAAACGCCGTTCTCTGGTTTCTCGTTGATAAAGAGGATCAACTCGAGGTATTGCCTGTATCGGCGGGTGGAGTGGGTCGACACGCCCAATATGCAGCATCTTGCTCCGCGCCCTGGCACCCACGGCCCTTGCAAAACATCACCGATCCCTTCGCTATCCGTCAGGTAAGCCTCGGTCCCGCGGAGCGGGATCGGAAGGACCCAGTGGGTCAATCCGAAGAGGATCCCTCGCACACTTTGACCTCCCCACCGAAGTGATCCGGCTTGAGCCCCCACGCCCACGGCCTGAGCCTAACTTGCCGTGGGAAGTAAGCCTCGCTCCCGCGTAACGGGATCCCGGTCCCCCATGGCCTAGCTCTCGCGCACCTGGGCCGCCCGCACCCACAAACACCCCAAGCCCGGACCAAACTCAAGGTCCCGGGCTACTGCCCTATAGTCCCTACGCCAAATCCTGCCCTTTTTGCCGCCACCGCACCGCCGATCCCCTCCCCGGAGGCCCCGTTTGGCTGCCAATTGCCTACAATCCGTCCCCTACTCGCCCCCGCGCTCCACCTCGCTTCCCCCCGCTCTCCCGAAACTGCCCGCTTGGAATTCCTTCCATGAGAAGCCCCCTTCCTGTCAAGGTACACCGTCTGGGTTTTTTGCGATCTTGTTTGTTGTCGTGAGATGGTCGAGTGACGAGTTCCGCCTTGCTTCCATGCGCACTCGTTGGTGGTCACTCCCGTGACCCGTGCTTGATGAGGTCCGTCCAGTCGGGCGCTGCTATCTATCAAACGACCTCTGCGCCCCGAAGGGCACTCGGCCAAGGCCAGTGAATACTTGCTGGCTCGCGGTTACCCGGACTGAGCGGTTTTCGTCTTTCGATTTTCTCTCACGGTTTACTTATTTGTCCTGCTTCGGGGCTTCCGTTTAGGCACCCACGACCTTACCTGGGGCATGGCCGGTTTCGCTCTTCAGTGGCTTGTACACTTGCCCTGCCACCCCCAGTAGATTGCGGTACAGGACATGTAACAGCACGGCCAGCTTCCTCGCTGTTGCAATCACCGCTTTCTTCTTTGCGGTCTTCGCCCCTCTCGATGCCAGGTTGAGCCCCCAAGTGCGTAAATCCGACTCCTTTCCCTTCGCACTGAGCAGCTGTTGAGCGCACTGCACCAAGAGCCGGCGCATGTCACCATCTCCAGCTCCAGTGATATGCATCTCAGGATCCCGGACACCTGATTGCTTGCGTTTGATCACCAGTCCAAAGTAAGCCGCCACGTTTTGGCTCTTCTTGATACGAAACGGATCTTCCACGGTTAGTTCAAACCGCAGCGCCGTATGCAGGCCCACGCGATCGACCTGGCGCAATACCTGCGTCACCGGATGTACCTCTGCAGCGAGGCGTTCGAGTTCGGTGTCAATCACTTTGATCTGCTTGTCGACATCGCCAAGCAAGTCAAGAATGGGCTCCAAAGCGACTTTCAGTTCTTCAGGCACTTGCTCACGCGCCCACTCATGAAAGTACGCTGCGCCGCGCGTGCCAAGCTTCATACCAAACGACTTCATTTGCCCGCGCACATGGTTGATGAGTGTGGTTCGAGTGCCGACCAGCATGTCCCTGGACCGCGCCTTGCCCAGGTCCACCCGCGTGCTGTGTTTGCGGTGTTCGATGCCATACAGCAAGCTTGGATCTAGCCGCGCCACCCTCGCCAGTTGCTCCGCGTCCACCTCGTCGCTTTTTAGGTCGTTCTCGTAGATCATTCGTAGCCGCCGCGGATTGGCGACGATCACTTCGTGCCCCATCTCTGTCAACAGTTCATCCACCCACGCGGACTGCCCGCCCGCCTCGATCGCAATCCGGCACGTATCGATGCGCTCGAAGCGTCCCCTGAAACCACTTGGCGTCGTTACGACCGTGCCTGCTTCCACACAGTTCCCCTCTGCGCCCAGGACGCAAACGTGGCTCTGCTTATCTCCGAGGTCGATGCCGATCACTGTTTCTGTTCGAGATTCGATGAGTGTGTTATCTTTCTTCATGAGTCAGCTTCCGTTTCCAGGGCCAGGAGCCCGAGACTTGTTAAGGGGATCCCTCAGGATACCCCGGCGTCGGAAACTGGCCTTCTCATCCCATCTATCCACACGGTGGTTTTCACGCACCCTATTCCACTTCCTCCGCCCCACAGCATTCACTTTGAGCACTGCCGTATCCTGCGCCGAGAGCGATAGCTTCGATCGAGACACAACCGCTCGCCTTATGGGCGGCACGATAACCTCGGTCCCTGTAGCGTTGGCTGCAGCGTAGATCGCCGCAGTGTCGTAAGCGTTGTCTCCAACGCCGCTCCCCGCGATCGGCGTTTCCGCGTGGGAGGAGGGTCGCTGATCCGGGCCTCTCGTTGTATCCGTAGAGTAGGGACGGACACTATTGCCCGCCCCCCTCCTCAAACCGGTCGTGCGGATTTCCCGCTTCCGGCTTTCCTACCACCTTCATCGGCGAGTTGTCGAGGGACAGAGTTTAGACCTGCGATGGACACCAAGACGCTCGTAGATGAGCTGGCACCCACTTTTGTCCTGCGGAGGGCGGACTCCGCGCC
>JAAETM010000345.1 GCA_024228395.1 bacterium | reverse complement strand
TCGCGGCTTGGCTGCAACCGCCGAGGTCGACTTTGAAAACGAAAACCAAGTCCTGTCCCGTTTGGACCAGGAGAGGTTGGAGTTGGAACACAGTCGGGAGGCTTTGGGTCGGGAACTCAATCAGGTGCAGGTCGAGAAGACGCGCGTTCTATCCGAGCTGACCGCTCTGAGGGAACGCATTTCTTCCGAGCAAAAGCGCATCGAAATCGACAGCTCCGAAATCGAGCGTGCGGAGGGTCGCGCGCGCAACTTCGTGGACAATGCCGAAGCTGGGGAGGTCCAGGGTGAGGGTTTGGCGACCGAGGTTGAAGAGTTGCGCGAGAAGCGTTCCGACATGGAAGGCAATCTGGACGTGCTGCGCGAGCAGGAGCGTCACTTCGCCGCCCGCGGTAGTGAGGTTCGTAAGCTGGCCGATGAGGTTCAACGCGGCCTGGACGGCTCCGCTGAATCCCTGTCTAAGGGGCGACTGCGCGAGCAGCGCTTGGACCTTTCCCGTGAGGAAGTGCTCGAACGAGCCATGGATGAATTGTCCTTGGATGATTGGGCCTTGCGTCAGGAATTTGAGCCTGAGGAAGAGCTGCTCGCGACCCCCGAGCCCATGGAAGCCCTGGACAAACGGGTCCATGAGCTCAAGCGTACCTTGGACAAGATCGGCCCGGTCAATGTGGATGCGGTTGAAGAACTCGAAGGGGTCTCCGAGCGCCTGGGCTTCTTGGAAACCGAGTCCACGGACCTGCGCGATGCCAAACGTACTCTGCTCGAGGCCCTGAACGCCATCGATGAGGAATCCCGGCGCCTATTCTTGGAGACGTTCGAAGAGGTGCGCGTGGGTTTCCAACGCATCTTCCGACAGCTCTTCGGGGGGGGCAAGGCGGATATTCTGCTGGAGCCCGACAAGGACGTGCTCGAAGCGGGGATCGATATCATTGCCCGTCCCCCGGGCCGCGAGATGTTGGCCATTGGTTTGCTGTCCGGTGGTCAACGCACCATGACGGCCCTGGCCCTGCTGTTTGCGGTCTTTGAGGCGCGACCTTCACCCTTCTGTGTGCTCGACGAGGTCGATGCCGCGCTGGACGATGCCAATATCGGGCGTTTTCTTTCCATGCTTTTGCAGTTTGTTGATACCACCCAGTTCATCGTGGTGACTCATAACAAGGGCACCATGAGCCACTGCGACGCGCTCTTTGGGGTGACCATGCAGGTCAAAGGTGTTTCGCGCTTTGTGGGCGTCGAGCTGGAAGAAGTCGACGAATTCACCCCGGAGGCAACGGGTCGTGTGGGGCGAATTTCCATGGATGAGGACAAGCGTCCCACGGACGAAGAGAGTGGCGAACCGGTTGTGGAGCTTGTTCCGCAAATGGTTGCGCACGAAGAGCTGGAGCCTGAGCAGGCGCCGTTGGTTCAGGAGTAGGGTCGTTTTGGGCCTGTGATTAAGGAGACCCGGCCTTGCTGGGTCTCTTTTTGTTTGGGTTGGTTGTGCTCGGTTGCATCTGATGCAAAAAAGCTCCGAGGCACAAATGCCACCAACAAAAAAAGGCTGGCACGGAAAACCGTGCCAGCCCTCTTCCAGGTTTGTGCCAGAAACTAGTTCCCAGCGCCCAGCAAGAACTGCTCAGAAGCATCCTGCATCTGAAGCTCTTCCTGGTGAAGTTCAACCTTGGCCCGGCCTTCATAGTCCGTTTCAACTTCGCTGTTGCTCAAGAGCTCCAGCTCAGCTTCCTGCTGGGAGCGAATCCCCGCCAAGCGACCACTGATTTGATCCAAGCTGTGGGCCTTGAAGTTGCCAGCCTTTTCCAGGAGCCCCTGGCGTTGACGCAGCATGTCCAGCAAGCGTTCATTGCGGCGGATCGAATCCACCTGACGGTTCAGTTGCTCCAGTTGCGTATGGTACTGGGCCCGCTCAGTCTCAAGCTCGGAGAGCAAGGTCTGGAAGCGTTCGATCTCCCTGTTCATGTAACCCAGGTCGCGGGCGGCATCTTCAGAGCGATTCGTGTGCATCTGGATCAGGTCCGTGATACGAGCCATCTGTGCGTTGGAGCGCTTCGTGACGCTGACGACCGGGAGGCCTGCGACGCGCACCAAGTTGCCGTTCTGGCTACCGGTTTGAGAGACGGTTTGCACGCCACTCAGATCCTCTTGGGCCATGGCCACCACGCGGTCGGAGACGGCGCGTTCCCAAGCGAGGCGCTTGGCCTCGACCTTGAGTTCACCCAGGTCCTTTTGTACCGCACGGATGCGAATGGGGTATTCCTTCTCCAGGCGTTCCAATTCGGCACGCAGGGCGACCGGGTTGTCCATCAGGCTATCGATCTTGCTTTGCACGTTGTGGTGCACCTGGTGGAGGACGGCTTCGGTGGAGTGCGAACCGAAGATCAGGGTCGAAGCGATACCGACTCCGGCCAGGATTGCGACTCCCCAGAAGGTGGTTTTGAAGAGTCCTTTGACGAATGAAAACATGGTTGTTGTCCTTTCTTAGGGGTGTTGCTGTGTTGGTTGGGGCTTCGTTCTTGGGCCCTCTACAAGGGTTATTGGGAATCGGGGGAGGGCGATTGCAGGATCCACAAAAAAAACTTTGCAGGCCAAGGCATGCGGGCCTTTGCGTAGGATCGGGTGCCCATGAACCCCACCAGCACCCATTTCATCCAGCGCCTGCGGGCCCGCGACTCCGAGGCCTGGTTTGAGCTCTGGGAGAACTTTGGACCCATATTAAGGTCCCAATTGCAGCGTTGGGGTGGGGGGAGGATCGGCTGGGAAACCGCCCAGGATCTGTCCCAGGAGACGATGGCAGCCCTGGCCCAGGCGATCGATAAACATGACGCCAGCAAGGGCGCGCGCTTCTCCACTTGGCTATTGACCATCGCGCGTTACACCCTGGGTGACGAGATCGACAAGCGCATGGCGCAGAAGCGTGGGGAGGGGATCAAGCCGGTGAATCTCGACCATGCGGCGGGGACTTCGGATCCTGGCTCGCGGCCCGATCTGGCCTATGAACAGTCCATTTTTGACGCCAAAGTGCAGGCCGCCCTCAGGGCTGTGGAGCGGGAAGTGGGCATGAATGACTTCGAGGTGTTCCGCCAAAGGGTGCTCGAGGGGCGCAGCGGGCTCGAGGTGGCAGAAGGCCT
>JAAETM010000344.1 GCA_024228395.1 bacterium | reverse complement strand
TCTGGGTGGCGACCATCTCGGCTCCACCTCCTTAACCACCGATAGCTCCGGCGGCATCATCTCCGAAGCCCGCTACTCGCCCTACGGCCAAATCCGCTGGAACAACGGCACCAACATCACCGACTTCGGCTTCACCTCGCAACGGCGAGAGGGCTTCGGGCTGTATGATTACAACGCGAGATATTACTCGCCCACGCTGGGGAGATTCATCTCGCCGGATACGATTGTGCCGGATCCGAGTAGTTCGGGTGGGTTTAATCGGTATCGGTATACTCGGAACAATCCAAAGACATATACATGATACTCCTAATAACGGTTAAAGATCAGCGGCTGGCGCTGATATGGCAGGATGAGTAGAAATAAACCACTGTAAGGCCAGACCAACTCGCCAGGCAAAGAGGGTTTGCTGGCGCAAGGCGGCGGTCAGTTGAGTTGGGGTCAACCCAAAATGAGCCGGAGCCTGGGCCAAGGTCACCATCGTCGCTGTAGGCTGTCGCACCGAGCCATCAAACCGGTGACGATTTTCATTGTCCAGCTTGACCCAAACGGCACTGCCGGGCTTGGCTTGTGAGCCGGAGATGAAGCCACGCCGAAACCAGTCCAGCATAGTGCCGGGGGCCACCTTGAGGTGTCGAGCCGCTGCTTGGGCCGGGAGCAGGCCATCAGCCCGAGGCTGGTCATCTTTGGCCTTGACCGGCATCCCGGTCGGGAGGTGATGTTTGGCCCGCAGATGGCGTACCCGCGCAGCCGTCCAGTAGTCCACCGGCTGACCAATAACATAATCGGGCCGATCTTTGACGTGCCAGGAGCTAACCAGCCCCTCGGCATTGAGGATGGTGGCCAGGTCAGCATCGGTTTTGGTTTGGGCCAGGTCGCGTACCCGGGCCAGCAGAGCAGGGTTGGTGGGATGGCCGGGGGTGGGTCGGGTGGCGGTCAGTTGAGTCACAGCGCCGGTATGCCAGCGTAGCTCAAGGTGGGTTACCCCAGCCTGACGGGTGCTGTCGAGGCTGACGGCGGCCACCAGCGTGCGGAGCAGTTGCTTGCGTTCCGGCAAGGTGGTTTTGGGCGAGGCCCACAGCGCTGGCAGGTCGGTGGTCAGTTGCCGGATTTGCTCAAGCTGGGTTGACGATAGCTCAATTATTGCGTCAGCTTGAATAGCCTCCCACTGAGCTTGCAAATCAGCCAGCTTTTGCAACTTTTCCTCCCATTGTCGCTCTAACTCAACCGCCACCAGCCGCAGAGCCGGGTCTACTTGCTCATACCGAGCCTGGGCCACACTGACCTCATAACGAGCCCGCTCCAGTTGGTGCTGCCACTGTTGGGCCAACGCCTGACCCTGTTGCTGGATCTGTTCGGTGGCGGCCAGGGCTAACTCAACGGACGCCGGCTCCAGCGCGGCCAGAAAAGCAGCCACCACCACCTGATCGACGTGGGCATAGGGGAAAAATTGGCAGCGCGGCTCATCAAACTGGTTTTGGTCTGCCTCGCACACATAGGCCGGCTTGTCCCGATAGCGCACCCGCAGCGGTCGCCCACAGCGAGCACAGACCACCAGCCCTTGCAGCAAAGCCTGGCCCTTACCCGCCGCGCTCCCAAAGCCAGCTGGCCCAACCTTGTCCGAAAACGGTTGATTGTGTACCCCCCGATTTCGCTCATCATTGGGGTTGGCAAAGCGCGTTTGCTGCCAATTGGCGGCCATTTTTGCTTGATTATCCATGTATTCATCCCAACTGATGTAGCCTGGGTGGGCCTCTTTGAGCAACACCAGCCACGCCTCGGGCGGCTGCCACTGCCAGCGCTTTTGACCCGACCCCGGCTGGCCCATTACCTGTCGCTTGCCGTAACTGTAGGCTCCGGCATAGGCGGGCAGTTTCAGCACTTGATAGATGGCCTGATAGCTCGCTTTTTGCCAGGTGATGACCGGCTGCCCCAGCACATCCCAGCCCTGACGCGGCATCTGTAAGCCCAGGCGTCTCATCTCCCGCAGCACCCCGCGCACACTGCCCTGCCGTGGAAAGCTCTCAAAGATGAAGGCAATGGCCTGTTGCACCTGCCCATCGGCCGTTTTCTGAACCGACCCGTCGGGTAAGCGTTCGTACCCCACCGGCAACCGCAGCCCCAGTTCGCCCCGTTTGGCTTTGTTCAGCCGGGCCGCCTGCATCTGTTGCCGCATCTGATACCATTGCGCCTCGGAAAAGGCCCCCTGGATGCCCAACAACAGTCGGTCGGCATAGATGGTGGGATTGTACACCCCATCGCTATCGCTGACCAATGCCTCATTGGCTGCCGCACTGTCCAGCAGTTGATACCAATCGCCGCAGTTCCGGGCCAGACGCGACACATTCGTTACCAAAATCAGGCCGACCTCACCCAGCCCCACCGCCGTGTACAGCCGTTGAAAGCCATACCGTTCCCGGCTGCTGATGCCCGATTTGCCTAAATCCTCATCAATCACCACAATCTGGTCAGGATGCCAGCCCAACTCTTCGGCCCGCTGGCTCAACTGATACTGCAAGGCCTGCGACTCCTGATGCTCGCTGACCTGATGCAGGGTTGATTGTCGGATGTAGATGTAGGCCGCCCGGCTCAGATGCTCAGCGCTGATCTTGGGATGCTGGCTCATCGCTCACCTCCCGGCTCCTTTTGGAAAGCGGTTGACCGATCTGTCTGATCAGCAATTTGACTAGCTGAGCCACTACCTGTTGCTGGCGTGGCTCCGGCAGGCTGGGCCAGATCAGCGGCGGTGCTTCGTCCTTGATTGGTTCTGTTTTGGGGCTCATTGTTGCCCTCCTGTAACTGATGACGCGCTTGAATCGCACCGACCAGTTTAACCAGGTTCAACAATCCTTTCCAATCTTGCCCAACCAGCGGACTATTCTGTTTTGTCCCTTTCTGTTCTTTTACAGGCTTTTCTTCCGCCCGCTGATTCTGCCCCTTTTGGGGGGTATTTCTTATATGTTTTCCCGTTAACTACACCGACCCCAGCGGCCATATGCCCCCTCAAGGCAACCAAGGCGAGCGCGAAGGCCGCCGC
>JAAETM010000343.1 GCA_024228395.1 bacterium | reverse complement strand
TTGCCGCCACCGCACCGCCGATCCCCGCCCCGGAGGCCCCGTTTGGCTGCCAATTGCTTACAATCCGTCCCCATGCTCCCCCCGCGCCCCACCTGGCTTCCCCCGCTCTCCTGAAACTGCCCGCTTGGAATTCCTATCCACATCCACCGCTCACCCGGCCTTCTCATCTCATCTATCCACTCTTCAAGACTTGGTCCGGGCTTGCGATGTTTGAGGGTGGCCCAGGCGTGCGAGAGTTAAGGTACGGAGCCAGGGCAAAATCCACCGCCAATTCCTTGGAGCCGCTAGCAAGGGCCTACCGGCGGATTTTGCTCTGGAGTACCACCCATGTGCGAGCGGACCTACGCGGTGATAAAAGAAACGGTATCCAGGGCGAGTTTCATGTGTATAGCAGTACCGGTGAAGCTGCCTGAACCCTTGGTCCGGATCTGGGGATACACTATGAAAATCGCTCTCTCCATTACACGGTTTGCTTTTGGCTTGGCTATCACCGTTCCGGCTATTCACGCAGCCGCTGGCAACGAATTGATAGCACAGGAAGGGACGATCCTGAGGAGTGCCTCCTCCCAGGGAGAGAGACGCTTGCCTGAGCCCGCTGCGAAGGCTCCTTGGTGTGAGGGGCGCATTCTGTTGCGCGACGGAAGCCCCACGCCCGCCGGCATGCGAGTCACCGGTCGCGGGGCCCTGTGGCCCGACGGGTCCGATTTACGAGAGGCCCAGGTGGCACCCGATGGGTCCTTCCGAATTCCCATGGCTCCTGGAACGAGATTGGGGGCCATTCATCTGGAGGCGGATGGTTACCGGTTGGCGGCTCCAGGGATCTGGATGCCGTGGTTTAAAGAACCCATCCACTTAACGCCCTACAGCCCGATGCGTTTGCGGTTGCAAGTGATCGATGGCGACAAGTCACCACGGGGCGAAATCTGGGTACGTCGAGTTACCCGGTCAAGGTTTGGCAGCTTAGCGGATCTGGCTTTGACTCCTGAGCAAGACGGGACCTATCTAGATCGACCAGCTCGGTTCTATAACGTCTCATATCTGATGGGGGCTGGGGGCCGTGCTACCGCTAGGGTTCAGGGACCCAAAGAAAACAAGGACAGGGCGGGGCGTCTTCAGGTCACTCTCTTTGAGCCCGCCCGCATTTCCGGAAGGGTGAGTGTGCCCAAGTTAGGCGAGTCCCAACGACTCTGGTTGCGTTGCGCTCAACCATTTCAATCGCTCATTGGTGATCCCGAGGTTGCCCTGGAAGCGGATGGATCGTTCGACTTGAGCGTCCCGGCCGGGGTGGACCTTTGGCTTGATGCAGGGACCAAGGGACTTTGGGGAGACCGTCTAAAATTGGGGACCCTGCTGCCCGGCGAGCATTGCGGTGGCCTACGAATTACGCTCCGGCCGCAATCTGGACTGGAAGGGCGCGTGGTGGATCGAGATGGTAGGCCGGTGGCCGGAGCCCACGTGCAGAGTTTGGTTCTCTTGCCTTCGGAGTCCGGAAGTCCGCGAGACCCGGGCATGGGTCCCATGCACCAAACGATCACAGATTCATCGGGCAACTTTTCGCTATTAGGGTTGGACCAGTTTGAAAGCGTACCCTTGGAAGTCACGCTTTCCCCTAGCCCCGATTTTCGATTGGGAGGAAGCGTTGTGTGGCAGGCGGATCAAGTGAGTCAGCACTATGAAGCCGTGGCTGTGGGTAAGCAGCGTAGCGAACTTGTCTTTGACGCCAGTGGGAGTCGTCTGTGGGGCCGCGTTCTCGATGCCGATGGGCAGGCTATCCCCGAATTCACGATCCGACTCACTGCGAAGGGGCACCATGCGGTGAGCGTCCCCGAGGATTCTCCAAGTTGCACTGTGGTGCTTGAGTCATCCCCTCTGATCTCCCCGGAGCAGGGGCTTGCTGATCACTTCACCTTCCTAAACGAGCGAAGGTATCTTGTCTCTGATCCCTTGGGGCGCTTTGACCTGGTCGGCGTACCCGCTGGGGCATGGGAGATGGCGATCGAAGTGAATGGGGTGGCCACGCTTGACGGGACGCATGTGTCCATGCCACTGCAGGCTCCCTTGACCCTTCGGATACCGCAAACTTCCGACGTGTTGGTTTCCGTTCAGGATGACCTGGGCAAAACCTGGCCAGGCTGCCGACTTCGTCTCTATCGGTATGATGCAGGGGAAGCCGAAAACAACCTAATCAAGAAGATAGTGTGGGGAACTCGGAAGCTTGAAGTGGATCGCACGGGGTTGACCGGGGCAAAAGGAAGCGTGCTCTTTGGCGACTTGCCTGAAGGGGACTACTGCCTCTTGAGTCAAGGGGTCGAAGGTCGGTTGCTATCATCCAAGAAGTTCCTGTTGAAGTCGGGTGAACATCTGGAAGTCAAACTGGCCGCTCCGCTCCTAGGTTCCATTCGGGGCCAATTCCATTGGAAAGGCGCCAGCGGGCCGATGACGATTCGGCTCAAGCAGGATGGCCGTTTCGTCTACTCGAACCCCATCGAGTACCGAGCAGGTTTCTTATTTGCTGGAGTCGCTCCAGGCCGCTACCAGGTCCATTATCGGTCGATTTCTGGGCCCGATGGCATTGAAGAAAGGATATGGCCGGTGGAGGTGCAAGTCCTCCCCCAGGAAACCACCCGCGTTGTCATTGATCGGTAGTCCGGCCTTGTAATGCCAAACCAGGCGCCATTCTTCTTGATAGCTGCACGCCACTGATGGAGAAGGCCTGTAAATATCTGGCTGCCCGGCGACCGAGGTCGATGGTTGCCCCTGGGCGGGCAGGCGAATGGCCTCTAACTTGAATTCCGGGGTGTGCTTTCTTCCTTGGCGGATACTCAGGGGCGGATCCTTTGCGGTTATCATATCCCTCAGATCCGTGTCGACATTTTCGGGAGCATGTCAAATGGCGCTGGAGTCGCCGTGCAAGCCACCCGCCTCTAGTCTAGGGTTTCGCACTTCTCAGGGCTGGGTCTGGGCCCTCACTAATCAACTTTCGTGGCCTGCGCTCTGTTAGTCGCACGCCCCCATCTCGAAGCTGGTGGTACTTACGCCAAGCAACTCTGAGGAGGGGACATGCGTGCC
>JAAETM010000342.1 GCA_024228395.1 bacterium | reverse complement strand
GGAAACCACGCTTTGGAGCTCGCCCGTTACGGACGACCAGACGCCTTCCATGCTCATCGAGTTCACCAGCATGGAGGGCCAGGTATTCGCCGACCTCCTCGTTGATAGCTGCTTGAAGCATTTTCTGTGCGCCCGCTTTGAGCAGGCTGGTGATAGGGTCTTGATCGGTTGAGCCTAGAAACCCGGCCGAAAAAGACTAAATCGGCGAATGCCACAGAGTAAACTGGTTTCCAGCACCAAGGAGACCAATGCTCGGACACAAATCACCACAGGGGGAACTCTTCAGGCCTGACAATATGCTACGGGAGCATGTGGGGTTCGAGTCGTTCCACAGCACTCTGGGGGAAATGAGGGGCCGCTACTTCCGTGACGAGGACTTTGAGGAAATGTACGGCGAGCGTGGGCGGCCATGCGTCCCACCCTCCCAGCTTTGCACAGCGATCATATTGCAGGCGTACGCAGGAATCTCTGACCAGGAGGCTATCGCCCGGACCGCGTATGACCTGCGTTGGAAGGTGGCGCTAGGGTTAGAGCTGGATGAGCAGCTGTGCGCGAAGAGCACCTTGCAGCTATTCCGATCGAGATTGGTGCTGCATGATAAGTACAGGACTCTCTTCGACACGAGTGTTCAGGAGTGCCGCCGACACGGGTTTGT
>JAAETM010000340.1 GCA_024228395.1 bacterium | reverse complement strand
GATCGCAGGTGAGGATGTTAGCAGGGCCACGACGGGCAGAATCAGCATGGCAATGTACCGCATGCACATAGGCTACCAACAAAAAGTAGGATAGGGGTGTTGGGCCAGGTTTGATCTCGCCCACTTCTTCGGTCCAAGCAGCAGGCCTTGACCATCGGTTTGGTACTGCCAAGAGGCGGGGGCACTTAGGCCCCAAGCCGTGCGTCGCACCCCTCCCGTCGCAATGAGCCCTTGGCGAAATGCGTGCATGGTTTGGTAGCATTGCGGGCGTGACGTTTCTAAAGCGATTGGCGAATCTCCTGCGCCCCAAACCCAGCCCGCCGCTGCTTTCCATTCGGGTAACGGCCGAGGGAATCGAGCTACTGCAAGGTGGTGAAAGTCTCGCCATGCAGCAATGGATTCATGTGAGTAGGGCCATGGCGTGCATCTTGCGCTCGTGGCGTCGACCGATGTTTTAGCTGTAAGGGGCTCGGCGAGCATGCTGCTAAGCAGGAATACCGAACCGGGTGCACTTTCACGTGCACAGTCCCCTTCGAAGCGCGTGAGAGCGTACGAGGCTCAGTACTCTTTGGCTGAGAGAATCCATTTGTGGTTGAGTCGCACGTTCCACAAATGCGCCCACGGGCGGCACACGCATGGTATTCTCAAGTGGGGCAGCGTATTCCCCACCCCTTTTTTCTGCTCCCGTGGTAAAGTCCTTCTACTCTCTGCCACTAATCGGAACCAGTTATGTCGAAGGATCTAGACAAGAACGAAGGGCCTGGGAATGAGTTTCCAACCTATATGCAAGGCATTGCACCGAATGGGCTTGAGGGGGCCCCTGCACCAAAACCGGGGCGACCCAGGGACAGGGGGGTACATCGCAGGGTTGTCGAATGCACAAGGCATTTGGCAAGACAGGGACTTTCCTATCGGGATATTTCCTTCGATGCGGTTTCGCGGGAGGCAGGGGTTGCCAAAACCACGCTTTATCGCTGGTGGGACAGCAAGGCCGAATTGATACGGGAAGCCTGCTTCCTGGATCAACTGAAGTGCCCCGACACGGGCTCCCTCTCGGATGATCTTGAGGATCTAATCAGACAGGAAATAGCTGCTCAGACAGGATTCACCTCCCGCGCTATCTTTTCCGCCCTCATCGCTGAATTGATATCGATTGCAGAGGAATCTGAGACCGAAGTGCCATGCCCCTATCAGATGGAACGGTGTGAAATGATCTCACAGATTTTCCAAAGTGCCGTCGCCCGGGGGGAGTGGGCCGGGCCCGTTGGTGTGGAAGCTGCCTATGAGGCGCTCTTTGGAATGATCTTCTATCCCTGCATTGGACGGGGCAAGAAACTTGGTGCGCCCCGCATCAAACGTCTGGCTGCGCACATGCTTTCAGAAGCGCGGGCCGGGGTGTGATTCGGACAATGTCGGATCGGGTTTCGCTTCGTCAACTTCTTCGATCCAAACCATAGGCCTTGCCTACTGTTTGGATCGGGGAAGTGGACGAGACGAAACCTGGTCCGACATTGTCGCCCGCACTCCATGGGAAAACACTCCATGGCAGAGATCGACATCATCGCAAAAACAGCGGCTAGCCCCATCACCCAGAGCCAAATCGAAAACGACTTGGCGAAGATCGGGGTTGAGGCGGGCATGACGCTGGTTGTGCATTCATCCCTGAGCGCTCTCGGTTGGGTGGTGGGGGGAGCGGTTGCTGTCGTGAATGCCCTCGGGGCCGTGCTTGGCGCATCCGGCACGTTGGTGATGCCCACGCATTCGGGGGACCTGAGCGACCCTGCCGGCTGGTGCAATCCGCCTGTCGATCCCGGGTGGTGGTCAATCATCCGAAGCGAGATGCCCGCTTTCGATCCCGACCGCACGCCGACGCGCGGGATGGGGGCGGTGGTGGATTGCTTTCGGCGGGGTCCCGGCGTGGTGCGAAGCCAGCACCCGCATGTTTCCTTCGCCGCCTCCGGCAAGCATGCGAAGCTCATCACGGCGGACCATGAGCTGGAAAGTTCCCTGGCCGAACGGTCGCCGCTCGCGCGTATTTACGAGTTGCAAGGCAGCGTTTTGCTTCTCGGTATTGGCCACGAATCCAACACGTCCTTGCACCTCGCCGAATCGCGCGCCACCTATCCAAACAAGCGATTCATTCGCCAGGGCGCACCCATCCTGATCGACGGCCGGCGGCGCTGGGTCGAGTTTGATGACCTGGATCTTTGCTCCGACGACTTCCCGCTGATAGGCGCGGCCTTTGAAGGGGCGCACGGGATCGTCAGCCATCGAATCGGGCTAGCGGAATCGCGGCTGCTTCCGCAGAAGACCCTGGTCGACTTCGCTGTTGGCTGGATGGAAGCCCATCGCTAAGCGCAGAGCTGGCTCCATTCTGTTATTCCGTGCGCTGACTCCGTGGGGATGTGCGCGACTCGGTACACTCGGCCAATGAGTTTCCTCGATCAATTTTCGGTCCTCTTGTTGGACATGAATGGGACGTTTATGGTCGGCCATGATCGCTTTGGGCCCGATGAGGACTACTTCGCAACATACGTGCGTTTGGGTGGGCGCGATCTGGATCGGGCCAGCGTAAGCAGAATCGTCAACGTTACGATGGACACGCTATTGCGCGCCTATCAGGCTCCCGAGCAGGTCGACGATTTTCCATCTGTTGCGGAAGCTCTGCATCGCCATGGTGGCGGGATTCAACATGCGGACCTTTCCCTTCTTGAGACGGTCATTGCTATCCATGAGCTTGGCTCGGTTCCCACGGAGCACGATCAGTTCCTGCGAGACATAGCCCCAACACATAGCCTGGGCATCGTCTCCAATCTCTGGTCGCTGCCGGATCTATGGGTGGCGTCCTTTCGAAAGTCGGGGCTCCTAACCATCTTCAAGGCCCTGGTTTTCTCTTCGCAAGGTCGCAGCATCAAGCCGTCGAGCCTGCTCTTCGACAAGGCGCTCGCAGCCTTTCCCCCTGGGTCTGCCATCCTTTTCGTGGGGGATAGCCTCGAACGTGATATCATGCCAGCCAAGAAGCTAGGGCTCTCAACGGCGTGGATCGCACCCCGGGGTTCTGCAGCACAAGCCGCCGATGTCATCGTCGAATGTTTGCCCGAGTTGAAGAATGTCGCCGTTCAGTAAGGTGATGCAAGGGGCACCGAGTCGCGACCACTTCCATCGGTTTTTCTGCCTGCCATCTCCTGTCGAATGAAAGACCTGGGTCAAGAACAATGCATGTTGCCCCGACTTCGTACTCGACTCGGCACTTCCGTTAACATGGTGCCCCTCCTCCCGGGACTCATCTGATGGCCGTGGCCTTCGAGCCACATGCGCCTGACGCGCCGATGGAAACAGACGGCTGCTGCGCGGCCACCGCGAACCATCCCAACCGTAGACACTCCCCAATCATGAACGACAACGAAAGTCTCGATAGTGAACTCGGCCGACTCGTGGATCGGCTGCCAGAAATTCTTCGCGACGATTGGGTGGTTATGCCCAAGCATTCAATCAACCAGGCCTGCGCCGTGAGCTTCATGCTTGGCGTGGCGCTGGCTCTCATGATCGCAGGGTACGCGCTGGACATCACCGCTTTGAAGTGGGTATGGCCCTTGGTTTTCCTGTCCTTGCTGCTGGCGACGAAAATGTGGCCATGGTGGCGCGGAGACCGATTCGCTGATCAGCTCCGGCGCGCAAGTAGAAGTGAGAGCGCTTGATCAGCCACAGCAATCGGGCCGGGATAGCGTCCACTGTGTTTGTTCCATGCCATCTCCTGTAGCATGAAGCACCCGGGTCAAGGACGATGGAGGTTGTCCGAACTCCGCACTTCTCTATCACTTCCTCGATACTCAATGAAGCGGCAAACGATCATAGCGATCAGGTGCGTCGGCTTTGCTGGCGCTGCTGATCACCCCACCCGTTGGGCAGACAACACCCTCACATGTTAACTCAGGCAGAAAAGCAATACTTCGTTCAGGAGCAAGCGCGGCACGAAGCCGGGTACCTGGCGGGAGCCACTCCGCAAGAGCAGTCGGGGTTTCAGCGAGACGCCCAGGCCTGGAAGCGCTACCGTCGCCCCATTGTAGACCCCATCCACAAGGCTGGCACCTTCCTCGACATCGGCTGCGCGAACGGGTTGCTCATGGATGACGTGGCTACCTGGACCCGTGAGGATGGCCATGGGGTTGAAGTCTACGGGCTCGACATCTCAGAGGCCCTGGTCGAGCTCGCGAGGCAGCAGTTTCCTCACTTGAGTCGCCGAGTGTTCGTAGGCAACGCACTGCTCTGGGATCCGCCAAGTCGCTTCGACTTCGTTCGAACCGAGCTGGTCTACGTTCCCGCGCCCTTGCGCCGCCGCTATGTCGAGCGGCTGTTGAGTCGCTTTGTTGCCAGCGACGGCAAGCTGATCATCTGTTCCTATGGCAGCTCAAGGCCTGAGGGGAGTCGCGCCGCCCTGCTGATCGATGTGATACAATCCTGGGGATTCG
>JAAETM010000339.1 GCA_024228395.1 bacterium | reverse complement strand
GGTGACTGGCGCGGCACCTGCGATCTGGTCCCCGTGGACCGTGCCGAAGTGGTGCAGGCCCGCGCTTCCATTCACCTGCCCGAATACCTGGGGCTTCCCGAGCCCATCTCAAGCGACGTGCGCGCTGGCCATGTGAGCGTGGTGGAAGGCGCCCGGGTTTCCCTGGAGCTTGAATTGACCCGCGACTTGAGCGAGGGCACTTCGTCCGCCGGTGACGTGGGCCTGACCGGGCCCACCCTAGTCGCCGCATCCTGGCTGGCGGAGGATGGCGAACCGGTGAGCTTCGAGTGGCGTGACGAGTTTGGCCTGAAGGGACCGGTGCCCTTTGAACTGAGTGTGCGCACGCGACCCGATGGCAAACCCACCGCCATGATCGAGGGTTTGCGCTCCAACACGATTCTGCTGTTCGACCAGGCGACCCTATTCAGCGTGCGTGCCAACGACGATTTCGGTGTGCGGCGTGTGGGGCTGGAGTGGAAGAGCTACGGTGAGGAGCAGATCGGCGAACCCGGCGAGAGGGTCCTGGGACTGGGCGAGCCGGCCGACCGCAACCTGCAATTGCAGGCCAGCCTGCATCCGAGGCGCATGGGCATCGAGCCCCAGGTGCTGAGCGTGCGCGCTTTTGTGCTGGACGCCCTGCCGGGCCGGGAACGTTGCTATTCCACCCCGATCGTGGTTCAGGTCATGACCAGCGAGCAGCACATGATCTACCTGACCCATGCCCTGGGCGCTTGGCATGACCAGGCCGTTGAGGTGCGCGATCAGGAACACAACCTGTTGCAGACCAACGAAGGCTTGATGGGGCAGCTGGCTGATGAAGGCGTCACCGCCCAATTGCAGCGCAAGATTCAAAGCCAGGCTTCAGCGGAACGCCAGAACCGGCGCCGGTTGAATGGCCTGGTTCGCAGTGGCAAGGATCTCTTGCGCGAGGCGGCCCGCAACGAGGAGTTCAACTCCAACAATCTGGACGACTGGGCCGAGATGATGGCAGCCCTCGAGTCCATCGCTGAATCGCGCATGCCCAAGGTGGCCGAGCTGCTCGACAAAGCGGCGCGCGCCGAGAAACCCAAACCCGCCCCGGTGGCAGGGCTCAACCGGGAATCTGCACAGCCGGAGAAGGGCGAAGAGAGCGAAGTCGATGACAAGGCGGCCTTGCCCAACGCACCCCAGGTGGCCGACGTGGAGTCCAGCTTCAACGAAAGTGAGACCCCGGAAAGCGATCCCGATGCAAAACCCAAGCCGCCGGGTCCTCCCGCCGCATTGGGGTTGGTGCAGACCACGGTGCAGGGTGGGGGCGCGAAGACCGACCCCCAAGAACCCGATGACAGCCCCGCGCCCGAAGCGGAGGGACCCACCGCCGACGAATTGGCCAAGGCCCTGGAAGAGCAGCGCGCCCTTCTGGAGGAATTCCAAAAGGTGACCGGCAAGATCAACGAGATCCTAGCGGACCTGGAAGGCAGCACCTTTGTCAAACGTCTAAAGTCCTTGTCCCGCGCACAAACCGGCGTGGCACGGGACCTGGATGGATTCCTCACGGCTTCCTTCGGTTTCAGCGGTCCGGCCCCCAAGTCGAGCACGACCCCCGAAAAGATCACCGTCACGCAGGAGACCTCCGGTCAGCGCGCATCCCTGGTGCGCGAGGATTTGGCCGCCTATGTGGAACGGCTCAAGGACACGGACCGGGATGTGAAGAAGTTCCAAACCGTGTACAAGGAAATGGGGGAGGTGGGCGTGACCCGCGAGATGGCGGCCATCGCCAGTTTGGTCTCCGTGAGGCACACCGGCGAGGCGATGGCCGGCGCCGAAAACCTGGCCGATGACTTAGACCGCTGGGCTGAGATCCTAGTGGGCCCTGGGTGAGGCGGCTCGACCTGAAAAGGGTCTAAAAAGAAGGGCAGTTTGCCTCCTTCAATCATCTTGGAAGTCCTCCGAATCACCGAGTCCGAAATGGACCTGCGCGAAGTCACGCGCGAAGCACAACAAGCACGCAAGGCGATCGACGCCGAAGAATATGCCGATCGGGTCGATAATCTGGCAGCTGAGCAGGAAGACCTGGCCTGGCGCATCGATGAGGTGCGTGAGCAAATCGCCGAACTGCCCGAGGGTAGGGCGCAATTTGGCAAGGAACTGAAGATGCTGGCCGATGCGGGCAGCGCCATGGAAGACGCCCACGATTGGCTCGAAGAGCCGGAGACAGGTCCCGTGACCATCGCTGCGGAAACCGAAGCCATCGAACACCTGTTGGCCACCAAGCGCTCCAAGGGCGGCGGTGGAGGCGGGGGCGGTTCGCCCGGGGGCGGAGGCCTCCGCAAGGGCCAAACCAACATCAGCGCGCTGGCCATGGCCGGTCGCGCTGAGAACCCGGATGCCGAGATCGGCGACCGGGAAGTGGCTGCAGCAGCGGGCCGGACCGGACCCAAACAGCCCGCGGAATTGCGCAAGGCCATGGACCGTTACTTCGAGAAACTCAACGCCCAATAGGCATGCACAACCCTTTGAATATTCGCCCCTTCGCAG
This sequence comes from bacterium, assembly GCA_024228395.1. GTDB lineage: Bacteria > Planctomycetota > UBA1135 > UBA1135 > NORP259. The sequence goes on along the minus strand of JAAETM010000339.1, from coordinate 5,376 downwards.
GAATCCTATTGTGCATGGCCATGGCCTTGTGCATGGGACCCCTCGAAACCCTCGGAGCCCAGGACAAGAAGGGCCCGCTGGAACGCGCCTCGAAAACCGCTCAGGAGTTGATCGGTTTCCGGTTGCAGGCCGCGGTGCAAGCGGCTGGGGAGCGCAAAAAATGGTCACCGGAGAAGGTGGCGGAGCTGAGTGAGAAGGGGACCCAGGCCGTTGAGGGCTTTTTGGAGAAGCACCCGGTGAAGCAGCGGCCGCGGGGTCGCATCTCCTTTGGCGAGGAGCCCTTCCTGTACGAGGACTTTGGGACCTTCCTGGCTGGGGACTCCCTCGCCGCTGCCCTGGGGCCGGAAGAGGTCCAGGCACTCGTGTTCGAATACGAAAGTCGGCAGGAGACCGTGGCGGTGGCGCTGACCGACCTCATCCAAGCCCTTGTCGAACGAGGCCTTTGCTTGGACGAAGCGACCAGCCAAGGGTTGCATGCCGTGTACCGGAAGGCGGCGGAGAACCAGCTGGACGAAGGCTGGGCCGCACCCTATCGGTTTTTTTCTATCGAAGGGGAAGAGCAAAAGACCTTCCCGTTGCTGCTTCAGAAGGCGGGCCTGACCAAGGCCCTGACGGGCAAGCGCCAGGAGATCTTCAAGCAGATCGCAAACGATGGCCGCTCCGTGCTACATGACTATTTCTTGGAAACCGAGTTCGTGCTCTTGGCCATGGAAGATTCCGCCGGGCCCCGCCGTTTGTTGCGGGGTTGTGGTGATTCGTTGGCCCATAGGGGTGGTGCCGCCCCCAAAGTGGGCGCGGAAAAACTGGGCCCCTATAAGGACTTGAAGAAGGACAAGTTCTGGAATCTGATGCTTAAGAATGTGTTGGGTTTGACCGAGGCGCAGGCCTTGCCCGAATTTCCAAGTCGCATGGAGAAGCCGATGAGGGAATTGCGGACCCAGTACCTGCTCGCGATTTTGGACTCCCAGGCCTTTCTGTCGGAGCAGCAATTGGCGGACCTGTTGCCCTTGATCACCAAGTACATAGGGCGCGAGGGCTCGAGCTGGAATCGGGGTTTGCTCAAGGGTTTGTTGTTGCCCACCGCCCTGGCCATGAACCCCGATGGCATGCTCGATGTATCCGTCAAGGAAGCTCGGGGTTCCGGGGCGCGCACCAAAGCCCTAAGGACCGGCCTCGCGGAGGCTTGCAGTCCACAGCAGAAGGAGTTGCTCGATGTTTAGTATCCGGTCCATTATTGGTGTCCTGCTGGTCACCCTCGCCTGGTGCGCTCCCTGCGCAGCCCAGGAGTTGAAGTACGGGGCGCCCATTCCCGCCGTGCACCGCACCCTGTTTTCCAAGGGCCTCGACTACTTGGAGGGAACCCAGGCGGACAATGGAAGCTGGGACAGCAATGCGGGTATCACCGGGATCTGTGTGATGGCCCTGTTGGCATCCGGCGAAGATCCGAACTTTGGGCGCTACTCCAAGGCTGTGCATGGGGGAGTGCGCGCCATCATCAATCAACAGGACGCGGATACCGGCTTCATTCGCAGTGGTATGTACGAGCATGGCTTCGCCATGCTCGCGTTGGCCGATTGTTATGGGGCCGTCGATGACCGCCTCCTGTGGAAGGGCAAGAAGAAAGCAGGACGCACGATCGGCGAAGCCTTGCAGCTGGCCGTGCGCTGTGCGGTGACGTCCCAGGAGGACAACTCGTTCAAGGCCTGGCGTTACAGTCCCGATGGCACCGACGCGGACACCTCCGCATCCGGCGCGGTCTTCATGGGCCTGCTCGGAGCGCGCAACGCAGGAATCACCGTGCCCGATTCAGCCATCGACGGGGTGGTGGAGTACTTCGTGAGCATGACCCTGGAAAATGGAATGGTGAACTATTCCGGCATGGGCGGCTTGGGTGCGAGCGTGGCGCGCTCCTCGATCTGCGCCCTCGTGCTCTCCATCGCCAAACGCACGGACCTTGAGACTTTCACGGCGGTCAAGGGATACCTAGAAGACAACTGGGATACACCGTCCATGCAATGGGCGGCTTATACCGAGTACTACCGCTCCCAGGCGCTGTTCCAGGTGCACTACAAAATGTGGCAACGCTGGACGCGTGAGAACACGGTGCGCTTGGCGGAGGTGCAGGGTGATGATGGAAGCATTCCCATCCAGGGAGCCAGCCACGGCCTCACCTACCAAACCGGAATGGCCCTGCTCTCGGCGGGTTTGAACTATTGCCTCCTGCCTATCTACGAGCGCTGAGATGATATTGAAACTTGCGATAACCCTCGGGTGCCTTCTGCTTCCCGGTTTTGATGAGGACCCTGAGGTCGGGCCCAAGGTAGATCTGGTCGGCATCGACCAATTGGTCTTGAGTGGAACCCTGGAACCCGCCCCAGATGGGACCCTTGGATTGCAGACGAGCTACTTTGCGGAGGTGCTCAATGTATCGGCCACCAAGGTCGTTTCGCTGGCCTTCGATCAAGACTCGAAGGAGAAGAGCGAGTCGTCCGAATCGTATTACTTCCGGCTGCGTGGGGACCAGGTGCTGTTTGGGGATCTGTTGGGGGTGACACCCGAAGGCTGGTCGATCGCCGCGGACGGCTTTGGGGATATGGTCATCCCCACGGAACTCATGGAACGTGTGGAGTGGCTGAAGAACCCGAAACTGGTCTATTCCGGACCCCATGGACTCCTGGGATGGGGCGTCAAGCGCGAATGGAAGGCTGAGGATCTGCGCTTGAATACGCAGGAGGGGCGGGCGCGGCTGTCACGGGACTTGGGGCTGGACGGCTCCCGTGTCCTTTCCCTTAAACTGCACTGGGATTCCGCTGTGCCGCGCTTCAGGTTGGTGCTCGGATCAAAGTCGGTCTCGGCATCCGCCAAGGGGGTCACCTTGGAAATGATGGGGGAAGACCTCTACGCCACTTCGATCGTGGACGGGGAACTCAAGCTTGTGCAATTGTCTGAAGGTTTGCCCGCGTCCAAGGAATTGGACATCCGCGCGAACATCACCGAGGAACTCATCGTTTTCTTCGATGCCGATGGCCAGGCCGTCGGCCAACTGGAGCGCGGGGAAGGGTCGGGCAAATATTTGGTTCTGATGAACGATGGCAAATCCCTGGGACTATCCTCCCTGATCGTCGCCGACGGTGAGTTGGATGGGGGAGGGATACCGGGTCGGTTGCAGGGCGAGAGCATCGGGGGGTTTAATGCGGAACAGGGCATGTTTGAGACCGAAGCGGGGCCTGTGGCCCTCAGCGGATTGCGTGGCATAGACTTCGAGGTTCCCTCCGATTCGGAGACGAAACCCACCTCGGGCATCGAATTGAAATACAGCGATGGCCGCCGAATTCAGGGGGATTTCGTCCGTGTCCAGGAGAACAGCATCAGTTTGTTGTTGCCCTTCGAGAAAACACCGAGGGTTTGCTCCATGGAGGACCTGGTATCCCTCGAAACCTTGGATCTGGATGTGAAGGCCCAAAAGCGCAAACCGCCCCGGGCCCACCTGGAAACGGGGAAGATGCGCATGGGGGGGGAATTGGTTCGCGTGGGGGCGGATGGACAGATCACTTGGAAATTGTCTATCAGCGAGCAGGAACTCACCCTGATCAAGGAGGACTTTGATAGCTTGCAACTCAACCGGGTGACGGCCTATTTTGTTTCCAGGAGCAAGGCGCCCCATGGTCTGCACTTGCGATCGGGTGAGATCTTCCGCTGCAAGCTCCTGGCGATCGATGATGAGGGTTTGTCCTATCAATCCATGGGTGGAGAACCCGTGCGCTTGGATTCAAGCCTGGTCAAAGCCGTTGAATTCAACCGCAGCAAGATGCGAGAGTTCCGGAAACTGATCGAGGCCAAACCCGTACAGCAGAACCAAGGTGGCTTCTTTGGAGGGCACAATGGGGTGGAGGTTCGTCGGGAAACTTCCGAGGGCTTGGACCGGGCCAGCCTTGATCGCGCCCTTACGTTGCCGCGCAAGTACAAGCACCGCCCCTTCACAAATCTGATCGTTGCGCGAACCGGGGACTTCCTGCGCACGGAGCCAGTTACTTGGAAGCCAGGTTTCACAAGCTACTCGAGCGGCTTTGCGGAGAACCGCAAGGTTGAGGACAAGCGCGTGGCGGCGATCGTTTGGCTCACCGAAGGGGAGGCGCCGGAAATCCCAGAGGGCTCTGTGCTGGTGCACTTGACCAAGGAGGTTCGTTTGCTCGTGCGCCCCACCGGTATGGAAGAAGGGCACCTATTGGCCCGCTCCGAGGTACACGGCGATCTGCGGATCCCGACCAGGCACATTCTGAAGATCAGCTTGAACCCCAACAAAAAGGAATTCGAGGGGTATTACAAGGATTGGATATTGCGCCCCATGAAGGAGCCTTTCCCCGATGGGGAAACCGAAGCTCGCGAAGCTGGGGCTGCCCCCCCCTCTGGAGAAGATGGGAGCTCCGCCGTGCTTCCCGGAGGGCCCGCCGGAAAGGTCGTGCCCGGAGTGAAGGCGATCCCGATCGCCATACCCGTGCAAGTGCGTGGCGAAGTGCGCGTCCTGAAGAAGCCGCTCGTGGAACCCGAAGAGGAAATCCAGGACTAGTCCCAGGTCTATGGCGCCCAGCCCATCCCCAAAACGAACAACGAACATGTGCAGGCCCCAGGCCGCGCTCCGAACACCCCAGCACCCAGATATCCATGAACTTCAACAAGTCGATTCTCCCTCTCTTTCTGATCACCCTGGCCTCTGGTTTGACCTTCGGGTTGGACCCGCTTAACTCCCCCTCTAAGACGGCAAGTACGGAGGACCCTCGTACGGTGACCGTGACCGTCTGGGGCGAAAGCACCGCGGATCCGTCCTATTTCACGATGGACGCCTCCCTGGCTGGAAATGCGGACTTGGCCAGCGAGGCGCTCGAAAACTACAACCAATCTTTGACTCGCGTTACCGGAGCCTTCCAGGAATCTGGCCTGGCCGCTGTGAAAGTGAAGCGCAAGGGACTGGACTTCCAGTACACCCCCAAGGCCAAAGGTAACAACCACAACAATGTTATGTTTGCCGGCCCGCAGCCGGAAAGTAACGATCCGGGGGTCACCTGCAGGGAGAAACTTGAAATTCGCTTCGAACCTGCAGGTGAGAGCAAGGCCCAGCAAGAGCAGGTTGCATCCGCTTTGGATCTGGCCTTGGAGCTTGGCCTGAAGGTCAAGACCAACGTGGTCGATCCTTACAATCGAAGCATGTCAAGCAATGGCAGGGGGCAAGCCCAGGGCGCCATCGCCGCCACCCTGGCCGACGAGACGCGCAGGGAAGCCGAGCTGGCGGCGCAGGTCGATGGCTTGGAAGAAGCCAGGGTCCTCGCCACGCACCTGGCACAATCCAGTTCCGCGACCCTCGGGGTCGTACGGCGCATC
>JAAETM010000338.1 GCA_024228395.1 bacterium | reverse complement strand
TGGGAGGTAAGCCTCGCTCCCGCGTAGCGGGATCCCGGTCCCCCATGGCCTAACTCTCGCGCACCTGCGCCGCCCGCACCCACAAACACCCCAAGCCCGGACCAAACTCAAGGTCCCGGGCTACTGCCGCATGGCCCCAATGCAAAATCCTGCCCTTTTTGCCGCCACCGCACCGCTGATCCCCTCCCCGGAGGCCCCGTTTGGCTGCCAATTGCCTACAATCCGCCCCATACTCGCCCCCGCGCTCCACCTCGCTTCCCCCCGCCTCTCCTGAAACTGCCCGCTTGGAATTCCTATCCACTCCATGACCCCAAGATCAGTGTAGTAAGTCAGGTTCATGGTGAAGTGAAACTCACACATTTCGTTCATGTACTCCCACAAAGGCCTTAGGTCAATCTCTGCCCTGCGATGGTCAACCATCTGAGGCTCTTCAAGCCACTTGGGCTTCGCCTTTCCTATTTCCATTTCATATTCCACTTGGGTGCCATAAACCTGTGGCCGCCCCGTGTTCACTCGCACTCGGTCCGTCAGGAGGGCCAATGAGTCGCTACTAACCTGACCGGCGAGCACCATTGGCTTCATTGCATTCAATACATCATCCTGAAACTCCGGGGCCTGATCTGAGTGCTGTACCAACAACCAAAAAGCATCGGAGGCTTCTCTTCCGACCAAGGCGGGCGATGGATAGCCAACCTCTTCAAAGATCTTCTGAATGCGGCTCGTGTTTGCTTCGTACATATCCTGCATCTGCTTCTTGAACCCTGGCTCTCGAGATTCAGCCTCACCATCAACAACCATTTGGTTGAACCTTTGGTCCAACTCCATCATCGCGACCAGTTCTTGGCCAATCGCTGATGTTGATGTTCCAAGCGGAGCGGAACATCCGACAGAGAGAATCAAGATGCCCACGATGGGCCAGAGAGTCAAGTCGGCGAGTTGCATGGTTGAGTTGTTCAGATTGCGGGACACAGAATCCCGTTCAGTTGTCTGAATGGGCCAACTGTACCGAGCCGATAGTGGATAGGAATTCCAAGCGGGCCGTTTCGGGAGTGCGGGGGGAAGCTCGGTGGAGCGCGGGGGCGAGCATGGGGTGGAGCCATGTTTGGGAATGAGCTTGCGGTTAGGCTGAGTTTATGCACCCTACGGGTTGCCTCAGTTGGACTACTTTACGGGGGTCAGGCCACTTACTCCACGACAATGGTCCGGCTTAGAGACGCTGCAAATGAGGGAGTTAGAACCTCCTCGTGAATGATTTTTCCATTGGAATCCTTCAGCCTCATGTATACCGGCTCATGCGGCGTCTGACATGACCATTCAATAAAGTCCGCTTCCCCACCAAGCGAAAAGAAGCCAACAATCCCTTGCGACTTATCTTGCGCACCAGCCGGGGCATGCAAGTACGATTCCTTAACAAACCAAACAGAGTGCCCACCGAGGTGGAGCTTATCCTTTGCGGTTTCCACGGACGCCGACACCTTAAATGGCTGGCTTGTCACTACTTGACATTCTGGCATGTCCACAATGCCTGAACTAGAACCGTGGAGGTCCACGAGCAAGTCATCCGACTTTCTTGCCAATCTCTTTCCCGTCAAATGCAAAGTCGTTTCAATGTCCCGACCACCCACGCGGACAAGTAGACTGTCCTCGTACATGCCTGCCAACGTATATACACCATCCTCATCGGTGTGGACCTGACACAATTGATCGGCCAGCGTGAAGGGAGGCTCGCCATCCTCTACGATCTTGTATTTAATGACAAGCACCTCCAAATCTGACACGGGATTGCCGAATTGATCAATGACCCGGCCAACAAGGGTATATCGCCCGCCCCCGACAACCATGACGCCCAAGTTCTCATAGACACCTAGGCGCACGTCAACAGTCCTCGGCGGGATTCCAGCTAATTGCCCGTCGGCAGGAAGACCACTATCAATATGCCTGATAACCAGCTTGTACTTTCCTGGCATTCCGTCAATCGCAAACGACCCATCAGGTTTGGTTTGAGTCGCCCGAAATCCAACACCGTCTTCTCCACCCTCCATCCATGGCTCAAGACGAATGCTAGCTCCAACAACTGGTGACCCATCTGGACGGACAACAAAGCCGAAGAAACCAGCACCACCTACAAGGACAATGTCGTCCAAAGTGCAAGATCCATCGATTGACAACATCCCCCGTCTAGCAAAGTACCCCATCGGGAGGTCCTTTTGAGATCCATAATTGGTGTGTACCTTCCCTGGCGCCTGAAAATTATTAGGTAAGGAAGTGTGGACCAAGAAAACCCCATATCCAACATTGGAAGGCTGCCCTATGAATGAATATCGCCCGAATTCATCCGTCTTGCAGATTTCGTTTTTGTGTCCGACCTTGACTAGGCAAACCTCGACGCCGGGGCTCCCGCTACCATCCGGAAAACAAACGCGGCCGCTCAACACCCCGGCTTCTTCATCACCCACACTTCGATCCACAGGAGAATTGGGATTTTCTCTATAACTGTCGGGACCTAGCCGAACAACCCGTGGCCCGGCCAATTCCTGAGCACCCCGAGCATCACCCGCCTCCGCCCCCAGGGCAAAAAGTTCCGAATTGGGGACAGGACCTGACCTCTCACCAGCAACCCAAACGCATAGAACCGCCATTGCTACAAACGAGATTACTTTAATAATTGTTTTCATTTGGATAGTTTCAACTCGTGGATAGGAATTCCAAGCGGGCCGTTTCGGGAGTGCGGGGGGAAGCCCGGTGGAGCGCGGGGGCGAGCATGGGGTGGATTGTAGGCAATTGGCAGCCAAACGGGGCCTCCCGCGCTCCACCTGGCTTCCCCCCGAATTTCGGGCATTTTGGTTGTCTGACGGGTACCTCCCATATCGACACCATTGCCCTACTCCCATGAAGGTTCGCTGCAGGTGCTGGAGCGGGATCAACCCTTCAGGTACGAGCCCTTCCAACACCCAACGGCCCCATTTTGAATTACCCACAACAGCACGCTGCCATGTTTCCAAAAACTCGGCATGGCTTTCGCAATCGTCTTGTCCCCCTTGGTCAGCGGCCAGACGGATTCTAGCGGAGGTCCATCCGCTGGCGCACTGGGCCAGCATCCGGTCCGCGTACCAAGCGGAACAGCGTCGGGTTCTCGAAACTGAATCAGGCTTGCAAGCTCGCAACCCTGGGCAGCGCTGGCTGGGAAAGTTCGATGGGAGTGAATCCCTCATGGTTCCGGATGGCGCGAGCTGGTCGTTGGGCTTGCAACTGCAGGTCTTTGGTTTCGAAGGAGCGCTGCAACGGGTGAATGGCTTTGCCAAGGCTGGTGCACACGGCAATCGTATTACCTACGACTGGAATGACAATCTCCAGGAGTGGTATGTCAATGATACCCGCGGACTGGAACACGGTTTTTGCCCTGGTGGATAGGAATTCCAAGCGGGCAGTTTCAGGAGAGCGGGGGGAGCCAGGTGGGGCGGGGGGGGGAGCATGGTTACTGCAATGCATTCCCCGGTGGTGGGCGCTACTGGGTTGGGGGGGAACTCCTCCCGGACGCAAACCCTCCTACGACAGGGTCATTCAGTATCTACGTTGTCGAATGGGATATGCGTATCAAAATGACGAAGGAGTGCAGTTGCAAGCCGGACTCTGGCGGGAGTGGGGCATGAATAGGGCAAAGACGGTGGGTCTCACTAACAATTAAGTGTATACCTAACTTTTCCCAGGCTGGTCTTGACCATGAGGCTCAGATTTCCATGAAGAACAAATTTACCCTTGGGGCGGCACTTGCTGCCGTCCTTGTATTTACTTACCAATTGAGTAGAGGCGACGGTCCCCTTGAGAGTGGTGCGCAAAGCGAGGATAATGCAAATGCCCCACTGGAGATGCCCGAAGATCGCCAACGGGAGACCGACTTGGTGCCCATGGGTGGCCATGAAGAACGACAATTATTGACGGTCACTACAGAAGTCCCCAAGGAGACCGCCCTGGATCGAAAGGACCAGGGGACCCTTCTCGGTTCCAGTGTTTGTGGCTGTGATGAAACGAGTTCCTACCGGGAAATTCGTGATGCATGTAATGAATTCGACCCGGCGATATTTGAGCTCATGGGGGAAATGCAGTCAAGATTAGATCCTGCCCAGCTAGTTGACAATCCGTACCCGGTTCCCAAAGGCCAGAGATTTGTTCTTTTGGATATCAAACATGAAGTCAATGGCGAGCATCGTATCAAGACGGGTTACGCCCTTGTGAATCAGGAGGATTACCCTGCCTTCTTTGAGATACATCGAAAAATTAAATTACTTAAAGCATTGCCGGCCTATCGACGGATTCGCGAAATCCGCAACGCAGAGAGGGAGGCAATACTGCAACAGGACATTATTAATGCCCGCTCTTGGTTCGAAGAGCAGCACGCTCTAAGAGATATGCAGAAACAGTGAGACATACCCGGTATGCTGCACTGCACACGCCTCAATATTTTGGTCAAACAAACCGCGGGGCGTACCATGATGGTGCGAGATATTGTCAAATCCTGCGTATGAAAATTCGAGGTCATGCTGCGTCGACCTTGATGACGTCCTTGAAGCTCACTCCGCGAATGATGTCCGCGAGGAGCGTGTAGCCGTTTAGATTGCGCCAGGAGAAGTGGTCAGGTAACCGGAGCCAGGCACCGCAGTGCCTTGGTAGGCGTCCGGTCTCACGCCAAGGGTCGTCAACAACCATTTATTGCCGGTTTGTTGGCGTTGTGGGGGCGGCCTGCGAGCGCTCACTTCCAACCAACTACCTGGCGCCCGCTATCCGTCAAGCTGAACTGGAACTTCTCCCCGAGGTATTCGTCGCAGTCGACAAACATGCCTCGGTCCAGCCCTTCGGTGGATAGGAATTCCAAGCGGGCAGTTTCGGAGGAGCGGAGGGAAGCCAGGTGGAGCGCGGAGGCGAACATAGGGTGGATTGTAGGCAATTGCTTGCCAAACGGGGCCTCCGGGGCGGGGATCGGCGGTGCGGTGGCGGCAAAAAGGGCAGGATTTGGTGTTGGGGCCATAAGGCAGTAGCCCGGGACCTTGAGTTTGGTCCGGGCTTGCGGTGTTTGCGGGTGCGGGCGGCCCATGTGCGCGAGAGTTAGGCCTTGGGGGGAGGGGATCCTCTTAGTCACGCGGATACCGAGTCGCACACACAACCCGGCATCTACTCCACCGTATACTCGCGCACTTCGGCCTCCCCACCGAAGTGACCCCACTCGAGCCCCCACGCCCTCCACCTGAGCCTGACTTGCCGTGGGAGGTAAGCCTCGCTCCCGCGTAGCGGGATTCCGATCCCCCATG
>JAAETM010000337.1 GCA_024228395.1 bacterium | reverse complement strand
GCCATCTTCGCTTCCAACACATCATCCTTCCCGATCAAGGAAATGGCTGAGGCCTCCGGGCGCCCGAGCCAGTTTGTTGGCTTGCACTTCTTCAACCCCGTGCAGCTCATGCGCTTGGTGGAAGTCGTTCGCACCGAAGGTACCGACGATGGGGTCTTCGACGCCGCTCGCAACTTCGGCAAGGCCTGCGGTAAGCAAGCCGTGGCCTGCAAGGACACACCTGGCTTTGTGGTCAACCGTTTGCTTGTACCCTACATGGTGCAAGCCATCCAAATGCTCGACCGCGGCGACGCTTCCAAGGAAGACATCGACGTGGCCATGCAGTTCGGCTGCGGCCACCCCATGGGTCCCTTGACCCTGACCGACTACGTGGGGCTGGACACCACCCTCTCCATCCTGGAAGGTTGGGTCGAGCGCTACCCAAACGAGCCGGCCTTCTCCATCCCTGAATCCCTGCGCACCAAGGTCGCGGAAGGTAAGCTGGGTCGCAAGACCGGCGAGGGATACTACGCCTGGAACGGGGATAAGAAACAATAATGCTTACCAGCGGACTTCGAGCCTTACTGCTCTGTTCATTGGCCTTGGTTTGCCTGGGCACCGCCGCTTCGGTGTCGGTTTCGCCCACAGCCGAGGATGATGTATCTGTCAAAGTGGCCATGCCCTCCATGTACGTGGAGGGTCAGCCCTTGCTGGTTTCCTTGCGTCTCGAGGTGCAGGGTGAGGAATCAGTACAGCTGAATTCTTGGGCGCTTTCCGCAGCCGGATTTTCGTTGAACGGGCACACGCTCGGTAGCCGTAAGGGCAAGCGCAATCTGGTCTTGGAGCCCGGACAGATCCTCGAGACGACCCTGGACCTCGGGCCGGCGATAATCGCCAAGGGCAAGACACCCAAACGTGACTTTCGGCTGTCCTACCAGGGCGTAGGCAAGTCCAAGCCCCAGGAGATACGTTTCTTCTTAGGGCCCAGCAAGGGTGTCAATTTCATGGAGTTGCCGCTTGAGCAGCTCGGCGATTACCAGGTGGTCATGATGACCAACCGGGGTGATTTCCTATTCGAATTGTGGCCCGACGTGGCACCGCATCATGTGCGGAACTTCTTGGATTTGAGTCACACCGGCTTCTACGACGAGACTGGATTCCATCGCGTGATTCCCGGGTTCATGATCCAGGGCGGCAAGGCCAAAACCGGAACCAAGGCCCCCCGGACTGTGATGGCGGAGTTCAATGACCGGAAGCATGTTCGAGGCGTACTGTCCGCAGCCCGCTTGGGCCATGATGTGAATTCTGCTAGCAGTGAATTCTTCGTCATGCACACGACCTACCCCAGCCTGGACGGGAAGTACACGGCCTACGGCATGATGCTGGAAGGTGGGGAAGCACTGGACCTGATAGTGAAATCGGGCAATCGGGCCTTCCCACCCAACCACCCCCAGGGGTCCAGCCCCACGACCCCCCAAGTCATCGAAAAGGCGCTTGTCGTCAAGAAGATCAACCCGTCAAAGCGCTAAACAAGCACTTGGCGGGTTCCATCCCATGCAAACCCCAGAGCCTAGCTCTGACCCATATCCCAACCATTACCATGACTCAAGATCTCACAGGAACCCGTGTTCTGGTCAAGACCGACGCCGGCGACATGACCATCGAGTTCCTGCACGACAAGGCTCCCCGCCATGTGGCCAACTTCGTTAAGTTGGTCGGCGAGGGCTTCTACAACGGCACCCGCTTCCACCGCGTCATCCCCGGATTTATGATCCAGGGTGGCGACCCGAACACCAAAGAGGGCGCTAAGAACAGCTGGGGCACCGGTGGTCCTGGCTACCAGATCAAGAACGAGTTCAACGACGTGCACCATGAGCGCGGCGTGTTCTCCATGGCCCGCTCCCAGGACCCCGATTCTGCCGGCAGCCAGTTTTTCCTGTGCCATGGCGAAGCGGGCTTTCTCGACGGCCAGTACACGGCCTTTGCCCGCTTGGTTGACGGCTTTGAGGCGCTCGACGTAATAGCCAATGGCGAATGCGCAAAGGGGGGAGAGGGCTCCAGCCCGATCGAACCCGTGCAAGTGCAATCCATGACTCTTCTCGAGGCCTAGACCCATGAACTACGAAAATATTCTACTTGCCAAAGAGGGTCGGGTCGCGACGATCACGATCAACCGCCCCGACAAGATGAACGCGCTCAACCATCAAACGTTGAACGAGTTGGGCCACGCTTTTGACGCAGTCAAAGACGACGCTGCCATCGGCGCTTTGATCATTACAGGTTCTGGCGAGAAGGCTTTCGTGGCCGGCGCCGATATCGGTGAGTTGCTCGAGGTTGCTGGCAACGACACCGGCGCCGCTGAATTGGCCGGCTACGGTCAAAGCGTCTTCCGTCGCTTGGACGACTTGGGCAAGCCCTCGGTGGCCATGATCAACGGCTTTGCTTTGGGTGGGGGCACCGAGCTCGCCCTCGCGTGTACCTTGCGCACCGCATCGACCAACGCCCGCATGGGCCTGCCCGAAGTCAGTCTGGGAATCATCCCCGGCTACGGCGGCAGCCAACGCCTGGCACGCATCGCGAGCCCCGGCGTGGCACGTGAGTGGATCCTGACCGGCGACATGTTCGACGCAGCCGAAGCCCATCGCGTCGGCGTCATCAACCGTCTCTTCGAGCCCGAAGCCCTGCTGGAAGGGACCCAGGAATTGGTCAAGTCTATTCTCGTCAAAGGCCCCATCGCCCTGCGCTTCGGCATGGAAGCCGTGCTGAACGGCTGGGACATGGATCAAAAGGATGGGGAAACCCTTGAGACCCAGTACTTTGGCAAGGCCGCCCTCACCGAAGATATGCGCGAAGGCATGGCCGCTTTCCTCGAGAAGCGCCGCCCTAATTTCACCGGCAAGTAGTCCGGTCCCCTTTCTTTCGAAAACAGGCGGCGCGAGCGCGCCCTGACCCCAACAAACATGAAGCAAGATGTAGTGATCGTAGGTGGTGCACGAACTCCCATGTGTGAGTACGTGGGCACCAAAGGTTTCGGCAAGTTCAAAAATCTGAGCGCCCTGCAATTGGGAGCACACGCCAGCAAAGCGGCCATGGAGCGCGCCGGCGTAGACCCCGCAAGCATCGACCATGTGGTCATGGGAAACGTGCTGCAAAGCTCGGTCGACGCTCTTTATGGCGCCCGTCACATAGCTCTTTTGGCCGGCACACCCGAAGCCGTCCCCGCTCTGACCGTGAACCGTCTGTGCGGTTCCGGCATCCAGTCCGTGATCACCGCAGCCCAGATGATTCAGTTGGGCGAGGCCACCACAGTTTTGGCCGGCGGTACCGAGAGCATGAGCCAGGCACCCTATGTGCTCTACGGCGCACGCAACGGCTTCCCCCTTGGCAAAGCTCCGGAGATGCAGGACTCCCTGTTCGCCAGCCTGTACGATCCGATTGCTGAGTCGTTCATGGCCCAGACCGCCGAGCGCATCGCAGCGCGTTTGTCGATCTCCCGCGAGGACCAGGACGCCTACGCCTTGCGCAGCCACATGTTGGGTGCCAAAGCCGTGCAGGAAGGCCGCTTCGCCGATGAGATCGCACCCGTGACCCTCAAGTCACGCCGCGGCGATACCATCATCGATGCCGACGATCACATTCGCCCCGACACCACCATCGAAGGCCTCGCCAAGCTGCGCGCAGCATTCGGCAAGGAAGGTACGGTCACCGGCGGCAACGCCTCCGGCATTGTGGACGGTGCGGCCGCCCTGGTCGTGACTACCGCCGAACAAGCCAAAGCTGGTGGCCATAAGGTCATGGCGCACGTGCGCGGCTGGAGCTACGTGGGATGCGATCCCAAGGAAATGGGTATCGGGCCGGTTCCCGCGATCCAAAAGCTGATGGCCGACATGGGCATGAAGGTCGAGGACGTGGACCGCTTCGAGATCAATGAAGCTTTCAGCGCCCAGTACTTGGGTTGCGAGAAAGAGCTCGGCCTGGACCGGGACAAGTGCAACGTGAATGGCGGTGCGGTCAGCTTGGGTCACCCGCTGGGGGCTACCGGCTCTCGCCTGCTCCTGACCTTGTCTATGGAATTGGCGCGTTCCAACACCCGCTTCGGAGTGGCCTCCGCATGCATCGGTGGCGGCCAAGGCATTGCCATGTTGGTCGAAAACCCGAACGCCTAAAAGACGTACCCGAGAGAGTGTGAGAAGTCGATGAACTCCCTGATTCACCAAACCGGAAGCGGCCAGCGCGTGGTGCGCTTGACCCCTGGAAAGCGCGTCCTATTTCTTACCAAGGACTTGGAACTCATCCGCAAGCAATTGCGCGGTGAAGTGAATCTGTCGATGTCCGACATAGATCCCGCAGATCTTCTCGACGACATCAACACGGACACCATGACCCCCGCTTGGGTCTGCTTCCGTTACAAACCCGAGGACATCGCACTCGATGCTTACGCCGGTTTGCTCGATGGGGATGGTGAGCGTGTCTTCGAAACCAAAGCCCTCATGGACGGCGGTTTCGAGGTCATTGTTTCCGGTCAGCGCAAGGGCACGGGCTCCAGTCGCGAGACCGCACCCCAGTGCGAGAAGTGGTCGGGCATCGAGCTCGTGATCGCTTCCTCCTTCGCGCCGATCCACATGCGCAACAACCTGAACCTGGGGCAGTTGATGGGGGATTACAAAGTTCTCCAGCGCCTGCAGGCTGGCGAGGAGATCGCCCTTGACGAGTTGACCGATCAGTACGATCCCGTCACCAAGGTCATGTTGGAATCGGGGGGGCTGTTCAGTTTCAATGCCTGCTATGCAAAGAACGAAGTCAGCGTGCCCGTTCCGCAAACCGCAGCCAAACCGATGACCATGGCTGAGAAGATCCTCGCCAAGAAGATCGTGGGTGGGGAAGCGGGTCGTGCTCAGTACCTGGCTCCTGGGGACGTTTGCTTGGTCTCGGTGGATGGTGGTTATAGCCACGAATTCACCACGGCCCAGGTGCATCACTTCCTGACTGAGGAGTTTGGCGCTGACTACGAGGTGCAAAACCCTGGCAAGTTCGGCGTGTTCGAAGATCACCTGCTCTACGCGGGTGATGTGACGCGCATGGCGCCCTTCATCGACAAGATTCAAATCCTGCGCGACCTGCAGGTGACTTTCCAGAAGCACACCGGCGTGCGCGATTACTCCGCGAAGGATGGCGTGTCCCCGGGTATTTGCCACCAGATCGCGCGCGAGGAATTCGTCGACCCCGGCGATTTTATTCAAGCCACCGATTCACACACTTGCATGGGCGGTGGCGGCAACGCCTTGACCTATGGTGTGGGCGCCACCGAATACGCGGGTCTGATCTATTCCGGTTTCACCTTTGTGAAAGTGCCCGAGTCGATTCGTTTTGACCTGCAGGGTGAACTGCACCCCGGCTGTACCGCCAAGGACGTGATCCTGCACATCCTAGACACCTTTGCCAAGCGTGAGGACACCTTAGACCGTGTCATGGAATTCGGCGGCTCAGGTCTGGCTTCGCTCTCCGTGGACGAACGCGCCACCCTGTGCAATATGGCCACCGAGTGCTCCGCCAAGTCGGGCATTTGCGAAGCCGACGCGGCCACCGTGGACTGGCTCATGGAAAAGCGTGAGGGTCTGACCCGCGCCGACCTGGAAGCTGCCTGCGTTTCCGCCGACGATGCCGCCCACTACGATGGGGGACGCCACACGATCGACCTCTCCGCCATCAAGCCCATGGTCGCCGAACCCGGCGATCCGACCTATGGCAAGAACATCGAAGATCTGGGCCAGGTCAAGATCGACGTCGCATACGCGGGATCCTGCACGGCCGGCAAGGAGGGCGACTTCGACTTCTACGCCCAGGTCCTGAGGGACGCGCTGGATGCTGGCCGCAAGGTCGCCGACGGGGTTTCCATGTACGTGCAGTACGGCTCCGAAGCCGTGCGCGACTACGCGCGGGACAAGGGTTACGTGGAGATCTTCGAACAGGCTGGTGTGAAGATCATCCAACCCGGCTGTGGCGCGTGTATCGGCTGTGGCCCCGGCGTCTCCGATACCACCGAGCAGGTTGCCGTCAGTGCCATCAATCGCAACTTCCAAGGCCGCAGCGGCCCGGGCCCCCTGTACTTGGCCTCGCCTTTGACCGTGGCTGCCAGCGCGATCATGGGCCACATCGTCGAGTACCGTCCCGGCATGTTCGCCTAGTAGGGCTGGGGACCGCCCCCAAACCCAAGTCTCTCGGCGGGGAAGTGTCGCAAGAGAAGGAGCAAGCAGCCGGAAGGCCCGCTCGACTCGCCGGAGTCGGGCGGGCCTTCTGGTGACTTTGGACGTGCATTCAACGGACCGTTACTTTCTGCCCATCAACTCCATCGCCCTATCCAGTTGCAGGAACGTCTGTCCCCGATCATGGGCGCGGGCATGGCCATGAAGGCCGCGGCGCACGGCGGCGGCTCTAAATTGTTCGGGGCGTTCTGCCGCCGCCAGCAACAACTGCAAACGTTGATCCGGCGCTTCGTACAAGGGCAACAGCCCGCCGCTCCCTCCCAAAACTTCTGGGTAGGCCAGGGCGTCGGGGGCCAATGGAGTGCAGCCACTCGAGATCGCTTCCAACATCGCCATGCCATAGAACTCGTGGCTGGCGCAGGACACCGCCAGGTCGCACTCCCCCAGGGTTCGGGCGTAATCCTTGCGGCTCTCCACATGGCCTTGCACCCGGATATGGGAGGCGAGTTCCGCGAGCCGTTCGGCGTATTGGGACCCGGGGTCTTGGCTGCGCTCTCCGAGCAATACCAGCTCTAGTTTCGCACCCAAGGCCAGGGCCTGGCGTGCGGTCTCCAGCCACTCGAGCGGTCCCTTGTCATACTCCCACCGATGGTTGAAGGCGATGCGCAGGGGCGCGCCAGTTTCGGCCCCAGGGCCCAGGGGAAATGCCGCGCAATCGATGCCTGGATAGATGACCTGGGCCTTGTTCAGGGCCGCTGTCCACTCGTTGGTCGGTTTGGGCTTGGGCAGTTGCGCTAGCATGGCCTTGCTCGCCGCTCCGAATTGGTCCCGGTGAAAGGCGCTGTTGAAGGCGATACCATCGGCTGCCAAACAGGAGAGCACATGGGTCCAGGCGGGTCCCATGTCCTCGCGGAAGGGGGCACCTGCGCTGCGCGGGTAGGTCAGTTGGTTCTCGTGGAAGTACAGGAAGGCCGGGACCCGAGCCCACTCCGCCGGCAGGAATCCCCGCAACTGGGGCAGGTCCACGAAATCGGAAACCCAAAGTGCGTCGGGGGCCGGGTGCTGCTCTTTGCAAATCCGGCGCGCCAAGGCCCAAGCCCCGGCGGACATGCGCCATTTCCAGTGCCTGGGTGGCAGCCCCAGGGCTTCGATGGAGTGTTGGCTCGCGGCGACCCAACCCTCCAGGAGTTGGGAGTGGCTGCCGCCCATCCAGGGGTCGAGTGCGAGGATTTTCATGGGGAGAGGAGGCATGGGCAGCCTGCGAATAGGGTACCTAAGCGTTTCGGCGGGGGCAGCCTTGTTACCTGTTTCCGCTTCGCTAGCATGGGCGCCATCGCTTTCCTCCCGCCACTCTTCCCCACAATCGATTCCAAGTGTCCGTCAAAAAGTACAGCGTAGTTCGAGATCCCGTGCACGGGGATGTGTATCTCACCCACGAGGAGATGCGGTTGATCGATACGCCCGAGATGCAGCGGCTGCGCGGTATCAAACAGCTCGGCACGACCTACTTGGTGTTCCCAGGCGCCCTTCACACGCGCTTTGATCACTCGATTGGAACGGTGTATTGCGTGCAGGCCCTGATCGATTCGGTGAACCTTTCCTTCTCGCTGGACCCGGCCGCTTCCCTCGCGATCGGCGACGAAGAAGCACGTGTGATCCGCATTGCGGCCCTCTTGCATGACGTGACGCACATTCCGTTTGGTCACAACATCGAGGACCAGGACGGCATCTTCGAGCGCCACGACTCCGCCTATCGCTACCAGCGCATGTTTTCCACCACGCGCGCTTTGGGCCGCATACTCGAGGAAATGGGGCTGCGCGAAACCGTGTTCAGTGTGCTAACCAAACCAGGCACCGAGGGCCGTCGCAGCGTGCCTTCGTATTGGATGCAATTGTTGTCGGGAACTATCGCTGCGGACATCCTCGACTACCTGGCAAGGGACGGCTATTTCACCGGCCTCAAACTGCAAGTGGATCCGCGCGTCACGAGTTACTTCAAGATCGATCGCGAGAGCGGCAACCTGTACATCGACCTAGCCAAGCATGACCTATTGCGCGAGGATATTTTGAGCGAGGTCGTGCGCCTGCTCGACGCGCGCTATTTCTTCTCCGAGCGCGTGTACTACCACCATGCCAAGGTGAGCGCCGGAGCCCTGGTCGCGCGTGCTGTCGACATGGCTGTGCGCGGTGGCGCACTCAGGGAAGAGGACCTATACGACTGCACCGATGACTCCATCCTGATCGTGCTCGAACAAGCCTCCAAGAAAATGGAGCGCGAGGCGGGGGATCGCATCCGCGAACTGCTCTCGCGCTTCCGTCACCGGCGCTTGTACAAGCGCGCTTGCGTCTTCCCGGCTTACGAGAATGAAACCGTGCAGGAGCAGTTGGTTGATCGCTTTTTCGCCAGTGGGGGAGCTAAGGAGCGCGAAAACGTGGAGCGCCGCATCGAGGACGCTGTGCACTTCGCCACCGGACGCAACCCCCATGTGATTGTCTACTGCCCCGCTAAACAGATGCAGCTCAAAGAAGCTCGCATCCACGTGCGCTGGCCCGGCAAGGAGGGCGTATTGCCCCTGGCCCAGTTCGGAGACCGAATTCCCCGTTTGGCCGACCTGGAGCGCTCCTACAGGAACCTGTGGAAGTTTTATGTGTTCTGCAGTGACTCGGACCCGACCGTGTTGGCCCAGGTGCAAGCTGTGGCCCAATCCGAGTTCAGCGAGGCGTGCAACGTGTACTCCCTTCCGAAATAGGTCGCAGAGGGGGGGAATACCCCAGCCACCCGACCGTCCACGCGGGGCGCGTGATGGGCCACCAGCGGGGAATCCTGCCTTCTCTACGATTCCCTTCGGTTCCAAGCTTGCCTGGCTGAGCCACAACCCCCAAGGTGCACGAACCCCGGACCTTTCTCTTAACGATGAACCGCAAGAAACGCTTTCTCAAGATCACAGGCATCAGCCTGGTAGTCACCCTCTTTTTGGGCTACTTCGCGTTCTCGACCTTCCTGTTCAAGCCCTTTGAATCCGCTTGGGAGTATTCCTTGGCTGGACTGATTCCCAGGCAGGTGGACTTTTTCCTGTCCAAGGAAAACCTGGGCGACGACTTCAGCAAGTTCCCCCAGTTGGCAGCCCTAGATGCCATCGAAGAACTCGACGCGTGGGACACTTGGCTGGCCTCCCCTGAATACGGCGACTTGGCGCACAAGCATGACTTTGATGGTATGCTGAAGGATATCGAAGCTCAGCTTGAGCAGTTGCCCCTGGGGCTGCAGCCCTTGGATATTTTTGGAGGCCGTGAGGTCGCGGTCGCCGGCTATTTCAATGGCCGTGGTTTGACCAGTTCCAAGTGGACCGTGTCGGGGCGTGTGAACTGGGCTGGGAAAATGGGCGTGGCGGCCCTGCGCTATCCGAGCATGGTGGACACCGGCTTTTCCATCCAAAAAGACGACGGCGTCTATAGTATTTCCGGCGGGTCCCTCAAGACGCCCCTGCACGTCACGCGAATTCAGGATGTGGTCATCGCCGGCAACGACCGGGCCCTGGTTGCAAAGGCCCCCGAACTGCGCGATCGGGGCGGTGAAAATTCCCTCGCCATCAGTGCGCCTTACAAAGAAAAGATCAAGCGCGTGGAGACCAAGGTGGGGGCCAAGGGAGTGCAGGTCAAATTGGACGTGGGTAAGGCATTCAAGGCCTTTGGCGTGGAGGGTCCTTGGCCCGACACGGCGAGCCCCATGTTTGGCCAGGCTTTCATGGGACGCCTGATTCAAGCCCCCTCCTGTCAGGATGTGCTCGGTCTGGTGCGTTTCGACCACGGCTTGCAGTTGGACCTTTCCGGCGAGTTCTCCTCCGAAAGTGTGACGCCTTTTCAATCGCGCTTGTACCGGGTCAACGGCTTCGACCGTTCCAAGATGCTGCGCGATGCCGCGCGCATGGCGCCCGCCGATTGCGTTTTGTTTGCTTATATGCATGGCCCCGTTACAGACCTTCTGACCCAAGTGTTCGATTCTGTCGAACCCGCCATGCGGTCCAACTTCGAAGACGCTATCAAAAGCACGGGGCACTTCCGAAGTCTGGATGAATTGCTCGAGGAATTGGGCAAGTCCTTGAACAACCGCTTGGCTTTGATCGTGCGCGAAAACGACTATGGCGGTGTGGTCGCCAAGAATACCGCCGGCCAAGAATTCCCCGCAGAAACCGATGGGCAACCCGTGTTTGCTATCACCTTGGTCACCTGGACCGATGGGGAAGGCAGCCACAACAAACTTGACGACATCCGCGACATGATCGGTCGCAACCCCGAGAAGTTCGGTTTGCAGGGTTACGATTCGGCCAACCTCAATGACACCGGCTACTATGTTCATGAATCCGAAGGTTTTGCCACCCGCGAGTTCTGGTCCCCGTTCATCCCGGGTACCGGTATGATAGCCACCATGATTACGGACCAGGGCCACTTCTGGATCACGAATCACGAGCGCATGTTCTCGACCATCCGCCAGACCTACTACCAAGGGGAAAGCCGCGGCTACCCGCGCCTCTCCGAGTTGCCCGCGTTCCGCATTCAAGTGGAAAACGCCCTGGATTCGGCCAACCTGATCGTGTGGTTCAACCCGAGCAAAGCCGCACCTACCCTGAACAAGATGGCGGGTCAATGGGCCAAAGACAACGCGGGCAGCAAGATCGATTGGCGCCGGCAGCGACAGCTCACGGAGCGCGAAGTGCTGAAGGAATCCTTCAAGGGCCGTAGCCTGGGCTCCCTTCCTCCCGCCGATGTGGACGCCGTGCAAACTGAAGTCGATACCCGCTTGACCGCCTGGGGCGACGCGCAGATCGCGGACAACGTGCCGATCCTCATGGCCAAGAAAAAGCGCGAGATTGCTTACATGGAAAGCATGTCCAGCGTGCTCTTCATGCTCAAATTGGACGTCAAGTCCTTCCGCCTGGCATTGCGCGCATCGGTGCCCTTGGTGGGGGGGGAATGAGCGTTACGGCGTAAAGCTCAAATGGTGCCCGGGACTGGAATTGAACCAGCATGGGTATTATCCCACCAGATCCTTAGTCTGGCGCGTCTACCAATTCCGCCACCCGGGCACGCTTGAGTTTCCACTTATCCAATGAGCTGGTAGACGGCCTAGGGGGCCGGGGGGGCTCACGCGGGCGGCCTGTGAGGGCTGCCTGTGGGGCGACGAGATTAACAATTCCGGGTAGCAGTGCAAGTGTCGAGGAGAATTTGCTCGGGACTTCTGGGCATTGCGGGGTGCGTGGAGGCCAGATTTCCCCTGAAAGTGTCGGGATCGGGCAGGAACGCTATGCTCAAGAGGGCCCAGCAGCTAATTTGCCCATTGGAATCGGGCCGTGCCCAGCAGCCAGGAATACGTCAATGAGTCAACGCATCGGAAACGCCCTCATCGGGCAATCGGGAGGACCCACAGCGGTCATCAACCAGAGCTTGGTCGGGGTCATCGAGAGTTGTATGGCCGCCCCGGAGATCGGCAGTGTGTTCGGGGCCCTGCGCGGGGTGCAGGGCATCCTGGACGAGAATCTGATCAACCTGGGCCTTGAGAACCCGGCCGACTTGGATCGTGTGGCCCGCACCCCATGTGCGGCCCTGCGCTCCGTACGCAAGAAGCCGACCGAAGAGGAATGCGAACGCATGCTGGATGTGATGGAGGCCCATGACGTGCGTTTCTTTTTTTACATCGGCGGCAACGATTCGGCCGAGACGGCCTTCCTATTGAATCGGGCGGCTGTGGCGCGCAAGTACGAACTCAAGCTGTTCCACGTGCCCAAGACCATCGACAACGATCTGATGGACACGGATCACTGCCCGGGTTATCCCTCGGCTGCCAAGTTTGTGGCCCAGGCTTTCATGGGGGACAACGAGGACAACCGCAGTTTGGGCGGCGTCAAGATCAACGTGGTCATGGGGCGCCATGCGGGATGGTTGACCGCTGCTTCAGCCCTGGCGCGCGAAGGCAATGGGGCAGCGCCGCACCTGATCTACCTACCCGAGAGGGACTTTTGCATCGACGCTTTTCAGGATCAGGTGGCCGACGCCATGGATCAGCATGGGCGTTGCGTGATCGCAGTTTCCGAGGGCATCCACGATAGCGAGGGCCATTTCATCCAGAAGAGCAGGTCTGTGGACGCCCACGGCAATGTGCAACTTTCCGGAACCGGTGCCCTGGGAGATCTGCTCGCGGACAGGGTACGCGCCTGCGTGGGCATAAATACCCGCATCCGCGCCGATACCTTTGGCTACCTGCAGCGCTCCTTTTTTGGGGTCTACTCCAGGCAGGATGCGCTCGAGGCCCGTGAAGTCGGCCGCCACGCCGTGCGGGTGGCCCTCGAGGACAAGGTGCCCCACGGCTCCCTGATCATTCGCCGTGCGGGCACCCTTGCCAAGTATGCCGTTGCGTACGGCGTGACAGTACTGGAGAACGTGGCCCAGAAAACCAAGGTCATGCCCGAGCAGTACCTGTCTGGGGATCACGATGTTTCTCCGGCGTTCTTGGACTACCTGCGGCCCCTGGTGGGCGACCTACCCAAGATTGGGCGCTTGTCGGATCTTCCCGTGCCGCGCTTGCTCTCCTAAACGAGAGTTTTTGAATGCGAGGGATTGAATGTTGAAGGGGTAAGCGCTCCGTCAGAATGGCGTAAGCAGGGGCCTTAACGGGCCCCTGCTGGGGGGGGGCAGCCAACAGGTGGGAATGCGGGGTTTTGGGGCCAACCGAACACTGAACCCTTCGTACGGTATGGTTCGATAGAAAACCTGTGGACACTTCGGTCCAGTCTTCAACCCCTAAAATCATGTACAAGAACGTTTCCCTGCTTCTGGCCCTCGCCACCGCTACTTCCGCCTGGGCCCAAACCCCCGTACCCACCTCCGAGGCCTCCGAGGAAATTCGGGTTCGACTGGTCAGAACAGGCAATGACATTGAGCCCGTGATCGAAATCGTGGAGAAGGCTGCTGCCCCGGGCAGGGCGACGCTAATCCGCACTGGTCAGGATGCCCCAAAAGCGGACAACCGCGGTTACATGGGCGTCTATCTGAACGAAGAAGGCGAGCAGGTGAGCGTGGCCAGCGTGGCCGATGGATCCGGGGCCGCTGAGGCTGGTTTGAAGGCTGGTGATGTGATCCTGAGCGTGGACAAGAAGGAAGTCGGCGGGGTTGACGAGCTTCTCAAGGCCATGTCCGGTTATGCCGCTGGAGATAGTGTTGCCATTCGGGCCAAGCGCGGCGATGAGCAGATCCTTTTCATGGTCAAGCTTGGCAAGCGCCCGAGCATGCCAGGACAAAAGGTTATCGCCCGCGAAATCGGTATCGACCACAAGGGAAAGCTCATGGATAATCTGCGTGGTTTGGGCTATGCAGGCGAAGTGGAAGACGCAATCGAACTGGAGGTCAGCGAAGGTATTCTCGATCCTGCGGAGCTCGATATTGAGAACCTGGACATCAAGAGCTTCGGGGGCGGACAGGTCAAGGTCTTGGTGCAACGCAAGGGCGACGGTGGGGAGGTGGAGCTTCACGAGATCCATGAAAGCAAGGACGGCGCTTCCTGGTTCCAGCTTGATGGCGAAGGCGGCGACTATCACGAAGGCCATGAAGGCCATCACTATCACGAAGGTCACGACGGCCACAAAGGCCACAAAGGCCACCGCTTCGAATGGCATAGCTCCTCCCAATGCCCTGAAGGCGAGGGCGAACTCGGAAAGGTTCTTAGGGGCCTCGATGCCGATGCCTCTGCCCTGCATGTCTTCCGTTCGGAAAGTGGGCCCAAGGGGATGTTCCAGATCAAAGTGAAATGTGACTCCGAAAGTGGCTCGAGTTCCTGTGAGGGCGACGACCAGGAATGCGGCAAAAGCAGCTGCGATTCGGGCGATGTCCGTTTCTTCAAGCCAGGCCATGGAAGCAAGCCCTACTGCGACAGCGGTGGCTGTGGTGCCCATGAACTCGACGAAGAAGACTGTCACGAGCCGAAAGGTCACGGCAAGCGCAACTGGCGCTCCATTTTCGGCAAGCGCTCCGCTCCGGAAGGACACGGTTTCCAAGCAAAGTGCATGATGGGCGGCAAGCGCGGTGCCATCATGAAGAAACTGATGGGTCGTTCCTCCGGAATAGGCCGTTGGATGGACCCTGGCCAGGGCCTGTCTGAAATTACCGAAGGCCACGGCATGGAAATCATGCGCAAGCTGCACAGTCTGCACGGCGTGAAAAAAGGCAACGGTGACTATGAATTCTACGAAATGGGCGGCCACTCCGGCATGGGAGACCATGGCGGTACCGGTGAAATGATCGAGGCCATGCACGAGTTGCGCGAGGAGATGCACGCCCTGCGCGAGGAAATCCAGGAGCTGCGCGGCCAGGTGCGCCGCATGAAGGGCAACGCCCGCCAGGGAGCTTCCCGCGGCAAGCGCCGCAGCCGCAAGGCATCCCGGGGCATCGACGCAAAGGTGCACACGCAGACCATCATCATGACCGAAGACGAAAACGGCGAGCGCCACATCGAAGTCATCAAAGACTGATCCAACTCGCAAGAGTCACAAAGGCCCCGCGGTACCTGGTACCGTGGGGCCTTTTTCATGCTTGCATCGTCAATCGCGCTTGCGCTCTTAGTGATCCAACCCCAAGTCCAAACCATCGGGAAAGATACCGGGTAAATCATTGCCCAGGTGCCTCGGTTTGCCGCCCTGCTGCCACCCGTGCAATGCGGGCGCCACGCTCATCAGCACCTCTTCGTCCAAGTCCCTCTCAATCGCGGACAGCGTCGACCCCGGACTCTCACTCTTGATCTGTCGCGCTAGATTGCGATCGACCAAGGCCAGAATGCGATCCCGCACCGAAAAGGGCGAAACCAGGGCTCGTCGAATCAGTGGCAGCAATGCCTCCGCCTGCTCAAAGGGCAGGGAGTGGCGCGTGCACATGCGTTGCAGCAGTCGTTTGGGATCCATAGGTGGGGTAGCTGGGGGACTCTTGGGGAGGTCCTCAAGCCTATCCCACACATCGCGCTCGGGTCGGCTGACGGCGCAGAAGGCTCCTTTCGGCTCAGGATTGTCAGCGGGCGAGACCCTTTCGGTGCCCCACGCCCAAGGAACTGTCAGAAAGTGAGTCACGCTTTGAGCTGGGCGGTCCCTAGGATGGAAACAAGGCCGAACCTCCCATGCTCCCCGACTTCACATCCCGAAACCCGATCGAAGCCCTGCTCAAGGACGAAGCTTGGCTGCGTCGTTTGGCCCGCGGGCTCGTGGGGGAGGCCGGCGCCGACGACCTTACCCAGGATGTGCTGGTCGCAGCCATCAAGACCCCGCCCAGGGAACGCGGAGTCCAGCTGCGCGCTTGGGCTAAGACCGTGGCGCGCCGAATGGCGATGCGACGGGGCGGACGCGATCGCACCCGGCAACTGGCCGAGCAAGGCGCCGCCCGGCCCGAGGAGGCCGACCAGCACAGCGAGCAGCGCCTGCTGCTGCATCGGCGCCTGACCGATTCGATCCTGTCCCTGGAAGCGCCCTACCGCACTGTACTGGTGATGCGCTACCTGGAGGAACAACAACCGGTTGAGATCGCTGAACGTCTACAGATCACCCCCGCCGCCGCCCGCAAGCGCATCTCCCGAGGCCTCGCAAAACTGCGCGAGCTCCTGGACAGCGAATTTGGCGACCGAGGACAATGGATGCATGCCCTGGGACCCATGGCCTTTGGGGCGGGGTGGCAGGAGATGCTGCCTTCGGCTCAGGCCGCGGCCGCTGGCACTCCCCCGGCCACCGTTGTGACCACAGTGGGTTCGACCACCGCTTTTTCCCTGACCCCGATCCTCGCCCTCTGGACCATGAAGAAACTCATCCTCACATCGGTCGTACTGTGCCTCGCCATCTTTGCAGGCTACGAAATCCTGGGCAGCGCCCAAACCGACCTGGAAGAACCGGGCAAGGGCGAGAACCAAGCCGGCCTAGTGCCCATGGCAGAACCCAAAACCGAATCCTCTCCGCTTCTCGTCTCCAGCGAATCTACCGAGGTCCGCGACCAGGCCTCGCCCATTGCGCCAATTCCCGCAGCCTCCCGGCTCGCACAAATCATCCTAGTCGACAGCGACGGAGTCCCCGCCCCTGGTGGCAAGGGCGCTTGGCTCACCGCAAGTATGGAAGTTCACCCCCTTACATTCGATGGAAAGGGCCGCGCTGTCCTGCCGGAGGGAGCCGTCGGATCCTTGTGCCTAGTTCGTGCTGAGGGCTTTGCGATCCAGGATTTCTTGGTGGAGTCGGTTGAAGATGACTACACCGTTCAGTTGGGACCCTTGCAGGACTTGAAAGGGTGGATTCTTGCAGACGGTGAACCACTTTCGGAGGCCGTTGATATTGACTGTGACTGGGAATTCAGACCAACCACGCCATTTGAAAGAACAACTTTCAGAATAGAAGATGAGCACCGTGCGCAACTTGAGCAGCTTGGATTGATGTCTGGGCGGTGCTCGACCCGTTCGCTCCCAGGCGGGGCTTTCCTTTTCGAAGGCGTTCAGCCCGGAAGCCAGGGAGATGTTGAGTTGCCCAGGTACCTCAAGACCTTGCCAGGAGGATGGTCGTCCTCAGCTTCATTTCGAAAAAACCAAGAGAACCTGGTCATCAAAACCACCAGTTTGCCCCACGTTCTCGGTCGGTTGGTTTGGGCAGACGACGGAACTCCATACATGAAGACTGTGAATGTGGCTTTCACGAACCATCGCAATGAGGATTATGGGTATATGGCGATTCAACCCACGGAGAATGGGGGGCTCGCCGTCACCCTTGATTTCTTGTCATCCGACAAGACGGAGGGATTGAAGGATATCTCGATTCGGGTGGTGGTTGAAGGAGGAAGCCGGAATGGTGGGCAGGAATTCCAGATCCCAGTGAGCATCGAGTCGCCGGCCAAGGACGTGGGGATCCTGAAGGTGAATAGGCGAAACTTGCTCAACATTCGCGTTGTAGATGCGTCGGGGCAACCGGTCCAAGAGGCGTTTGTCGAGACTTCCCGTGGGCATGCCCGCACAGATGTGAATGGGCTTGTCACGCTAGCGACCGCACCAGATGGCATGGTTTTGGCCTTGGCCAAGGGGCACGGCTTTGCCGTCTTGGAAACTGATTCTGCCGAGGCAAACTCTGAAGGGCAGTATTTGATTCGCTTGCCTGAGGGCAATGACCTGACGATTGCCCCGATTTTGGAGCAGGCCGGGTTGTCCGTATTGGCCAACACCTCCATGCAAATTGATTTGCCTGAAGAGTTGCTCGGCGCTCCCTTGTATGGGGATCGAATTGCTCTGCAGTTTTATCAAATGGCCGTCGGTCAGACTGGGATGGCGGCGTGGTTCGATTGGGGCGTACGCTTGACAGTCTCTGGTATGTCACCGCCAAGCGTATTGCCTGGACTAAAGCCGGGGACACGCATCAAAGCAAGATTGCGCGATGCCAGCGGTCAGGTTATTGCGAGGGGGGTAGCGGTGATTCCCCAAGAGGCACGCCCTTCGAAACTGGAATTGGTCCCCGATCCGGCGGGGCTGGGATTCATGGAGTTTGAGGTTGTGGGGGAACGTGGCCAACGACTAGGAAGCACATCGGTCCATGGTCTGGAGGAAGGATGGAGAATTCCAACCTTCCAGGACCCCTCAGGCCGCTTGGTGGTGGGTCCACTTATGACTGGAAGCTACAGGTTCCGAGTGGGCGCCCGTGGTCACGCACCCATTGAACTCGAACTTTCACTGACTCCAGGAACTCACCGTAGGAAGGTTGTTCTGCTGCCTGGGCGGCTGATTGAAGCGCAGTTCTCGGATGCCAATGGGATAGCGTTGCATCCCGAATGGGCGAGGCTGCAGGACTCCAAGGGGGAGACGATCTTCAGCAAATCCAAAGAGAAACCGGAGTGGTTTGAGTTTACCTATGTTCCCAAGGAACCCGTGGTGTTGGTCGCCCAAGTCGGCACGCAGACGATCCAACACGCCATTGGGGCCGAGGAGGTAAAGGTGGAGATCCGGCTGCCTGCCACGGGGAAGCTTCGAATGCACGCCGAGGCCTTTCCAGTGCCCACCGGGAATCGAGGTTCGCTCACAATGCGAATACCGGGTGAGAATTCAGCCGACGATGCACTCTTGACTCGCTCCATCTCGTTCGCTGAGGGCGCAACCAAAAGTTGGGACCTGGAAGCAAACCTAGAGCCAGGCGGTTACCCCGTCCTAGTGAGCTTTTGTTCCGATCGTGGCGCCCCCGGAAAAACAGCAACCCGCACCCTATTCGAGGGCCGGGTCACGATCGTCGCTGGCGAGGAAACCTTGATTGTTGTAAGCGGGGGTAAAAACCCCACGGCCACACTCACGCCGCGCTGAGGTCCACGCGTTCCAACAGTTGGATGGAACGCTCCGGGTCCATGCCCAGCGCTTCGCAGTTGCTGAGCAGCATGGCGGAGGCCGCGTCGTTTTCACCCACCAGCAAGTAACGCGCGATGCGGCTGGACACTGTGATCAGGTGCACGTGCAAACGTGGGCCGATCTCCTTGAACGGCGTGCCATGGTACTGAATGGCGTCGACCACTGCGTCGGGCAGGTCCCAGCGCTTGGCGACCACGGCCCCCACGTCCTGGTGGTTGAAACCCAGGGCGGCGGTTTCGGTGGCGAGGGCGGAGGCGCCGGCGTCCGCTGCGCGCTTGAGCAATTGCGCGTAGGGCTTGCCGATGCTGTCGAGCATGACGACTTGGCCGATCTTGTGCAGCAGGCCGCACACGTAGAATTCCTCGGGGCTCAGGATACGCACGTTGTGGGCTTCCCTGCTCATGAGCGATGCGATCTGCGCTGTGAGGGAGGCGCGGTGCCAGATGTCCGAGACCTTAAATCCGGTTTCGGCCTCCAGGTTGGCGAACTGGTTGATGACCGCCACCTGCGTCACGATGTTCTTGAGCACGTTGACGCCCAGGATGGTGCTGGCGTGTTCGGTGGTCCGGCACTCGCTGGCGAGGCCGTAGTAGGCGCTGTTGGCGATGCGCAGCACCTTGGCGGTGAGCGGACCGTCCTCGGACACCAATTCACCGATGTCTCGTGTGCCTGTTTCGGGGTTCTCGATCAGCGAATTGATCTTCTGCACCACGGCGGGCATGGTCGGGATGGAAAGGTTGCTGCGCAGCAGTTTGCGGAGAGCTGTGGGATCGGGCATGCTCGAATGGGGGCGGGGGTTGCTCGGGGGAGGGCCAGGATCAGAAGCGGTGGGCCCAGCTGGACATCCTTATCGAGCGGTCGAATTCCCCTGCCCAAGGCTGGGGCTGAGACCTGCTTGATCGTGCCGCTCCGGGGAAAGTGTCCCCAAAGGGGACAGCAGCTCCGATGCAGATGTCCCGCCCTGGGAGTTCGGGCAAGGAAACTGCATTGGGGGTCAAGGAACACCCTTTTGCCAGGCGAAGAGGGACACAGTTACGAAGGCTCATTTCCCCTCCCGTCCTCGTACTTTCCCCAACCCCCAAATTCGACTCCAATGCGTTGGACTCTATTCACTCTGGCGATCGTCGGTGCCTCATGGGTCGCCGGTCATCAAAGCCAAATTGCACCCTCCGCCCAGGCGGGCACCGCGATCCGCATGGATGTGGAGCAACTCGTGGACGGTGCGGATCGCATCGTGCAAGGCCGTGTATCGGGCCGTCGCGTCCTGCGCGACCGGGTCGGCCGCGTGGTCACCGACTATGAAATGCAGGTGGAGCGCACCTTTTTGGGCGAGGCCCAGGCCACGCGCACTATTCGCATTCCCGGCGGGGTCACCTCCGATGGTCGAGGTCTGGTCCTCCCGGGCATGCCCGAAATTCAGGTCGGTGAAGAGGTCGTACTTTTCTTAAACGGCGAAGGCATGCAGATGCCCACCGGCATGGCCCAGGGCAAGTATCGCGTGATATCCGATGGGCATGGCAGCCAACAGGTGATGCGCAGCACCGGTTCCCTGGAACTGGTTAGCCCCGCGGGCAACAGCCATGGGGGAGTACAAGCGATGAGCTTCTCGGAGTTCTCCGGGCGCGTACAGGCACGGGTGACCGAACGCTTGGCGCTTGAGGCATACAACACAAGTTCCAACCGCTAGGTACTCGATGCGTTTTTCAAAACAAGCACTGATCGGTTTAGGCCTGGCAGGGACCCTGTCCCTCGGCATCGCCGCCCACGTACGGTTGATTTACTCGAGCAATGGGCAGCAGCTCGCCTGGTCCAATCCCGCCAATATTTCCATCGTGATTCAATCGCTGGGATCGGCGGACGTGGCGGACTTGAGCGATGAGATTGCCATGCGCAATGCGATCGAAGAGTGGAACAAGACCACACTGACCACCGCTCGGCTGGTGGAGAACACGACTCCCGTAGAGCAGGCCCGCACCGATTGGGCTTCGGATAGCGTTCACTTGATGACTTTCGATGAGGACAACTCATCGGGCTACTTCCCAGCGGGTTCCGGCGTGGTGGCCATCACGCCCTTGGAATTTTTTGTGAGCGGCAGCATCACCGACGCTGACATCTTGTTCAACGGCAAGGCCTTCGGGTTCACGACCGATGGCACCGGGGGAAGTTTCGACATCCAAGACGTGGCGGCTCACGAGCTGGGTCACCTCTTGGGGTTGGACCACTCGGGCGTGGCGGGGGCTACCATGTATCCGTATGTGGATCCCACCGTCATCCTGCACCGTAGCTTGGGCATGGATGACATCCAAGGCCTGCGCGACATGTATCCCAGTCAGACGTTTGCCACGATCACGGGCAACCTCAAGCGCCTTTCGGATTCCACGGGGGTAGCCGGAGGTTACATCGTGGTGCGCGACAGCGATGGTCGCACGGTGGGCAGCGCTCTCGCGGACAACGTGGGGGCGTTCCGCGTAGAGGCGCTCGATGCGGGCACCTATAGCGTTTGGGCTACTCCTTTGGATAGCCCGGTGAACTCGTCCAACCTGACCGCTGGGCACACCGTTCATACCAACTTCGAGGCCAGTTCCCTAGGGCAGATCGCAGTGACTGCGGGCCAGACGTCCTCCTTGGGCAACCAATTTGTGGAGGACGCTGTGACCTTGGACCTGGGTCGAACCTTCGACGACTATCCTCTGCGAGTCATCGAAGGGGCCACCGTTTCGCTTACCGTGCGTGGCACGGGCCTGAATGGGGGCTCCACCCTGACTTCCCCTGGCAATGGCATCGTAATCACGCCGACCCTGTGGGCGAGCGGCTCCGTGCAGTTTGATGTGACCGTTCCTCCGGGTGCGGCACTTGGGCATCTGGATCTGCTCGTGACTAACTCCTCGGGTGACCAGGACCTGTTGGCCGGTGCGTTGGAGATCACGCCCGTGGACCCGACCGTCACCAATGTGGTGCCTGCTTCCGGCTCGGGTGTTGGCGGGTTCCAAGTGGACCTGACCGGCACTGGATTCCGTGCGGGATGCCGGGTGGTTTTAGGCAATCAGGTCTACGTGGAAGGCGCTTCCGGAGGCTGCACTTTGATCGACCCGGCCCACCTGCGCCTGACCCTGGCACAAACCGTGGCCGGTCCCCACGACGTTGTGGTGATCGATGTCACGGGTGTGGAAGGCCGTGCCATCGACGCCTTCGATTCGCTGGGCACCCCGAGCATCGCCACGATCTTCCCCGTCGTGGGCGCTTCCACAGGCAGTACTTTCGTGACCCTGACAGGAACAAACTTCGTGCCCGGCGCTACCTTGACGATCAACGGTGTGCCGCAAAACCTGGTCACTGCGACCAGCCCGACCACGTTGACATTCGAGACGGTGGCAGCCCTGCCTGGTGGCCCCCACATCGTGACCATGACCAACCCCGGGGGCGATCAAGCGTCTACAGCATTTCTGTTTAGCCCGGAAGTGGACCCGGTCTTGACCGGCGTGACCCCGGGCACTGGACCTGCAGCCGGTGGCACCACCACGCACCTGTTCGGTTCGGGCTTTTCCGGTTCGACCCAGGTGACCTTCGGCGCGGACCCCCTGACCGGAACGGGTGGCGTGGTCACCCCCCAGGTCACCGTGGTCAGTTCCAACGAGCTGATCGTGGTCACCCCTGCCCAATCTTCAGCCTACAACTCGATCAAGGTCCAAGACAGTTTGACCGACCAGGCATCGGTGATTCCTTCGGCATTCACCTACGACTCCCCCGCAAGCTTCACCGAGGACTTTAGCTTCGGTGGTTGCCATTCGACGGCCACGAATGGTGCCATCACTTGGCGCCATCTCTTTGAGGGCAGCGGCTGGATGGGCTTGCTCTATCTGATTTTGGCCGTGCGCCATTTTGTTGCGCGTCGTCAGTAGTTTCACTTGGGTGGGAAGGGGTGGGGGGCCGGGAAAATTGTTCCTGGCCCTCCTTTTCTTGTTTGCGGCCGAGGGTGGTGATCACCCGGCCCAGGTTTGGGCCCGCCCCGAGCAGGCCGGCGGGCATTTGCAATGCGGTTTTCATGGGGTGTAGAGGCGGCTGGCAACGGCCTTGCGGCTACGTCTGTTATTGAAAATGGGTTGTCAATATCAAAGGTCGTCGCTATTTTCACCCCATGCAGGGCTCCACCAAACAGCGGAGGGGAGATTTCGCGCTCCAGCGTCCGGCCCTTAGGCCCCAAGGAGATCGTGCAAATGGCTCTGGAGTAGGAAGGGGTCCTGAGTCTGACCACGGTCTATCGCAGCTTGAAAACCATGGTGGAACAGGGGGGAGCTGGCAACGGTGGAGGTGCCTAGCCAACCCGCCCGCTACGAGGCCGCCGCCCTCGAGCGCCACCATCACTTTCATTGCGAGGTCTGCGACCGTGTGTTTGACATTCCCGGCTGCCTTCCCAAGGTGCATTCCCCAGCACCGCTGGGGTTCGTTGCCAGGACCCATGAGTTGACGCTGAAGGGGTCCTGTCCTGGCTGTCCTTAGCTCGACCGGCAATCCGGGCATTCGCTACAATGACCCCATGACTAGCACCGAGCGGCAGACGATCGTTTTCGATATCGAAGTAGCAGGTTTCCTTTGGGACGAAGTGGATGAAAGTACGCGCGGCTACCTGGTGCAGCGCGAGCGTGATCCCAAGCGCCGCGATGCGGTGCCCGAGCGTTTGGCCTTGTATCCCGGGCTCGGCAAGGTGATTGCCATCGGCCTGTGGTTGGTGGAACAGGACCGTGGATTGATTCTGCTCGAGGGGGACCCCACGGAAGAACACGTTTGGGAAAAGGTGGGGCACTCAAAGATCTTCCGAGGCAGCGAAGAGCAGATCCTGAGGCGCTTCTGGGATGTGGTGGGGGCCCGCGATTCCAGGGGACGCACGTCGCGTTTGGTCACCTTCAACGGTCGCGGTTACGACGGCCCGGTGCTGATGGTGCGCTCTGCACAGTTGGACCTGGCACCTAGTCGGCACCTGGTTCCCTATCGTTACGACGTGTCGGACCACTGCGATCTATTCGATGTTTTGACCTTCCAGGGAGCCACCCGCGACCGCTATTCCCTGGACTATTGGTGCCGTCGTTTTGACGTGGAGAGCCCCAAAGGTTCCATCGACGGCAGCCAAGTCGGCCGCGCCTACCGCGAAGGTCGCATCGAAGACATCGGCGAATACTGCCTGCGTGACGTGCGCGCCACGGGCGAACTGTACACAAAGCTCGCCAGCACCTTGTTGTCGCTGTTCAAGGGCGGCGAACATTGAGCCCGGTGGAATTGACCAGCCAGATCGCGACCCTGGATCAGCTCAGCGCAGCCGACATGCTCGACCTGCTCGAATTGCGCGCCAAGGTGTTCGTGCTCGAACAGGACTGTGTCTACCAGGACCCGGGGGAAGAGGACCGTCTGCCCGAAACCCGGCACATCCTACTGCGCGATCCGGAGGGTCATCTCGCTGCATACATACGTCTTTTGGGTCCCGGGGGCGATGGTCCCGAGCCGCTCATCAGCCGCGTTGTTTCCGATCCTGCCCTGCGCGGACAGGGTCTAGGCCACAGGCTTATGCTGCTCGCTCTCGAGCAGGTCGGAATGTTGTGGCCAGGTCTCAGTATTCGCTTGCACGCGCAAACCTACTTGGAAGAGTTCTACAGGAGTCATGGTTTTGAGCCCCTTGGTGATGTCTACCTACTCGACGGCTTGGACCACATAGAAATGGTGCGGCCCGTTACACTGGCCCCATGAATATGAGCATTCCCCATCAAAGAGGCCTCCGTCGTGTTCCCCTGTGCGTTGCGGCCTTGATTCTGGCTGCCTGTAGTGCGACGGAGTCTGCCGCAAAGGAAACGCTGCGGGCCAAACCCAACGTGGTGATCATCTTCACCGACGACCAAGGTTGGGCAGACATTGGTACGCAGGGGGCGGAGGGTTTTGAAACACCGCACCTGGACCGTTTGGCGGGGGAGGGCACGCGCTTTTCGAACTTCTACGTGGCACAACCGGTTTGCTCGGCCTCGCGTATGGCGCTATTGACCGGATGTTATCCGAACCGCCTGGGCATGCATGGCGCGATCGGCCCGCGCGCGAAGCACGGCATCCACGACGAGGAGACCACCATCGCCGAACTCTGCAAATCGCAAGGTTACGCCACGGCCATGTTCGGCAAGTGGCACCTGGGGTATCAGACCCAGTTCCTGCCGGCCAACCATGGGTTCGATGAGTCCAATGGCATTCCCTATTCGAACGACATGTGGCCCTGGCATCCGGCCTACGCGAAGTTCTCAGATCCGGTGGTGAAGCGCAAGCGTGGGTACCCCGACCTGTTCCAGTTCGAAGGGACCGAGATTGTGGACCCCATAGTGACCGCCGAAGATCAGATGCGTTTCACCACGGATTTTGGTGACCGCGCGGCCGCCTTCGTTCACAAACACGCGGACGAGCCATTCTTCCTGTATCTGGCGCACCCCATGCCCCACGTGCCGCTCTTCACTGCGGAAACGTCCAAGGGGCGTAGCGCGCAGGGGGCCTACGGGGACGTGATCGAAGAGATCGACGATTCGGTGGGCAAGGTGCTCGCGGCCCTGGAGCAAAATGGACTGACCGACGACACCATCGTCATCTACGCTGCGGACAATGGTCCCTGGCTCAACTATGGCGACCATGCGGGCAACGTGGGTCCCTTGCGCGAGGGCAAGGGCACCACCTTTGAGGGCGGCGTGCGCGTGCCATGCCTGGTGCGCTATCCCGGCCAAGTCCCCGCCGGCCGCGTTTCCAATGTGCCGTGGATGACGATCGATGTTCTGCCCACTGTGGCGCGCTTGATCGGGGCGGACTTGCCCGAACGGGTGATCGATGGCGTGGATGCGTGGCCCCTATTGTCGGGGGCGCCCGGTGCAGGATCTCCCCAACCCGCGTATTTTTTCTACTATCACACCAACCAGTTGGAGGCGCTGCGTAAGGGGCCTTGGAAACTCCACTTTCCCCATGGCTATCGCTCCATGGTGGGGCAGGTGCCAGGGTCTGGAGGTTCTCCAGGCAAGTACGATTACAGTGCCAAGACGGGGTTGGAGTTGTACAACCTGGAGCAGGACATCAGCGAGTCGGAAAACCTAGTGGAAAGGCATCCGGCGGTTGTGGCACAGCTCGTGGAATTGGCGGATCGCATGCGATCAAGGCTTGGGGATAAGTTGACCGGAGTTGTCGGTTCGGAGAACCGCAAGCCGGGCAGGGTTCCTGCCGAGTGATTCGGCACGCGGCTTAGCGCTGCGTGCGGCGTAGGATTGCCCTGGCCGTAGCATCGCCAGGGCGCAGCTCAAGCATCTTCTCTGCGTACTTTCGGGCGGAAGCGGCATTGCCACGTTTGAGATAATGGTCAGCCAGGGCAAAGAGCGGATCCCAGGCCTTGGGGTCGATTTGCACCGCGCGCAGCAGGACCACCTCGGCGCGCTCCACGAGTCCTTGCTGTTGCAGCAAGAGGCCCAGGTTGTAGTGCGCCCGCTGTGAATTGGGCAATCCGCCCGCGGCGGAATCCATGAGCGCGATGGCCTTGTCGAACTCACCCTTTTCCGCTAGTAACAAAGCCAGGGAGTACGCCAAATTGTGGGCCTCCGGTTGCAGCTTGAGGCCTTTCCGGAGGCAGGCTTCTGCCTTTGCGTTCTGGCCCAACATGCTGAAGAGCACGGCTAGGTTGGCGCGGGCCGGGATGAATCGGTTGTCGATCGCGAGGGCTTTTTCGAATTGCTGGACCGCCTCTTCCCCGCGCCCCAGGTTCATGAGGAGATTTCCAAGTGCCAAGCCGCTGGAAGGCATGTCCGCGTTGAAGTCCATGGTCTGCCGGTACTGCGCAAGTGCGCGCTTCATGGGACCCTTGCTGTCGGGCGGCAGGTATTGCCCGGGGATTTCGGACAGGTTCACCGCAGCTTCGCCGCGCACGGCCCGCACCGGGTCCAAGAGCAGTGGCACCACATTGGCCAGGCGCGCCTCCAGGTTTGGCTCGCGATAGGTGCGTACGGCAGCGTGGCGCACCAGCGCTTCCGCATCGTGCAAGCCCTCTTTCAAACTCAACCAGGCGCTGTCGCTGCCATAGTTTCCAAGCAAGGTGAGGGCAGTTGCGCGCACGATGGCCGGTTGCCTTGCATCGCGGATCAAACCTTGCAAGCGCAAGTCTCCACCGGCTTCCCCCCGGCGACCCGCTTCGATGATCGCGCCGAAGTGTTCGGGACGCTGCACTCCAAACCACTCGACCACCTTGTCAGCAGCCCATTGTGCTTCTTGATCCTGGTGGCATTGGTTGCAAGCATTGGGCGTGCCGATGGAGATGGACAAGTCGGGTCTGGGCACGCGCATGGAATGGTCTGGGCGGTAGTCCTTGACCATGTAGGTGCGCCCGGCCATATGGCATGAAACGCATTGGGTGCCGGCGCCTGTGGGAATGTCGACCGTTCCGCTGGCAAGGGTCGTGCGGGTCATGCTTTCGATCACATGGTGATGGTGTTGCCCGAGGCTGTACTTGGCGTCGTGACATTGATGGCAAAGTGCGTTGCCTTGCGCCACGAGCGCGCCGCTGTGCACGTCATGGCAATTGCCGCAGTGCACGCCCTCGTAGTACATGGGGCTCTGCACGAAAGAACCGTAGACATAGACCTCGTCCAAGATTTGCCCGTCCGGGTAGTAGTGGCCCTCGATGAGCAGGTCGGGCAGGAACGAGTCCAACATGTCGCCGCCATCGTGGGCGAAGTCCTTTAGCTCCGTGCGCCGGGAGTGGCAGCGTGCGCAGAGCTCGACCTTGCCTCGTGGTTCGAGCCCGCTTGTGGGCAGTTGGAAGCCCATGCTGGGGGACAGGGCCCGGGTCTCCTCATTAAACCCGGCCCAAGCCACATGATCGGAAGCGGGGCCGTGGCAAGCCTCGCAACCAACATCGATCTCGGCCCATTGCGTATCAAACTCAAGGGTCTTTGGGTTGAGACCCTTGTTGAGGTCGGTCGAATGACAGGACGCGCACATGCCGTTCCAGTTCTGGGCGGGTTGCGTCCAATGCAGCCAATCGTCAGCTGGCACATGCGTGTCGCCTTGCAGGTGGAACCAGCTGTTCCCCTCGGTGTCCCACGCAATCGGAAGGCATTGCAAACGGCCACCGGGGAAGGCAACCAAGTACTGCTGCAGGGGGCGCACTCCAAAGGTGTACTTGACTTCGAACTCCTGCTGTTTGCCACCCACACCTTCTGTGAGCAGATAAAATCGGCCATCCCGCTTGTAGAAACGACTCTTCACCCCATGCCTTTCAAATACGGCGTCCTCAAAATTGCCCAGGATGGATTCGGCGGTCGCGGTCTCCATCGCATTGTCATGGTCCGAGCCCAACCACAGGGTGAACTCCTTTTCGTGGCATTTCTTGCAAGTCCCTCGCCCAACAAACGTGGCTGAATTGGTCACCTCACTTGCGGGTGAAGCTTGCTTGCTGTCTTGATCCAGAGACCAACCCAACCCGCACAACAGAATGGGGACTAGGATCCAATGGCGAATGCGGGTGTAGGGCATGGGAATAGGGGATGATCAACCCCAGTAGAACAAGCCAACGTGTAGGAACCAAACCGATAGGTTGCCCAGGGAGTGCAGCAGGATTGGAACCAACAAGCTGCCGCTGCGCAGGTAGGCCCAGCCCATGACAAAGCCGGCGAAGACGTGGTTGACCCCCAGATTGCCGTAG